>CALPWK020000138.1 GCA_943327245.2 Comamonas sp. lk | reverse complement strand
TCTATTGACTTAAATAGTAAAGCAGATTACCGTGAGAAATTAGAAGTGGAATTAGCTGAATTACACGATAGTGAAATGTGGCAAGCAGGTCGTACAGTTAGAAGCTTACGTCCAGAGAATCAACCAGCAAAATAATATGAGTGAAGATCAATTAGTAGATAAGCCTGCACTAGATATTGAAGGAGCGGTAAAAAGATTGAAGCCGGTGGTTAACCATACCCCTCTTCAATTTAATGCCAATTTATCCCGAAAGTATCAGTGCAGGGTTTATTTGAAGCGAGAGGATTTGCAGATAGTACGTTCTTATAAACTAAGAGGTGCTTATAATATGATGAGTCAGTTGACGCCAAGTCAATTGGCAAAAGGCGTAGTATGTGCAAGTGCGGGGAATCATGCGCAAGGTTTTGCGTATAGTTGTAAAAAATTAAATGTAAAGGGAGTGGTATTTATGCCAATCCCCTCTCCTCAACAAAAAGTAAGTCAAACAAAAATGTTTGGTGAAGATTTTGTAGAAGTAAAATTAGTAGGAGATACTTTTGACGATACGGCTGTTGCAGCAAAAGCCTATACATTGGAACATGGATTAACTTTTGTTCCACCTTTTGACCATCCCTATATCATTGAAGGACAAGCAACGGTAGGAGTTGAAATTTTAGAAGATTATAATAAACTAGAAAAGGACCCAATAGATTATATGTTTGTACCTATTGGTGGTGGTGGACTAAGTGCAGGACTAGGATATTATTTCAAAGAAAAGTCACCCCATACAAAAATCATAGGACTAGAGCCAGAAGGGGCGCCAAGTATGTTGGCTGCTTTGAAAGCAGGTCATCCTGTGATGCTAGAACATATTGACAAATTTGTAGACGGTGCTTCTGTAAAAAGAATTGGCGACTATACTTTTTCAATATGCAAGGATGCATTAGATGATATGCATTTGGTACCAGAAGGGAAAATATGTACTACTATTTTACAAATGTATAACGAGGAAGCGATTGTAGTGGAGCCAGCAGGTGCATTGAGCATTGCGGCATTAGACGATTATGCTGAACAGATAAAAGGCAAGACCATTGTATGTATAGTGAGTGGAGGCAATAATGATATTGCGCGTATGCAAGAGATCAAAGAAAGATCATTGATATATGAAGGATTAAAATATTATTTTTTAATACGCTTTGCACAAAGACCAGGAGCACTAAAAGAATTTGTAAACAAGGTATTGGGTCCAGACGACGACATTACACGTTTTGAGTATATACAAAAACATAATAAGGAAGCGGGTCCGGCATTAGTAGGATTAGAATTAAAATCAAAAGCAGATTATGCTGCGCTTATGGAAAACATGAAGCAGTATCAAATCAATTACAACGAAATTAATAAGGACGACAATATATATGGCTATTTAATATAGTAGTCAACAAAAATACAGATCATGAAGGTTTTAAAATTTGGAGGGAGTTCGGTAGGTAATGCAGAAGCAATAATGAAAGTGGTTTCAATTGTAACAGAGCGCATTAAGACAGAGCCAGCAATTGTAGTAGTGTCTGCCATGAGTGGTGTGACAGATCAATTATTAATGTTGGCACAAAGTGCATCGCAAGGAAATGAGGCATATAAAACTATCATTCAAAATATAGAACAAAAGCATTTGGATGCAGTGCGTGCTTTGTTGCCAATACAACAACAAAGTGGAACACTAAGTATGGTGAAGCAGTTATTGAATGAATTAGAATCCAACTGCGAAGGCTTATTTATGCTAAAAGAATTGTCTATGCGTATGCAAGACAAAATAGTTAGTTATGGAGAATTATTGTCATCAAAAATAATTAGTGCTACGTTTGAATCAAAGGGAATCAAGCAACAGTGGATTGATTCGAGAAATTTGATTAAAACAGACAGTAATTATTTCAACGCTAATATTAATAAGGAATTAACAGACAAAACAATACAAACTTATTTCTCTTCAACAGATAATAATAAGTTTGATGTTTATATGGCGCCTGGATTTATTGCGTCAGACAAGGATGACAATACGACTACTTTAGGAAGAGGTGGATCAGATTATACAGGTGCCATATATGCAGCAGCATTAAAAGTAACTGCCTTAGAAATATGGACAGACGTGAGTGGCATGATGACGGCCGATCCACGTATGGTACAAAATGCAAAAGAGATACCACATATTTCTTATCAAGAAGCCATGGAGTTATCGCATTTTGGTGCAAAAATTATTTATCCTCCAACTATTCAACCGGTCATGCATCAAAACATACCAGTATGGATAAAGAATACATTCGAGCCGGAGCATCCAGGAACTTTAATAGAAAATAAAACTGCTAACGATGGTAATTTTATACGAGGTATTTCAAGCATCAAAGATTTATGTTTATTGAGTTTGGAAGGAGCAGGAATGGTAGGCATACCAGGATTCTCAAGAAGACTGTTTGATGCTTTAGCTAAAAAATTGATTAATGTAATATTAATTACACAGAGTTCTTCTGAGCATTCTATATGTGTGGGTGTAAATGTGCAAGACGCGCATCAAGCAAAATTAGCAGTAGACGCAGAATTTGAACAAGAAATAAATACACAAAAAGTAGATCCATTAATAATAGAAAAAGATTTATCTATCATTGCTTTAGTGGGCGAGCAAATGCGCAACCACCCAGGCGTGAGTGGAAAAATGTTTGGCGTATTAGGAAGAAATGGAATTAATGTAAGAGCTATAGCACAAGGATCTTCAGAAAAAAATATTACTGCAGTTATTGCTGCGTCGGATGTTAAAAAAGCAATCAACGTATTACATGAGGAATTCTTTGAAACCTCTTATAAGCAAATGAATATCTATGTTGCTGGTGCAGGTAATGTAGGAAGCAAGTTGATAGATCAAATACAAAAGCAGGTTCCATATTTGAAAAAGTCTTTACGCTTACAAATTAATATTGTGGGGATTGCGAATAGCAAAAAGCAATTGGTGAACGTAGAAGGAATAGACTTAAATAATTGGAAAGAACAACTAGCTGCCGCTCCTGCGGGTGGTATTGCAGAATACGTGCACACTATTATAGATAATAATTTACGTAATAGTGTATTTGTGGACGTTACAGCACATGAAACAGTGGCGAATGTATATGCACAATTATTAGAAAAAGCAGTGTCGGTAGTAGCATGTAATAAAATTGCTTGTTCTTCCCCATATGAACACTATGCGAAATTAAAATCGTTAGCTAGACAATTTAATGCAGCTTTCTTATTTGAAACGAATGTAGGAGCAAGTTTGCCTATTATAGGAACATTGAATGACTTAATAAGAAGCGGAGATAGTATTAATAAAATTGAAGCAGTATTGTCGGGGACTTTAAATTTTGTATTTAATAATTACGACGGAACAAAACCATTTGCACAAGTAGTAAGACAGGCGCAAGTAGAAGGATATACAGAACCAGACCCAAGATTGGATTTGGGCGGAACGGATGTAATGCGTAAAATAATGATATTGGCGCGTGAAGCGGGAACTAAATTAGAGATGGATGATATAGTCAATGAAGGTTTCTTACCGGCGTCTTGTTTTAATGGAAGCGTAGAAGATTTCTATAATGAGATGGAAAAGCAGGAAGCACATTTTAAAAAATTATATGATGCTGCAGTAGCAGCTGGTTGTAAGTTAAAATTTGTAGCTAAATTTGAGAATGCTGCGGATGGAAAAGGAACAGCTAAAGTTGGGTTACAGCATATACAACCAAGTTCAGATTTTTATCATTTGTATGGCAAAGACAATTTAGTATTATTCTATTCTATGAGATATCCTGAATTACCGTTAGTGATAAAAGGAGCTGGTGCAGGAGCAGACGTAACAGCGTCTGGAGTATTTGCAGACATTATAAGGGCAGCAAGAGTATAATTACACGAATAAATAATAATAGAGCGTGAAAGTATAATTGCTCGAACAAATAATACTCATAAAGAGTAATACGCGTGCAAAAAGTAAAAAAGTAACAACAATGGTCCCAATGAATCAATGGATAAAAATTAAAGCACCGGCAACTGTAGCCAATATGGTTTGCGGCTTTGATATATTGGGCTTTGCCGTGAATGATCCGTATGATGAAATGGAAATGCGTTTGGTAGAACGTGCACCCAATGGAGCGAATATTATAATAATAAATATTGACGATTATAATTTACCAACCGATCCAGAAAAGAATGTAGCAGGAGCTGCATTGATTGCATTGATAGAAGAGTATGATTTTTCTAAATTAGCATTCGAGGTAAAAATTAATAAATTAATTAAACCTGGATCGGGTGTAGGTTCAAGTGCTGCAAGTTCCGCAGGGGCTGTGGTGGGAGCCAATTATTTATTAGGCAATCCATTTACGAAAGACGACTTGGTAAGATTTGCCATGAATGGAGAAAAAGTAGCGTCCGGTGTAAAGCATGCCGACAATATTGCACCTTGTATACATGGAGGGGTGACTTTAGTAAGATCTATTTTCCCATTAGAAGTGATCGCATTGCCATCGCCACAATTATTTGTTACCATAGTGCATCCGCAAATAGAAGTCAAGACGGCCGACGCGAGAAGTATATTGAGACAAAATGTAAAATTGAAAGACGCTATAAAGCAATGGGGAAATATAGCTGGATTGGTAGCTGGATTAATGAAAGGAGATTATGATTTAATAGGTCGTTCCTTAGAAGATGTAATTATAGAACCTATCAGATCTATATTAATTCCAGGTTTTGATGATTTGAAAAAAGCTTGTAAGGAAGTGGGCGCTTTGGGTGGAGGCATTTCAGGATCAGGTCCTTCCATATTTATGTTGAGTAAGGAAAAACAAACAGCATTGGCGGTGGAGCAGGAGATGAAAAAAATATATGAGGGATTTGGTTTAGCACATCATACTTATGTAACCACTATTAATCAAGCTGGGGTAGAAATAACAGAATAATTATGCAATATTATAGCTTAAACAAACAATCGCCCAAGGTAGATTTTAGGACAGCCGCTACTACTGGACAAGCTCCAGATAAGGGATTGTATTTTCCTACAGAGATACCAAAATTTACGAAAGCGCAAATTGAAAGATTCAAAACTTTAGATAAAGCAACATTAGCATTTGAAGTAATGAAGCCTTATGTAGGAGGTACTATTGACGACGAGAGTTTGAAACAAATATGTGCAGAAACTATCAATTTTAATTTTCCATTAATAGAAGTTACTAATACTATATTTTCATTGGAATTGTTTCATGGACCAACACTTGCGTTTAAGGACGTGGGAGCAAGATTCATGAGTCGATGTTTGGGATATTTCTCAAAGCAATTAAAAGAAGAAAAAACGCATGAATCATCTGAGAAACTGCGCGATACAACAGTTTTAGTAGCCACTTCAGGTGACACCGGAGGTGCGGTGGCAAACGGATTTCTGGGAGTAGCAGGAGTGAATGTAATTATTTTATACCCAAAGGGTAAAGTGAGTCATATACAGGAATTACAATTAACAACCTGCGGACAAAACATAACTGCATTAGAAGT
>CALPWK020000137.1 GCA_943327245.2 Comamonas sp. lk | reverse complement strand
TTGAAACTAAAACAGTAGTTACTAATAACCAAGGGATATTCTCAGTTGTAGTTGGCGATGCTTCAAGCACTTCTGTAATTTGGAATTTCAAAAATATTGTTTGGGCAGATGGTCCTAAATTTTTAAAAGTGGAAATGGATCCCTCTGGTGGAACTAATTATATTTCTATGGGTATTACACAGTTACAATATGTGCCTTATTCTTTTTATAGTTTTGGTGTAGCTGGAGAAAATATTAGTGGCATTGTTCCTGCAAAATCTGGAGGAACTGGTGTTGCAAGTATTTCAGAATTAAAAACGGCACTTGACAAATTAGCTTCCGTAAGTAAAACTGACATTAATATAAATGGAATCACTGCTGGTCGTGGTAAAGGAAATGATTCTACTAATTCGGTTTTTGGAAGAGCTGCGCTTGCAAAAAATAATATAGGTAATCACAATGTTGCAATAGGAGACAGTGCTTTAAATTCAAATTTAGCTGGTCCGTTTAATATTGCTGTTGGTAATTATACGCTTCAAAAAAATGATTCTGGTGGTTATAATACTGCAGTGGGTCACTTGGCACTTAGTAGCAATACACAAGGTTGGGCGAACACCGGAATAGGTAGTACTACTTTAATGAAAAATACAACAGGTAGTGCTAATATTGCTGTAGGATCTGGCGCATTAGAATTAAATACAATTGGTGGAGGAAATACAGGAGTTGGTTTAGATGCATTACATAGTAATACAGAAGCAAGTGATAATACTGCTTTTGGCAATAGTGCTTTGTATAATAATAACGGTACAGGAACTTATGTTGCAACTCCTTCTATCTCTTGGCAAAATGGTTCAGGCAATACTGCTGTTGGATCCTGGTCTTTATTTCAAAATACTTCAGGTTCTTTTAATACTGCTTTGGGTGCATATACACTTTCAAAAGTTAAATCAAGTATTAATACAGTAGCTGTAGGTGTGGGCTCGCTTAATAGTTTAGTAGATCAGTGGGACAACACTGCTGTAGGTGCATACTCTTTACAAAGTTCAACCACTTATGGAAGTGCTGCTTTTGGCTCCCATTCTTTAAGAGCAAATACAACAGGAAGCGCAAACACTGCAATTGGTACCTATTCTATTTTTAATAATACTACTGGATCTAATAATACAGGTTTAGGAAATTATATTTTAAGCAGTAATACAACTGGGAACAACAATACTTCAGTTGGATCCAATTCATTAAAAAGTAATACCACTGCAAGTAATAATACTGCAATCGGATACCAAGCTCTTAATTTTAATACCTTAGGTTTTAGCAATACTGCAACTGGGGTTGCTACTTTATTAGCAAATACTATTGGATCAAGAAACACTGCTATTGGAGATAGTGCTTTTTTAACTGGTACGAATTTTACTAACTCAACTGCGATTGGTTATAATGCGCAGGTTGCTGCAAGTAATCAAATACAATTAGGTAATGCTAACGTTACAGACGTTAAAACAAATGCAGCAATTACTGCTGTAGGTTTTAAAACTCCTAATGGTACATCGGCTCAATATTTAAGAGCAGACGGTACCGTGACTACATCCGTTACTGCAGGAGTTCCTTATTCAGGAGCGTCTCAAGCGGTTGACCTTGGTGCCTATGATTTAAAAGTAAATGGAAAAACTTTTGGTGTAGGTGCTAGCCAATCCTTTACATCAAATTTAGCTATTGGTAAAGGTGCATTGTCTCGTAATATTAAAGGGGAACAAAATATTGCAATTGGTGACAGTTCATTATCAAAACTTGATTCAGGCTATGTGAATATTGCGATTGGTGATAAGGTTATGATTAATAATACCAATGGATCTTCCAATGTAGGAATTGGTGGTAATGGAACTTTATTTATGAATACAATTGGTTTTCAAAATAATGCAATTGGGAATATGGCTTTAGCTGCAAATACTACAGGGAACAGAAACAATGGTTATGGAACAGACGCTTTAAGTAGAATGACAACGGGCTTTGCAAATTCAGCATTTGGAAACTTCGCATTAGGATATATAGTGGTTGGGAATGAAAATTCTGCATTTGGAAGAATGTCTTTATTGAATAATAAAAATGGGTCTTTCAATTCGGCTTTTGGTAATCAGTCTTTGGCGTTCGACACAATTGGAAGTTATAATATTGGCTTAGGGTATAAAGCGGGAGGCGGACTAAAAAATGGGTATAACAATATTTTTATTGGAAACTTTGCAGGGATGAATCCACGATATGCCAACGTGAGTAATAAATTATTAATTGGCAACATGGATTCACTGGGTACTTCTACTAAGCCATTAATTTATGGTTCTTTCGATAGCACATTTGTAACAATTAATGGTGACTTAAATGTTACAGGTTCAATTACACAATTTTTAAATTCAAATACAACAGGAACTAATAATACAGCAGTTGGTTCAATGGCATTATCAAGTAATACAACTGGCTCGTCTAATATTGCAGTTGGAAATGGCACACTTCAATTAAATACCATTGGATATGGTAATACTGGAGTTGGTTTGTCTGCACTACACAATAATACCGAAGCAAGTGATAATACTGCATTTGGTAATAATGCGCTTTATAATAATAATGGAACAGGAACATTTGTAGCAACTCCAAGTATTTCTTGGCAAAATGGTTCTGGTAATACTGCTGTTGGATCTGGTGCTTTATTTCAAAATAGATCTGGGTCTTTTAATACTGGCTTAGGTTCTCATGCACTTGCAAATCTAACTTCAAGTATTAATAATGTAGCCATAGGTATTGACGCATTACAAAATGATATTGATCAAGGCGACAATACAGCAATAGGGGCATATAGTTTACAAACTACAACAACTTGGGGTAGCACTGCAGTTGGAACCCATTCCTTAAGAGCCAATACCACAGGAAGTGGCAATACTGCAATTGGTACTTTTTCAATTTACAATAATACAACAGGGTCAAACAACACTGGGTTAGGTAATTATATTCTTAGTAGCAATACAACTGGATCAAACAATACTGCAATCGGGCGTCAAGCACTAATTAATAATACAACTGGTTCTAGTAATATAGCAATTGGTGAAGGAGCGGGAGCTAGTATCACAACTGGTAGTAATAATATAGTTATTGGTTCACAGTCTAGTACTAGTACCCCAACTGTATCCAATGAAATTACTTTAGGAAATTCAAGCATCACTGTATTTAGATCAAACGTGAGTACTATTACATCATTATCTGATAAACGCGATAAGAAAAATATTAATGATTTAAATGTTGGTTTAAATTTTATCAAATCACTTAAGCCAAGAACGTTTAATTGGGATAAAAGAGAGTGGTATAAGAATAATGAATCTGATGGCTCTAAAATTAGCAAAGAACAAACTGCTGGTTTTATTGCGCAAGAATTAGATGAGGCACAGAATAAATTTAATGCTGATTGGTTAAAATTAGTTTACAAGTCAAACCCAAATAAATGGGAAGCCACCTATGGCAATTTATTACCAATTGTAGTGAAGTCGATCCAGGAACTAAGTGCTGAAAAAGACAAAGAAATTAATGAACTTAAAAATCGAGTAGATGTGCTTGAGGAACTGGTAAAGAAATTAATTGAACAGAAAAAGTAGATTACGAATTCAATAAAAATGTAATCTGTATTTTGCTTGTTTAAATTGTGGTCCCGGCAGGAATCGAACCTGCATTTAATGTTTAGGAAACATCCGTTCTATCCATTGAACTACGGGACCAGCGGCTATTCAATAACCGAGGAGCGCAAAAATAACTACTTCTTTTTAAGTGACACTATAATTTGGTATCTTTACACCTCTAAATCATGATTTTTAGATTTTAATACAAAACAATATGGGCTTTTATAACATAATTATTAAGTACCGATTTTGGTTGAGCCTGGTTGCAGTAGCAGCTGGTTTAGGTCTAGAATTGTCTGGACTTGCAGGTTTTTGGCCTGTGTTTCCATTATACTTTATCGCATTAATCGGAATTGCAAGCCATTTCTTCATTGGCCCATTACGTTTAATTCAAGCCCCAATGGAAGCAGGGGATATGGCAGAAGTGGAGCGAATCTTGTCTACTATCTGGTTCCCTCAGTTATTATATACTCCAGTAAGAAGCACTTACTATACTATTAAGGGTAACCTTGCTATGGCGAACCAAGACTTTGATACTGCGGAGAAGCATTTGAAAAGAAGTAGCGAATTAGGATCTGCTATGCCAGAAGCAGAAGGTGCCAACAAATTACAATTAGGAATGATGTCCATGCAAAAAGGGGACACTAAACAAGGCGAAGCCTATATACGTGCTGCAATTCGCGCAGGAATTCCTGACAAAGAATCAGAGGCCGTTGCTTTTTTAAGCATGTGTCAAATTTTTATGAATAAGCGTGAGTTCCGCGCGGCAAAAGATTATTTCCGTAAAGCAAAAGCTTGTAAGCCAACTACTAAACAAGTAGTGGATCAAATTAAAGAAATCGAGAAATACATTTCTCGTATGCCAGGATAATTACATTGTCCTGTATAATTACATTTTTGAGATAGTTAATTTTATCTCGACAATTTTGAAAATATATTTTAAAGAGTCTCCCAACAGAGGCACTTTTTTAATACCATGAGTATCTCATTATAAAGAGTCTCCCAAAAGAGAGGCTATTTATTAATACCATGAGTATCTCATTATAAAGAGTCTCCCAATTTTAAATCACGCTCCTATTTTTTATGCTTTTTAAACCGTGGCACATTAGCAACATTTTATATCATAATGTGGTTCATTTGCAACACTTTTCAAAAACGTTGTGTATGTGCAACATTTAATATCATTTTGTGGACGATACGCAACGCTTTTAAAAACAATATTTTTGCATATACTCCTTAAGTCAAATTGATATTTTTACTATACTGTATTAAACTTTAGCAATAACTATTTCCTATTAATGAAATATATTATAGCCTTTATTCTAAACGTATAAACACTTTAAATTCCATTTTAAAAATTCATGTTATTAGAAGTTCATTAAAACAAATAACATGAAAAAAGTTTTCATTGCATTTCTAGCTAGTGTAACAATTTTTAGTTGTACTAAAAATGCTAATCTTCCAGCGTCTCCTGATTCAAATAATGCTGCTTCTTCAAATTTAGCTGAGCAAGAAGCCATTGCGGCAGTTAAAAAAATTGTTGGTAACGAAGGAACTGTTTTTGTAAAAGAAAAATTTCCAATTCCACAAAACCAGCAAGTAGCTGCTGTTGACAAAGAAACAAGAATTATTAAAACATTAACCCTCGAAGAATTCGCGAAGCTGTATAAATCTATTAAGTTAAACACAGACTCTGGTATTGGTATTCGTATAGACTCCTCTTCCGTTCAAAACGAATCCTCAAATTCAATAAAATCAAATTCAATAAAAGCAAATGACGAATTAGCAGACGACGGCCCTGGCCCTGCAGGACTTCACCGTTATACATTTGGTCCATTAGAAGGGGGAAATACTAGTTTATTCGCAAATATGAATATTGCTTTTAATACTAATTCGGACGGGAGTATTAATGGAGTTCCTTCCTTGTA
>CALPWK020000136.1 GCA_943327245.2 Comamonas sp. lk | reverse complement strand
CTAAAACACATATCGGTATTTACAAAAGGAGAACTGATGTTATTAAATGAGTTACAAGAAAAATATAAATCAAACTCATCTATGATAAGTGCGAGTGAGTATAAAAATGAATTAGAACGATTAGCGATTGACTTAAGTTGGAAGTCGTCCCAAATAGAGGGCAACACTTATTCTTTATTAGAGACAGAACGGTTGTTAAAAGACAAGGAAACTGCTGCAGGAAAAACAAAGGATGAAGCAACTATGTTATTGAATCACAAGTATGCCTTAGATTTTATAATTGATAATCCAGATTACATTAGTCCATTAGCTGTGTCAAGTATTGAAGACATCCATAGCATATTAATAAAAGATCTAGATATTACGAGAAATATTAGAAGCAGACGTGTAGGTATTTCAGGAACAAATTATAAGCCACTTGAAAATGAGTTTCAAATTAAGGAGGCTTTAGGGGATATGTGCACTATTATTAATAGTAAAGAAAACGTTTTTGAAAAGGCACTATTAGCACTGGTATTAATATCCTATATACAACCATTCTCTGATGGGAATAAAAGAACTGCGAGAATTATAAGTAATGCAATTTTAATAAACAACCATTATTGTCCAATCTCATTTAGAACTATAGATTCGGTTGAGTATAAAAAAGCGATGCTTGTGTTTTATGAACAAACTAATATTAATCCATTTAAGAAGGTGTTTATTGGACAGTTTGAATTTGCTGTGAATACTTATTTTTAGCTTAGATTTTTGGGACTACTTCAGTTTCAATAGTTTCAAATAATTCAAAAGTTTTAAATCGGCTATTGTATTCTCATCACACCCTACTATTTCATGCTATTTAACCAATCCATCATCCCTAGCTGGATTTTGCCGGCCACTTGCGTATGAAAGATTGGTTTCACAATTCTTTTTTCATCTGCTTCATTACTTAAGAACGCAATTTCAACCAAGCAATTAGGAAAATCGGTTGGCGCGTTTAATGCGAAATTGAACGCTCCAATATTGCCAAACTCATCTAATTTTAATTCTAGCATTCTTTTTAAAATGGCTGAAGTTAAAGGCCTAAACCCAATATGTTTGTAATAGGTGCTTACGCCTTTCACCGATTCTTTTGAGCTGGAGTTTAAATGTAATGAGATTTCAAAATCTGGGTTTTGCTGCTGTAACCATAAAATACGGTCCTTGTTGTCAAAACTAGTATCAGTTTGACGCGTCATGATGATATGCTTTACACCCAGCTTTTTCAACGATTTTTCGAGGGCTTTTGCAAACAGTAAGGTTTGTTCCTTTTCGGATGCTTTTAGCTTTGTTCCAGCTGTGCCACTGTTGCTTCCTCCATGGCCAGCATCAATCGCTATGATCATTTGTCTAATATCTAATTTAGTGGGTTGACGCTTTATTCGAACGCTTAAAAAACGTTCTTTGTAGGAAATGGAATAACCCCAATGTTGTGCATGTTTTAATTCAATAGTTACTCTAATCACATCATCTTCGACCTGATTATAATAAACGTTTTTAACTTCCTTTAATGAACTTAGTTGGGTAATCCAATTGGTATTACTTTGAACCCCGTAAATATCGATCATGATTTTACTTGGGTTTATTTCCATCCAAGACTTGTAGGGCAGTTTTTCATCCATATATATGTTAACGTAATCGAATAAGGAATCTCCTTTTGAAATAAACGAACCCGTTAAATAGTAAGGTTTTTTAATAGGGGAAGTGGAATCAGCTTTAACGTAAGGCTTTTCGATAAGTGCAGTATGCCATTTTGATAATTGAACAGAATACATGTCCTTAGTGGAGTCTACTATTTTCAATAACACATTAGAATCTATATAGCCCAACTTTGCACCGCCTAGACGGTCTTCGCCCATACCGTATGACAATGTTGGCAATTTACCAGTAGTTCTCCCGTAATACAAAAAGTTGCTTGTAGTGTTTTGTGCTATACAGTTAACACTAGTGAGAATGCAGATAGTAATGATGAATTGTTTCATTATTTGAAGTTAGTAAAAACCTTTCAAAAGGAATATTTAATACATTTTTCAGGTACAAAAAATCCACAAACTATCATCAATCGAATTGAGAAATATGCACCTAAAATATTATGCGGCAAAGGTTTTAATGACTGCACATGTGGACTTTCCAAACGAATGCCTAGCTGTGATGGATCACATAAATTTGCTAAAGTTTAAAATCGCTGTTTAGTTAAAAGCAACTGCAAAGTGTATTGAAAGGACACACTTACAGCCATTCACCTAAGTTTATAATTGGCCCCTTTAAAAACACTTTTCTATTTAGCAAGCATTTTTAATGATGGTATTTTGGTTCAATTAATTTTAGCAATGCTGATCCCTTTTCTTGTAGTTCAATTTGAAATCTTAAACCTACTGCAACCCTTTCTTGTCTAAAATGCCAAGCTTTAGCTAAGTCTTTTATTTCATCATTTGTAAGTTTTGTATTTTCTAATTCCCTCTCAATGTTGGCACTATAAAATTTATAATTTTCGTATCGCCCTGGATGAACTATTGAGTCCCTTTTTGTAATATTTTTTACTTCGCCCGCACTCAAATATTTAAAAAAAGATAAGGGTAAAATCTTAGCAAGTGCAGGCCTAAATTCATTATTGTATTGGTCCGTTTCGATCATTGACCTTACTTCGGCAAAATTTGCACTTTCTTCATATCTTAATACAGCATTTAATATTTCTTTTTCTTGAATATACCTTAATGCGCCAGTGCTTTTCATTTGTTCAAAAATTGTTTTTTTATTATTAAATCGGTACACCCATAGATCTAAGTAATCCGCCAATTCTTTTAAGTCTATTTTTTTATTACTAAAACTATGGCTAAACGCTAGTGAGTCATAATAATATGCCATTCGTTTATTGTTAACAATCAAAGAATCTAGTTGCTTCTGGTTTTCTTTTATATCCATTATGAATGCTTGCATTAGCTCCTCAGATCTTTCATTTTCCGTGTGCTTTTCCCTTATATTTTCTGCAATAAAACCCATACTTACTGCTAGAAATAGCATAAGAAATTCGGTGACATACTCTTTCCATTTTTTAGGATTATGTGAGTGATGATGTACTTCCATATTTTGTTATTATGGTTGAAAATAAGATAATGTTCTCAAATCCACCGCCTCACCTCCATTCACCTCTGTTTTCCCTCTAAAAACACAAAACCTGGCTCAATCCTGGCCAGAGTTAACCACAAACAAAAAGGGTCTACGCTTTTTACAGCATAAACCCTTGATAATGATGGTTTCTGGTGGTATTCTATACCTTTTCTTTTATTGATAATCAATAGGATACAAGATTTATATTTCTCATAATTCACCTCTTTTAATCCTTTTTAAGTGAAAACTTGAACGAGCAACTTGCAGGGGATTCGTTTATATTGAATAATATCCAGTGGCTCTTCCAACTCCTTCTTTTGTAATTACTTTTTTATTTAATAATTCAACGATTGTTTTCTTTACAGTGGGAAGTGGAATGTCTAACTTAGTTGAGATATCTCCTGAACTGCATCCTGCATGATTTTGAATATAAAAACTAATTCTTTGTTCACGAGGAGTGAGTGCTTCACTTGCTTTTTTACTTTCTTCTAACTTCAACAACAAATTACTTTGAATATTATTTAGGCAGCTTGTAAAAAAAATAAGCCATTTTGTTACGTTTTCTCCAGGTCTATTTTTTTGAGCATCCATTAATACTTTGTAATATTCGGATTTTCTATTTTCAATTTCATGTTCAAAGCTTACATACTGTATCCATGAATAACCATTCTTCAATAAAAGTAAACTAGCTAATAATCTGCTTAATCTACCATTACCATCTTGAAATGGATGGATGGTTAAAAATTCATAAACAAACAAAGCATCTTTTATCAATGGCAATGTTTCTTCATCATTATTATACCATTCAACTAGGCGTATCATTGCGTCCTGTGTTTGAAGTCCAGGTTCAGTTGTTTTGAAGATTGTTTGTTTGGTCCCGTCAGGCAAATTTGCTTCAACTGCATTGGTTACTTGTTTGTATTCACCTTTATGCCATGCATCTTTTACACTATGTTTCATTAAGAGATTATGCAAGCTCTTGATTTGACTTTCTGTAATACCAATTGATGCATAATTTTCAGCAATGGTGTCTAAGGCTTCAAAGTAGCCCACCACTTCTTGTTGGTCTCTTTCTTCAAAAGAAGATATATTTATGTTTTCAATTAAAACACTTACTTCGTCATCAGTCATTTTGGAACCTTCAATTCTTGTAGAAGCGCCTACACTTTTAACCGTTGCAATACTTTTTAATTGCATTAATGTACTACCCTCTCTTTTTTCAATGTTTGACCAGGTCGCATCAAAACGATCAATTTTAGACAACTCAGACATGATTTTCATGCCTAAGTCAAGTTGCAGGTTGTTAATTATCAAGCTCATTATATCCGTATTTATCCGTAAATATACGAAAACATATCTGATAATTGCAAATAATTATATCCGTATTTATCCGTAAATATACGATTTCGGATCTTTAAAAATGGAAATACATATGGGTTGAATACAATAATTGTTCTTGAAAATCACACACTCAATGATTTAGTATGTTGTAATATACAGATTTATATTTCTCCTGTTTGACCTCTTTTAACCAGTTTTTGGTGAAAACCTGGCCCAAACTTGGCCGGGATGTTTATAGTTTTACCATCTTAAATTGATAGGATATTTTATTGTCATTTGAGGTTATTTTAATCACATAAGTCCCTGCTGATAATTGACCTAATGTAATTTTAGAGCCTGCAGTTAAATTGGGCTGACTTGCAACCTTAGTTCCACTGGCTATATCAAACACCTCTAAATTTAATCTTTGATAACCCATCACTACGAAATCAAAATTGAGTTGATTAATTAATGGGTTAGGTGCAAGTTTTATAAATTCATCGGCACTTAAATTAATAATATTCGTCACTAAGTAATAGTATGGTGTACTCATTGCACTGGTACAACCATTTTGAGTTGTCTTAGCTGTGTATGATCCACCTATTGACGGTTTAATTTTTTGTGTGGTATCGGCTATTGCTATTCCTTCTTTATACCAGGTGTTGCCAGTTGCCGCATTAGATACTAAATAGTTTACGGTATCACGATATAATGCTGGGGCATTTGGAGTTGGATTGATTTTAATTAATACAGAATCACTGGTTGTGTTTTTACAACTACTACTATTTAGTGTTACCACCTTATAGTATCCTGTAATATCGACAAGCAAACTTCCTGTATTTGCGTTAGTTACCAATTGGTTGTTTCTAAACCATTGAATACCTGTTGTTATAGAACTTTTAACAGAGAAATTAGTGCCAGTACATATAGCAGTGTCTTTACTAATTGAAAGTTGTGACTTTAATGGAGTTGGCACAACGGTAATAGTTGGAACAGTTAATGTGTAATCATTTTTGGCATCATCTGATATACAACCTTCATAATTTATATATTTAACTCTATATGTCCCAGATTCTTTTACAGCAAAGGATCCTTTTTTAGATAAATCACCACCATTTCCACTAT
>CALPWK020000135.1 GCA_943327245.2 Comamonas sp. lk | reverse complement strand
TAAGCTCGAATAATGTCTTTTACCAATTTATGCCTTACCACATCCTCTTCGTCTAATTGAATATGGGCAATACCTTCAATATCTTGAAGAATACGCACCGCTTTTTCTAATCCGCTTCTTTGATTACGCGGTAAGTCTACTTGAGTTGGGTCTCCAGTAATAATGGCTTTTGCATTGGAACCAATACGCGTTAAAAACATTTTTATTTGTAAGTCGTTTGCATTTTGTGATTCATCTAAAATAATAAATGCATTATCTAAAGTTCTACCACGCATGTATGCCAATGGTGCAATTTCGATAGTTCTAGTAGACATATAATAGCCTAATTTATCTGCTGGAATCATGTCGTCTAATGCATCATATAAAGGACGTAAATAAGGATCAATTTTTTCTTTTAAATCGCCTGGTAAGAATCCTAAATTTTCTCCAGCCTCTACAGCGGGTCTAGTTAAAATTATTTTTTTAACTAATTTATTTTTTAATGCACGTACCGCTAACGCAACAGCAGTATATGTTTTACCAGTTCCTGCGGGTCCAATAGCAAATACGATATCATTTTTATCTGCAGCTTGTACTAATTTTTTCTGGTTTGCTGTTCTTGCTCTAACTGTTTTTCCGTTAGGGCCTAAAACTAAAATTTCATTTGGATTTTTATCGACAAAATTATCAATAACATCTGCGTCGTCTCCTCCTAAAATTTGTTCAAAATATAATTCACTTAAATGTCCATTGCGTTCCATGTATTGAATGATCAAACCAATTTTTTCTTTGGCTATTTCAATTTGTTCTGGAGCACCACTTAGTTTAACTTGAGTACCTCTTGATAAAATTTTAAGTAATGGAAATTTCTTTTTTAAGAGGTCGAATTTGTTATTGTTAACGCCAAAAAAATCAATAGGGTTAACCGTTTCAAGGTTGATGATTGTTTCAGTCAATGGATGGTAATTTATGGGTGAGTATTGGATTATAATACACTTAACACAAGTTAAACCAGACTTGTTCAAATAACAAGCATAAAATACGCACAAATGTGCATTTCCTTAAATGGTAATACTGGCTTAACAGTTCTTTAAAGTAGTAATCATTTGCTTAGGGTCGGCTGCTTTAAATACGGTAGTTCCTGCAACTAATACATCGGCACCAGCAGCCACTAATTGAGCTGCATTATTTTCAGTTACGCCACCATCAATTTCTATTAAAGTTGTAGCATTTGCATTTTTAATAATTTGCTTTAATGCACGCACTTTTTCATAAGTATGTTCTATGAATTTTTGCCCACCAAATCCTGGGTTTACACTCATTACACATACTACGTCAATATTATTAATAACGTCTTTCAATAAATCTACGGAAGTGTGCGGATTAATGGCCACGCCCGCTTTCATGCCATGTGCTTTAATTTGTTGTAAAGTACTATGCAAATGTGGACATGCTTCATAATGCACAGTTAAAATATCTGCACCTGCTTTTTTAAAGTCAGCTATATACTTTTCTGGAGCCACAATCATCAAGTGTACATCCATCACTTTTGTAGTCGTTTTTTTTATTTGTTCTATGATGGGTAAACCATAACTTATATTGGGAACAAAGCTTCCGTCCATAACATCTAAATGGAACCATGCTGCCTCACTTTCATTTAACATTTGACAAGCATTGCCTAATTGTAAAAAATCTGCTGCTAATAAGGAAGGAGCAATAATTGCCATAAAATATATTTGATGCAAAATTAAATACTTTTACATTGATTAATAGAAAAGTAGGCAAAAACTCTTCAGACCAGGATTGTTAGGTAGAATAGGTGCTTTGTTCTTAATATTGTACTTTTAATACTTAAATTTCATAATATGAATACTGGATTATTACATTTACATAACTTATTGAGATGGGTGATATTGGTTACGCTACTAATAAGTATCTATAAGTTATTCGTAAAGCAGGACGCATTAAAATTCACTAAAGTGCTTTTAATAGCCTCTCATACCACTTTATTATTGGGAATCTACCAATACTTTACTAGTGCTGTTGGTCTTCAATTAATCAAGGCTTCTGGTATGGCGGTAGTAATGAAAGACGCGGCAAGTCGCTTTTGGGCAGTTGAACACATTTTTTCAATGGTTTTAGCTATCGCTTTAATCACCATTGGTCATATCCGTTATAAAAAGACGCAAAAGCCAGGTACCAGTCTTATTTTATTCGTAATTGCTTTATTATTAATACTTTTGGCGATGCCTTGGCCGTTTAAAGCAGGTGTGGGCCGTCCATGGTTCCCAGGCATGTAATTCGTAATTTGTTGACAATCAATCTTTTATAAATCTGAATTTGCGCTTCTTAGTTTATTTTGGGCTTTTTTCAATATTTCGCGGGTAATTTTTCTTATTTCCATTCATTTCCATATCTTTGCAACCCCAAAATAAGTATGTCAAAACAACCGCTGATTAAACAAGATGGTATCATTATTGAAGCAATGAGCAACGCAATGTTCAGAGTTAAACTAGAAAATGGTCATGAAATCTTGGCAACAATATCTGGTAAAATGCGAATGCACTATATCAGAATTTTACCAGGAGATAAAGTAGGTGTGGAGATGAGTCCATATGACTTAACGAGGGGCAGAATTATTTTTAGACATAAGTAACAGAAGAATAAATATTTTAAAAACAAAAAGATGAAAGTTAGAGCATCTATCAAAAAACGTAGTGCCGATTGTAAGATCGTGAAGCGTAAAGGCGTATTATTTGTTATCAACAAAAAGAACCCTCGCTTTAAGCAAAGACAAGGATAGTAAAGCTTCCAGTGGAGACACTGAAGTTTTAGGAAAACAAAAAATTAAACAAAAAATCAAGTTTTAGCATATGGCTCGTATTGCAGGTATAGACTTACCAAAAAACAAAAGAGGAGAAATTGGACTACAGTACATTTTCGGTATTGGACATTCAACTGCTCAGTATATTTTAGACAAAGCAAACATCAGTTACGATAAAAAAGTTAATGAGTGGAATGACGATGAGCAAACTGCTATTCGTAACATCATTAACGCTGAATTCAAAGTAGAAGGTGCTTTACGTAGTGAAGTTTCTATGAGCATTAAGCGTTTATTGGATATTGCTTGTTACCGTGGTTTACGTCACAGAAAAGGTTTACCTGTTCGTGGCCAAAGAACTAAAACTAACTCACGTACTCGTAAGGGTAAGCGTAAGACAGTTGCTGGTAAGAAGAAAGTAGCTAAGAAATAATAAATCATGAAGTAGTCATCTAGGAAACTGGTGACTTCTTTTTGCTATAAAATCCGTTAAAATTGGATCCTGATCTGTAAAGAATAAGGGGAGATTTTACTCGGTTTCCGCTTCGGCGGAATTTCAATTTAAATAACCCGCACTTTTTGCAAGTAATTTTACAAGTAAAAAGGGCACACCTCAACCAAAAATGGCTAAACCACAAAAAGCACAGAACAGTGCAAAAGCAGCTGCAAAAAAGAGAGTCGTTAAAATCGACGCTTCTGGCGAAGTACGCATCAGCGCAACATTCAACAATTTAATTATCGCTTTCACAAATAAAGCAGGTCAAGTTATCAGCTGGAGTAGTGCTGGTAAAATGGGCTTCAGAGGTTCTAAAAAGAACACTCCATACGCAGCTCAAATGGCAGCAGCTGACGCAGCGAAAGTTGCATTAGACGCTGGTGTTAAAAGAGTTGACGTATTTGTAAAAGGACCAGGTTCTGGTAGAGAAGGTGCAATTCGTTCTATCTCTCAATCAGGTATCGAAGTAACTTCAATCCGTGACGTAACGCCTATGCCACATAACGGATGTCGTCCTCCAAAACAAAGAAGAGTATAACAATAACATTTATTATAAACCGGATATTACATTCATTTTTAAGATTTTTAAAGATGTAGTATCGTCACCAAAAAATCACAAACAAATATTATGGCACGTTACACAGGTCCCAAAACAAAGATTTGCCGCATTTTCGGCGAGCCTATCTTAGGAAACGCTAAATGGTTAGGAAAAAACAGCAACCCTCCAGGTCAACATGGTGCGCAACGCAAGCGTAAGCAATTAGGAGAGTACGCTTTACAGTTAAGAGAAAAGCAAAAAGCTAAATATACTTATGGTGTATTAGAGAGACAATTCCGCAAAACATTTGAAGAAGCATCTCGTATTAAGGGTGTTACTGGTGAAAACTTAATCAAATTATTAGAGTCTCGTTTAGACAATACAATTTTCAGAATGGGATTGGCTGCTAGCCGTCCTGAAGCACGTCAATTGGTTGCTCATAAGCACATTGCAGTTAATGGTGATGTTACAAATGTTCCTTCTTATACATGTCGTCCAGGTGATGTTATCACTTACCGTCCTAAGAGTGGTCATAATTCATCAATTGTTAGCAAGCAACGTCCAAGAAACACTAAGTTTAGCTGGGTTGATTGGAACGAAACTACAAACACAGGAACATTTATTACAATGCCTGAGCGTGAAGCAGTTCCTGAAAATATCAAGGAGCAATTGATCGTAGAATTGTATTCTAAGTAATAGTATCTAACAAAATTTCTTTCCTAGGAAAGATTCAAATAAAAAAAACTGTACCATGGCTATATTAAGTTTTCAAAAACCTGATAAAATTGTTTTACAAAAAGCAAATGACTTTGAAGGACTATTCGAATTCCGTCCATTAGAGCCAGGATTTGGTTTAACATTAGGTAATTCATTAAGAAGAGTTTTATTAAGCTCTTTAGAAGGATTTGCTATTGTAGGCATCAAAATTGAAGGGGTAGATCATGAATTTGCAACTATTAAAGGAATTACAGAAGACGTTACAGAAATGATCTTAAACTTAAAGCAAGTTCGTTTTAAGCGTAAGGCAGATCAAGAGGTAAGCGCAGAAAAAATCACTTTATCTATTAAAGGTGCAAGTGAATTTAATGCTGGTCACATTGGTGATGCTTCTCAACAATTTCAAGTAATGAATCCTGAGTTAATTATTTGCTCAATGGATCCTTCTGCTAAATTAGATATCGAAATCACTATCCAAAAAGGTCGTGGTTACATACCTGCTGAAGAGAATAAATTAAAAGATATGCCATTTGGTTATATCGCAATTGATTCAATTCACACACCAATCAAGAACGTTAAATACGTTATGGAAAACTATCGTGTGGAGCAAAGAACAGATTATGAGAAATTAATCTTAGAAGTTGCTACAGACGGAACAATCCATCCTGAAGATGCTGTAAAGCAAGCTTCTAGAATCTTGATCCAACACTTAATGATCATTACAGACGAGA
The DNA here is from genome assembly GCA_943327245.2 of Comamonas sp. lk. Lineage (GTDB taxonomy): Bacteria > Bacteroidota > Bacteroidia > Chitinophagales > Chitinophagaceae > Sediminibacterium. The sequence continues at coordinate 322 of CALPWK020000135.1, read as the reverse complement.
ATATCACTTTTGACAATAAAGAAGATAAGAAAGAGGATGTAGTGGATGAGCAAGTTTTACAATTAAGAAAAGTTTTAAAAACTCCATTAGAAGATTTAGACCTTTCTGTACGTGCGTTCAATTGCTTGAAAGCTGCTAAAATTAACAGCTTGAGTGAATTGGTACAATACGAGCAAGAAGACTTAATGAAGTTCAGAAACTTCGGTCAAAAGTCTTTATCTGAAATCGAGCAAGTTTTGATCGAAAGAGGATTGAGCTTTGGAATGGATTTAGGTAAATTAGGATTAGACAAATTAGATTTACAATAGGCTTAAAGGCTTTT
>CALPWK020000134.1 GCA_943327245.2 Comamonas sp. lk | reverse complement strand
TCGTTTAATTGAAGTAAAAATAATTGTGCATTTGCCATTGCAGCTTTGTTCCAATTCAACTGAGACCCTTCTAGTTCTTTTTCATTATTAATGGCCTCTGCGTAACTAATAGCAATGCCGTCTTTATTAATAGCGCTTTCAATAGTTGTATCTTTTTTTCTAGTATCAATTTGATTATTAGCTAGTGTACTAATATCACCAATAGTTGTTTTATTATAAGCAATATTTCCACTAGTCTTTCTTCTCCAGTTATCTATATTGGGACGTTCACCCCATTTTTGAGTAAAGTTTTGTTTACCTTGACTTACTGAATTTTTATTTTCAAAATAAAAATCACTAACCGAATTATTACTTGAGTTGTTATTATTTGAATTCCCAAAGCTGTTATTATTATTTCCAAACCCAGTATTGCTATTGTTATTATTATTGTTGCCAAATCCGTTACTCCTATTATTCCCAAATCCTTTATAATTTGAGCTATTAGTATTTGAATTGTTATCGTTACTCGGCAAGGTTGCTTGTTCTTTATTCTCTAATTTTTCAATAAACAAATTAGTAAGACTTTCAGTTAATGCTACTTGATTCTTTTGCCACTTGGAGAGTTTAGCATTTTGTATATCTAGAGGTAGTGTATAAAAGTATTGTAAACTATCTTCTTTTAGAATTATTTTATTATTAGCATTTATTTGGTCCATCCATTTTTTCCTAAGTATGATCTTTTCATAGTTTGGGTTCGTTTTTAGCACACCCGCTAAATTTTCATAAGCTAATTTCGCTACATCATAAAATTCATTATCATAGCTTAATGCACCTAGTAGCTCAAATGCTTTTTGTTTTTGTTTAGTATTGGTAGTATTCTTTCTGATAGATAAAATCAACCAGTCATACGCTTGCTGAATCCCCTTATTCTTGATTGCTAATTTAGCCATTTCAAAATAAATGATATCACTATAGGGTTTATACTTTTCACGTCTTGTTAAACGTTCTAAACTACTAGCTAAAACATCCCATTTATTATTCGATTTTTTAGCCTCAATATTTATTACATTAATTTTTGCATAAACTGATAAAATGGGATCAATGGCTTGTTGACTCGCCTTTTGATACCAGCGATAGGCTTCTACATTCTTATCTGCCTTATCCCATAATTGTGCAATTAAAAAATACCATCTTGCTTTTGCGTTTATGTCCAATGCGTTTGGCAAAGCTTTTATTAAATAGGTAGCGGCACTATCAGGAATATCCATTTGATAATAACCATAGGCTAATTGTTCAAATAAGAATGGATGAAGGCTTGCTGGGAATACGGCATCGGTTTTCAATAATTGCAGTAAACTTAATCCTTGATTTAATTCTCCAATTTCAAAATAGTTTCTTGCCTGCCAAACCATACTCTCGTTTCGAACATTGCCATTTTCCCAAAATCTATTATTATCGGGACTAGCTATACTGAATTTACCTTTAGTGTTCCTAATATTACTTCCAATGGGTAAATCAGCTCCGTTTTCTTTTTCGTCAAATGAATAATTTATGAATTGCAAAATACTTCCAGCTGTGTCAAAATTTCTATGATATAAATAGGCTTTTGCCATTAGTAAATAGGCGTCGTCAATCCAATTATTTCTTAGGTCATGTAAGACAATATTTGCATTGCATCTATAAATGATGGAATCAATACTCCGCTTTGAAGTTGTTGCTAAATCATAATCGTAAAATGGGAGTAACTCAGTATAATCTTCTTTAAAATCACTTCTAGCATTTAAGATGATTTCTTTTAATTCTTCATCTGCATTAAAATAATAATTGAACTGAGACACTGTGTTTTGGTAAGCTCTTCTTCCTAATGTATATTTCTTATTTAATAATCTTTCATAGGGTAGTGGTTTTTCCACTTCTCTAGGTAGATTTTTTTGTACTGTAGTATTTAACTTATTTCTTAATGAGTCGGCTTTACTAAAAATGAATTTATTAATTTTCTTCTGATTGCTATCCAATAAACTATTTACTTTTTTAATTAGTTTATTGTTATTAAAATCCAGCAAAGATTTAGTACTGTCTTGTGCAATTATAGGATTGGTTGTAATTGTAAACAAACAAAATAACCCTAGGCAAAGGGCACTATATTTTAAAGGGTATTTCCAAGGATATCTCATGTGCATAAAAACTAGTTAAAAATACAGTTAATTCTGTTTATTTAGCGGTACAACAAGTGCCTTTTTTGTTTAATTGCGCTATCTTTAACAAGCAGTTATAATTATGGCAAATTTTGATATAAATAATACCTTTAAAAGACGTAGTAATACCTATAGACTGGTAGTAACTAACGACGACACTTATGACGAAGTGGTTGCCTTCCGACTGTCAAGAAATTCTGTTTATGTGGGCTTCAGTATTGCATTTATCTTATTAGTTGGACTTACAATCGCATTAATCGCATTTACTCCTTTAAAATACTATATTCCTGGTTATGGCACTAAAGAAAGTAGAACGGCACTTCAATTATTGAAAATTAGAACAGACTCTTTAGAACAATCCATTCATTTTAAAGAACAATATTTGGAAGGGCTTAAAAAAGTATTATCTGAAGGGAACACGAAACAATTGGACACTATTCCTTTAGTATTACCAGAGGGACAACCATCCATTGATTAATTTATTGTACAAATCCAACCAACCTGGAAAACGAATCTAAAAATAAACCAGTTATTCAATGGGCTAAATTCGCTGGATTAGCAAGTCAATGGGCTGTGGCGCTTGCTGGACTTATGTATTTAGGAAAGTATTTAGATGCTCAAATTAAAATATCGGCTAAGACACCTATTTTCATTTGGTTACTTCCATTTCTATTCATCATGATCTCTTTAATTAGAATCGTAAAAAGCACCAATACTAAATGATTTTTTTAAATAAAAAATTTTTACCAATACTGGCACTATTTGTGTTTACCATTGCCGCTTGTTTAAGTATTAAATGTTATATCCCTATTCAAAACATTAAAATTGATTTCATTTTAGTGGTAAATGCCATGTTATTTGTTTTGTCCTATTTTAATTTTAAAAGAATAAATAAAATGGAGCTTTCTAAGCCTACTTTAATGGTACAGTCTGTCATGTTAGGTAGTTTATTAAAAATGGTTGTTTTTGCTGGTGCTGCCTTGGTGTATGCAACTCAGAAGAAAGGCCCCGTTGGCATTATTACGCTATTAGTATGTATGGCTCTATATCTTATATACACTTGGCTAGAAATTCAGTGGACTACTAAAAAAAAGCAGCAATAAATTTATTTATTTAATTAATTAATTTCCTTGGCAAAAGTTGAACATCCTTTACATGCTTTAAATGCTTATTTACCAGACGGTGCGTTTGAGCCTGTAGTAAGTTTGATTAATCAATATAAAGTGCACCTTACTGTTAGCAAAGCACGAAAATCGGTATTAGGGGATTATAGGCATGCTAGTATTGGTGCTAATCATAAAATATCCGTAAACGGCAACTTGAATAAATATGAATTTTTACTTACTTTATTACATGAACTTGCCCATTTATTATGTTTTGAACAATACAGAAATAGGGTAGAAGCCCATGGCAAAGAATGGAAAAATATATATAGTGTTTTACTAGTTCAGTTTGTTCAAATGAATATTTTCCCTACAGACATCCAGAAGAGTTTAAAGAAAACAATTTTAAATCCAGCAGCAACAGCGAATGGTGAAACCACACTATTGTTGGTTTTGAGAAAATATGATCCTGTTAAAAAGGAGGGCCATGCATTTGTAGCTCATCTTGCAGAAGGTGATATATTTGAGTCTTTACAAGGTCGATTTTTTAGGCGTGGTAAAAAGCGTCGCATTCGAATTGAATGTGTAGAAGTAGCCACTGGCCATATATATTCATTTAGCGCATTGACGGAGGTGAAAATTGTAGGCGCAGTTTAGGAGAAGATAGTGTTCTTTGTTAACAGGATTTTTTTTGATAATAGTAGTTAACAGAAACAAAAAACCCAACGAGATTTCGTTGGGTTTTTTGAAAATCAATATAGAGATTTTTGTGACTTTTTGTTTTTAAAAGTCAAGAGCCAGAAAAATCTAAGCTACAGCTTGCTTCACTAAGTCAGCAGCTTCGCTCAATTGAATTGCAGATTGAACTTTCAATCCACTCTCATCTATTAATTTCTTAGCTTCTACCGCATTCGTTCCTTGTAAACGAACAATGATAGGGATATTGATATTGCCTAATTTGTTGAAAGCTTCAATTACACCAGCAGCAACACGGTCACAACGAACGATACCGCCAAAGATGTTAATTAAGATTGCTTTTACATTAGGGTCTTTCATGATAATTCTAAAACCAGCTTCTACGGTTTGTGCATTTGCAGAACCTCCTACGTCTAAAAAGTTAGCTGGCTCACCACCACTCAACTTAATCATATCCATAGTAGCCATTGCTAAACCAGCACCATTAACCATACAGCCAACGTTGCCATCTAATTTAACAAAGTTCAAATTGTACTCTCCAGCTTCAACTTCAGTAGGATCTTCTTCTGTAACATCTCTCATTGCCAATAAATCAGGATGACGCATTAAAGCACTGTCATCAATATTCATTTTGCAATCCACTGCAATCATTTTATCGTCAGATGTTTTGAACAATGGGTTAATCTCTAACATGCCACAGTCTAAACCAACATAAGCAGTGTATAGATTAGTTACGAATTTTACACAATTTTTGAATGCATCACCACTTAAACCAAAGTTAAATGCAATTTTTCTTGCTTGGAATCCTTGTAATCCACCACCTGGGTGAATCCACTCTTTAAATATTTTTTCAGGTGTGTTATGAGCTACTTCTTCAATATCCATACCACCTTCAGTACTGTACATTATAACGTTCATTCCTTTCGCACGATCTAATAAAATGGAAAGGTATAATTCTTTAGTTGGCTGTGTACCTTCATAATAAACGTCCTGAGCTACTAAAATTTTACTTACTAATTTTCCTGCTGGACCAGTTTGGATAGTCACTAAAGTACCACCTAAAATGTTTTTTGCAAATGTCTCAATGTCAGCGGCAGATTTACCCACTGCTACACCTCTTTGCTCAGTGCCAATCACTTTACCTTTACCACGACCACCAGCATGTATTTGTGCCTTAACGACAGCAAATTTATTGTTAGTGTCAGCAGCTATTTTATGATAGGCAGCTACTGCAGCGTCAACCGTTTCAACGGCAACGCCTTCTTGAACAGGGACATTGTACTTTTTAAGCAATTCTTTTGCTTGATATTCATGCAGGTTCATACGTAGGAATTTTGGCGAAGATAATAGATAAACTGCACATTATAAGAGGGAAATACACCTAAAAAATATATTTTGTTGTTTAAACATTGATTATTAACTTTGCTGTCTATCTTTTTTATAGGATATTTAAACTCTCAATTACTAAAACAAAACAATACAATATGAAAAAAATCGTGTTTTCAATGACATTGATCTTGGCATCAATTACAATGTTCTCTTTTGCTCCAAAAACAACCACTAAAGACGTTGTAACTTTTACAGTGAATGCAACTAAGAGCAAAGTAAACTGGACAGGTTCTAAAACTGGTGATT
>CALPWK020000133.1 GCA_943327245.2 Comamonas sp. lk | reverse complement strand
GAAAAATTGATCCCGGCTCTTAAATACACATCATTGTCGGTGAAGTCCACAAATACTTTATTCCAGGTTTTAGAAAAGCTCTTTTTGAACTGACCAACCCCTTCAGCAACTTGCTTCTTAAAATTATAGGTAATTTGTTGCTTTGGCTGTACACTAACATTTTGGGCTTGAACTGTTTGTACATAAATGCACAAAACAATAAAAAGAGCAGAGAAATTTACTACTTTACGCATTTATATTTATTTATATATGTTTATTTTATTCTATTTGACTTCCTTACAAAATACGGTGAAAATAGTCTCGTGTAAATAGGGCTAAAGCCTCAAATAGGTTGACATTTTGACAATTTTTTAAGCAATTAGCTCTAAGTGGATTTAGCTTAATGATTTTTTACCGATTTGGGTAAGTTCTTCATTTTAGCTTTGAAAATTGTCATAGTGTGTAGGACAAAATCTACTAATGGTTGGACAGTTTTGATTCATATTTTCAAAATAATTAATATGAATTAAGAAAATGGTTTATTAACTTAATTATTCTAAGCTTTCATCCTTCCTTTATCAGGAATAGTCTAATAATTAAAACACAAGTTCTAAAAACTGGAATAGCGATGTATTTGTCGTTTTGTCACGAGAAGAGAGTTCGTATTACTATTTATTAAAATGTGTTATTGCCCATTTAAGTAGGCTATTATTGTCGTTAGGGAGATCTAGCTTTTTAATAATATTGTATCTATGGTTACGGACAGTTTTTTCTGCGATAAATAAGATTTCTGCAATTTCCTTACTCTTTTTTTGTTTCCCTATTAAATCAAGTATTTTATATTCAGATAGACTTAGATTTTTAATTAACGAGTCATTTTTCATTCTTTCCAGGATATAAGTAAATGCCATATTCACTGTGACCGCTATTTGTTGCTCATTCCAAGGTTTTACTAAATAATTGAAAGGATCTGTTTCAGCGGCCGCTGTTACCATTTTAGTATCACTAAAAGCAGTCACATATATAACTTCCATTTGAGGACTTATTTTATTTGCATCTTTTGCAAAATCAATACCATTAGCGCCCTGTCCTAAATTTATGTCACAAATTGCTAATTGAGGTTTAAAATCGGGTACAGCAGCCATTGCCTCATTATAATTATGTGCTACATAAGTGCCATAACCAAGACTTTCTAATACTTCTTGTAAGTCTATTGCAACAATAATTTCGTCTTCTAGTATTAATATTCTCTTGTCCATTTTCTTTATTTTATAAATTCTATTTTATGAGTAATTCCAGTTTTATTTTCAAATAAATATTTTGCTTTTAATTGATCGCACATTACGGTTATTAATTTCATACCTAAACTATTTTCTTTAATATCTTCCTTTTTGAATCCGGGCCCATTATCTTTTACCTCGATTATGCAATTACTAGATTTGCTATAGATACTTATATTTAGTTTCCCATTCATATTTGCGTTAAATGCATATTTTAAAGCATTTGATACTGCTTCATTTATAATAAGTCCTATTGAAACTACATATTCAATAGGCAATTCTAAATCAGATTCTAAACGGTAAATAATTTCTATTTCTTTTGTTTTAGTTTTGTAAATAGAAAGTAAATGAGTTATTAATGTCTTTATATAAGTAGCTACCTCCACCATTTCAAAATTTCCAGTAGTATAAAGATTTTGATGAACTAATGCCATTGTTTGAATTCTATTCTGAATAGATAAGAGCGAACTTTTTGTATCTTCATCTTTATTTCTTCTTTTTTGCAAATTCAATAAGCTGTACATTACTTGTAAGTTATTTTTTACTCTATGATGTAATTCTTTTAAAAGTATTTCGTTTTTGTCATTTTGATTTTTAATACTTTCAGAACTAATGGTCAATTGTTTATTTTGTTGTTCGACGAATTTTTTATTGTTGTTTTTTTGTCTAAAATTTCTAAATAAACCAATAATAAAAGCAGTAGCAAATATAATAACAGATACGAGCGTATATAATTGTAATTTTTGTAATTTAATTATCTTATTTTTTTCATCTAAAGATTGAGTTGATTTTAATAATTCGGATCTCCTGTTAGTAAGCTCTAGCTGCGCCAAGATTAATACGGATTGATTGCTTTGTTTTTTGGCATCAAAACTGTCTTTAAATCTTGAATAAGTAGTAGCATAGAGATAAGCAGAGTCATACGCTTTTGAATATTTATAATAATCAGCTGTAGTTTGTAATTGTTTTAAATAAATATCAGGATTTGTTTTATCACTTATAATAATACTGGCACTATCTAAATATAATTTCGCTTTACTAGGGTTGTTTATTTTTAAATAACAGTCACTTAGGTAAAACATCTTCCGTGCCTTATTTCCTAAGTTTTCATAACTATAAGATATATCCTCTAATAATAATGGTATTGCTTTATGATATTGACCTTTTAGAGCATAGCAGATAGCTGTATTACCTAAAAAATAGCCATAATAGTACAATAAGTTTGTTTCTCTATATACCTTTGTTTTTTTATTTAACTTGATAGTTTGCATTGCAGCTTCTATCCCTCGGATAAAAATAGCATTAGCACTATCAATTTGGTTTAATTCAAAATAAATATCTCCTAAATAAAAATAATAATGTAATTGTTCTAACGAGTAAAGGGGGCCCTTTTTTTGAAACTGTATAAAATCTTTTTTTGCAGCTTCGTATAGTCCACAATCTCTATATATTTCCCAATAGGTATCAATGTCTCCAATTTTAATTCTTTCATTTCGTATTATTAAGGCATTTGAAATGTCCCCAAAACTTCTATATTCTTCTTCTAACTTAATTAATACTGCTTTGTATTCCTCGTTTTTTAATTGAATTTTTTTTTGATATAAGGCTTTTAGTAGCGGGAAAGCCTTTGTAAACTTTCCTTGGTCATGATATATATGCGCTAATGCTAGTTTTATATTAAATAGGTTTTTTTCATCTTTTTGGTTAATAGATTTTAAATTTGCATCCTCGAATATGTTCTCCCATACTTTAACTGGATAGATGTCATATTGATCTACTTTGCCATTCCATAATTCAAAAACTGAATCGATATTTTTATTGATCTTGGGCATACTGTTTTGGGCACACAAATAATTGTGAAAGAGTATACTAAGTAGTACTAGACTAAAATCGAGTTTTCTTCTCATTTAATGAATAATAGCAATAAATGTATCTTATTAATTTTGTAAACTTAACATTTTCGATTTTTTAGAATATAGTTGACTTATGCTTTATTTGTATAAAACATATGTCAGCTATGATTCTTCTTTAAAAGCTACTGTTTATTATTTTAATAAAATGAGGCATAAGACTCATTGTATGAAGATGCAATTTGACCTTAATTTGTTCTATGTATCCAACAAACCTCAGTGAAAAAAGTAAAACAATAAAGTTTCTAATATTTACTTTATTATTTTTAATTACGTTTAGTCAATTAAAATCACAAACTTCCACAGCAGGCATTTTTTTTCAGGCTATCGCAAAGGATAATGCATCAAATCCTGCAAATAATAGAAAAGTATATATCCGAACTTCTATCCTTACCATTAATACCAATGATGCTCCTTTACTTGTAGAAGAACATCAGACAATAACGGATGATCTTGGTGTTTTTAATATTGCAATAGGTAAGGGAAAATTCATTTCCGGTTCATCAAATTCTCTCGATAATATTGATTGGTCAAATGTTAACCATCTATTGAATTTAAAAATTTCAATCAGTCCAATAGCTCCGTCTACTAGTTGGGACTATAACAGGGAATGGATCGACTTAGGAAATTCCCCATTTGGAGTTGTCCCTTATGCAATGCATGTTATAGGAGGGAATGGAATCGTAGATTCAATATTGTTAAAGACTAAACTAAGTATTATTGATACTTCAAAAATGTTAATTAATTACGCTAAGATATTATCGCTTCAAACATTATCTAATACGCTAATCCAAAAAGTTAATATTATTGACACTGCTAATATGTTAGCTCCATATATTAAGTCTAATGCTGTAATGAATATAAATTCGTTGAATATCAAATTTAACGAGAAGGTAAATATGGCTGATAGTATTTCTGTATATGTAACGCCTACACAATTAACTTCCAAGTCATATGATACTACTTCACTTTCGAATCGAATTGATCTTAAGGAGCGTTCTATCAATAAAGTAATAGATGTTGCTAATGTTAACGCTTATAACAATATTCAATATCCAACAGTTAAAGCTATTAAAGATTATGTTGATGCTGCCGTTGTATCTGGTGCACCAGATGCAGATATTAATACAAAGGGTATCCTAAAACTTGCTGGAGATTTAACTGGTATAGCTACTTCACCATCCATTTCATTCAATGCAATTACTACTAATAAAATTTTAGATGCCGCAGTTACCGATGCGAAAATTGCTTTTGGTATTAACCCGACTAAAGTAGGGCTTGGGAATCTTACTAATAATGCTCAATTGTATAATTTTAATGGTCTTACCACACAAGTGCAAAGTATGGCTATCCCTGGTAATACTGGCATTGCACCAAATTGGGCTTCGAGTGGTAGTGTACATACCCTGAACATTCCACTTGCTTCCGCAACTTCTGTTTCAGCTGGTTTAATAAGTAATTCAGACTTTAATCATTTTAATAGTGCGTACTCAAATAGTTTCAACGCGCTAACAACATTAGGTTCTAATGGGGTGGCGAGTTTGAGTGGTCAAATTTTAAATATACCTTCCTACTCCCTTGTAGGATTGGCTGGGAATATTAGTGCTAATACTATTTTTGCTGGCCCTGTATCGGGTGCTATGACTGCAGCTAGTTTTAGATCTTTAGTTGCAGCAGACATTCCTAACAATGCCGCAAATACTTTAGGTAATGCTTCCACTGCTTCAAAGCTTTTTTCTAGTAAAAATATAAACGGGATCGCTTTTGATGGTACAAATGATATTTCTATTAACGCCAATACAGCTAACGCTTTATCATTTACTAATGATGGTTTGGGAATAGTGGCTGGAAGTAATTTTAATGGTGCTGTTGCTAAAACAATTTCTTATAATACTATTGGTGCAGCACCCTCCATTGGTGCTAGTTCAATTACTACGTTAGGTAGTATAAGTACAGGTATTTGGGCCGCAAGTATTATAGATGCTAACTATGGAGGTGCTGGTAATAACAATGGCATACTTAAAGCCAACGGATCGGGATTAGTAAGTACAGCGTTAAGTGGCACTGATTTTATAGCCCCTTTTGGATCTCAGACAAGTAAATATTTTTATGCTGCGCCGAATGGCGCTAATGGGAATCCTTTATTTAGAGCCATTCTGCCTTCTGATATTCCAACACTTAATCAAAATACAACTGGTAATGCTGCTACTGCTTCCACACTTCAAACAGCTAGATTAATAAATGGTGTTTCTTTTGATGGTGCATCAGATATCACCATTGCAACGAATACAGTGAACTCTATTACCTTTAATAATACTGGAATTGGTGCAAATTCTTCCACTACTTTTAACGGCGCTGTTACTAAGACAATTTCATATAATACCATTGGCGCGGCCCCTACAGTAGGTTCTGCAAATATTACTACTTTAGGAACTATTACTACTGGTAT
>CALPWK020000132.1 GCA_943327245.2 Comamonas sp. lk | reverse complement strand
TTGAAATTGAATATGTACCGCTGTTACATGTTGTGTAAGCAGTTGTTGTATAAGTGCCGTCGCTTTTAAATGTCAACTCATAGCTATTTGCTACAGGTGTCCATATTGGAGGTGTACTTGTTCCATTACTATTTTTTTGTTCGATGAGTTTCCATTTTCCAATTAATAAATTTTCTTGATTTGTGGGGTTGCTACTTGAATTTGAACAACTAAATAGTAATAACATTGATAACGAAATAATAAATAATTTTTTCATGATTTAAATCTTTAAATTAATAATTTGGTTTATTTAGTTTATTACTATTTTTTTATTAACTATCTTACCTTCTTCGCCAATTATTTTAACTAAATACAATCCTTTTACAAATGCGGTTAAATTAATTTCTACTTTATCTGCGTACACTTTTTCATTAAAGTAGGTAGTTCTTCCTCTGGTGTCATAAATATAAATTGAACTTATACTCGTTTTACTTTCAATATTGAAAATCCCATTATTTGGGTTTGGATAAATGTTAAAATCAATTTCTTCAAAAGTTGTAGGATTTAGCAAATTGGTTATTTTTTTTATTTTGCCTCTACTAACTTCTGTAAAATAAATAGTACCATTATTAAAGCATATTCCAAAGGGGTCTCCTGGCAAACTACTTTCACTCATAAAAGTGCTCACTACATTAGCATTTAAGTCAATTTTTCTGATTATCTTATTGTTTTCAGTAACATATAAATTGTTTTGATTATCCATACAAATGCCATCTACCGATTTTAACATTGCATCTACATTAGCTCCATCATGATAGCCGTAAGTTCCGCCTACAATTGTAGTAACAGTTCCATCTGGAGTTATTTTTCTAACTCTAAAATTTGATGAATCTGCAACATAAATATTTTTTTGGGCATCTACACATAGTCCTTGGGGATTATAAAAAATTGCAGCTGAACCCACACCATCTGCAAATCCTGCCACGCCACTTCCTGCCAAAGTAGAAACAAGCCCTGAAGGCGTTATTTTTCTAATTCTACTAACCTGATTATCTGCAACATATAAGTTATCATCATTGTCTATGCAAATTGCTATCGGCTCAATAAATTTAGCAATTGGGCCATTGCCATTCGCATACCCTTGTGACGATCCAGCAAAAGTAGTTACCATTCCTGTGGTCAAATTTATTTTTCTAATTCGCCAATTAAAAGCATCAGTTACAAATAAATTACCATTACTGTCCATACAAATTCCAGTTGGTCTAAAAAACTTAGCTGACGTTCCATATCCATCTAAATAACCCTCAGTACTGCCTGCAATTGTGCTAACCATTCCAGTTACAATATCAATTTTTCGAATTAAACTATTATTACTATCTGCTATATATAAATTACCTATCGGATCTGCGCAAATTCCACTTGGTCCTCGGAATTTGGCTGTTGCCAAACTACCGTCTTCATAGCCACTTCCCAGAAATCCAGTAATCGTAGTTACTTGTTGCGCATTTGCAAAAAAACATATCAATAATATAAATAATATAGTACTTTTTTTGTGCATGATTCCTGATTTATGATAAAAAGTAAAGTTCCATTAAAGTAAAGATATAAAATTAATCTATTCAATTACAAGAGTTTTCGCATCAATTATATGCCCGTTAACTACTAATGCCACAGTATAAAAACCATTACTATAATTCGCAAGATTAATGTTTACTTCACCTAATTCTGGATTGACGATATAATTGTTTGAGGCATTTGTAGAACAATATTCCCCTAAAACCATTAAATAGGCTGAACCCCCTTCATTTATTTTATATGAAATTGTTACGTTTTCCGTAGCTGGATTTGGTGCAATAACACTTAAAACGCTTGGTTTTAATTTTACTTCCACTTCACTGTAATCTTTAAACCCATCTGCAGTTGCTATAACTTCCAATTTATAGTTTTTAGCAACATCGTTAGCAACAGTCAAATCTTGACCTTGGAAAATTAAGTTACCATCAGTGTCGTACCAGTTGTAAATAGCCGGTTCGCTAATTTGCCTGGCAGTTATGGTAATGGTTTCATTCCTGTCTTTCAACTTGTCCTCCCCTGCATCTGCTTCAAAGACAGGTCTTGGCTTTTTTGTGATATTATAGGTTTCTACTCCCACAATTTCGTTTGTAACCAAATCACGTAGAATCAAGTAGTATTTAAAATTTTGTTTATCGGTAACTTCTTTTGTTAAAAAACTAAAATCTACTGTGACGTAGCCTTCTTCAAAAGCATTGAGTTGAATGTTATCTATCAAAACATGATTATTTTCAACCATCAGTTTTCTTTCATCAACAGTTTCTTTGAGATTTTGCTCAACTTTGCCACCTCTTTGCCATGCAGAATATAAAACAGCATCCATTGTTACCATTACTTCGGCTTCTTCATAAATTGATTTTCCCTGTTCTGTATCTTCTTTAACGAGTTCTAATCTAAAACTGTGAGCTTCGTCAAATGGATTGCTAACTGAAACTCTTTCTGGGTAATGCCCCCCATTGGAACCCAAATAATCATAGTAAACTTGAATTCCATTTTTTGAAGCTATATTATTGTTCTTTACTGTGTTATTATAAGCAATATGGCTTAATGGTGCAGCCATAGGGTCAATATTTGACTCTATTCTTGCCATCAAATTTACATTTATCTGAGCACCGCCTGGAGTGGGCAACCAAGTTAATGGACCAAAAAATGGAAATTTCAAAATAACCTCTTCTCCAGCTGCTATCGCTGGAATAGATTGAGAACCGGATAAAACATAATTTTCGTTTGCTAGTGGGCTGTATCTGCTAGTTGGGTCTGGATCACTTACAGATGGTTTTGAAACGTAAAGATCAAGTCGTTGATAATTAGATCCGCTTGAATTTAACGGGGTAGCTACACAACTTTTATTTCTTACACGCACATAAACAAAATTTGTCTTTAAAGCAATTGCTGGTTGATCAAAATCAATATTATCATCTTCATTTCTAATCCAAATATCAGGACTATTGGTTGCAAAACCGGAGTTAATATATGGCTCTTTGCCTGAATCATCATAGAAATCTTTAATGTATAAGTCATATGTTGAAGAATAACCTTCTTTTGCCATTTTAACTGCTGCATAGGCATCAATTAGACCGTACCCCATTTCTTCATTCCTTGTGCCATTTGGTCGGTCAGGAGCTATTTGATAATCATACCCTCCTACTTTTTGGCAGGTACTTTCTATATAATCTCTAACCTGTTTGCCAGTTGCACAAGGATTTACAGATAAAATTAATGCAGCAGTACCTGAAACAAATGGAGCGGCCATCGAAGTACCTCCCATACTTCCAGTTTCTTGATTTGAAGTCGGTGGAATAATCGATGGACTTGTATCGATTGCTGTTGTGTTTGCATTTTCTCCAGGTATTTCATTAATAATAAGACTACGTATATCAACGCCAGGAGCCACAACATCTACATTATTTTGTTCATAGCCTTCTTCCTCTGTATAATAGGATGAAAAATCGGCACGTTGACCATTTTGGTCTATTGCACCAACAACCATAATTCGTGGATCTATATAAGCTGGATAATTTGTACTTCCATAATTATTGCCTGCTGCAAAAACTACAATTGTTCCTTTACCTTCCCTGCCGTTATCTAGTGCATTTATTATTCTATTTTCTAAATAGGAAGAATTAAAAGTACCCTCAGTTAGTTCATTGTATCTGTTAAATTTCCAAGAATTGTTTATAATGTCTGCAAAACCAGGAAAAATTGCCCACTTGATACCATCTGCCAAAGATATGGATTCATTCCCCAAACCAGTCAATTCATTACTGATCCCAATTATTTTACAATTTGGGGCAACGCCTTTGGTATTTCTACCATTTCCCAATGCTCCAATAATTCCTGCCACATGAGTACCATGGTTGCTTTTATATTGGGTAAGTACATTATTATTGTCTAAATAAGATCCATAACCCCAAGCCACAGTTAAAGTGCTAGGTTGGGACTGCAAATTAGAATCGTAACTTTGAGGATATATATTTGCTGCCAAATCGGGATGGTTGAGTTTTATTCCAGTGTCTAAAACTGCCACTTTTATTCCATTCCCATTAGCTCCTGGTATTGCCCATGCCTCACAAGCATTAATATCAATGGCTGGATTATTACTATTGTATAGCCCCCATTGCAAACCAAATTCAGGATCTCCCGCACAACTACTAGTAATACTAGTGCTTGTATTTACAAAGTTGTTACTAACATTATCATCAATTACAGCTGGCATCATGAAAGCAGGGTCAATCTCTTCAAATCTTCCTGTTTCAAAAAATTGATTTGCTTGTTCGACTGCAGTTAAAATTGTATTTCTGGTAGTTTTTAGCGCATACCAACCAGAATTTAAATCTAATGGATTTAATACTATTACATTTTTTGTAGCAGCAAATTCTTGTAAAAATGTTAGATCGTTTATTGATTTAAGTTTTACATAAAAAACATTTGACGAGCCAACCGTTTGACCCTCTTTTGCCTTGTAATGATATCCTATTCCTATTACCTCCGGATTACTTCTAAGTGAATTAATTTTTTGTAAAAAATCACTATCATTTAATTGGCTTCCAAAATCAATAGTTGCCCATTTTTCTTGATTATTTGGTTGCTCCTTGAATTCAAAATCTTTGGAAGTTAGGTAAGCAACTGATGACTTTTGAAATAAATTTGTGATAAATACATTGACTTTACTTTTATCAATGGAAATAGGTTTTTGTTTTCCCTTATAATAGTAAAAGGCATTGTTTTGTGCCGTTAATGTTACAACTACAAATAGTAATAATGCTGTGAAAACTGTTTTTTTCATAATAAAAATTTAAAGAATCTGGTTTAATTTATATTTACTCTATTATCTATATTAGATACTATTTAATTAGTAACGTATATTTTTGAATTGCAACTAGTTTACTAGTATTGTGAATATAATTTAGTCTAAACGCCTTATCTCACAAAATAGATTCCCCTATAATTATAAATTCAATTTTGCTACTTGATTGTTGTGCAAATTACCTCTTAAGAATATCTGTATTTTACGGTTTTTTGGGCTTTTTTTTACGGTGTTTTATTTTATTATAATATGCAGCTTTCGAAACAATTTCTAATGAATACAAAGCTTGGCTGGGTTTACTTTCTGCAATAGCGGTATAAAATCACTTTTCGTAAATCGTTTATGAGGTTGCTATTTTGGTGAAATTGTTTTTCTTTTTGTTCCAAAAGTTTTAGTTCAGCAACATTTTTGATATGCTCGTTGTGTTCTGACATCATTAAGCTGGCTTTTGGGTTGAATTCATTTTTGAAATCGGGAAGGCGCAAAAACGGAATAACCGAACCTACTAAAAAAGGATGCCAGAATTTTGTTTGCCATAAACTATAGGCAATGAAAAATAAGCTTTCTAACTCTTCTTGGTTTTGTAAAATGATAACAAAACTGTTTGTGAAAGGCTCTTTTTGGGGCTTCCCGCTGTTCCTCCCTTTGTTAAGTACAAATAAATGGGGTTTGGTGTAAACTGTTCCTACTCGGTGGGTTTTGATGATAAAATTTAGCATAACATTCGGCTTTAAAAATGGGTTAGATTTTCAATTTTCCGCAGGTTTTCTGCTGAAATGCTATAGTGCCTCGCGAAGCT
>CALPWK020000131.1 GCA_943327245.2 Comamonas sp. lk | reverse complement strand
GAAATATTCGGAAAACTAAAAAAATCAAAACAAGGAAATCACCAAACTACTAAAGCAGGTCCAAGTACGGAGTTAAACCCGGACACGCGCGCTTTCCAATTTGGCGATATGCTAGAACAAATAGATTTTACAGAGAGTATTCGTAATGCTCAAATTAATAATGGGGTAGAAAACTTCACCATGAAGGAAGAAGATTTAATGATTCGTGAAAGCGATTTTAAAACACAAACTTCTACCGTATTAATGATCGACATTTCTCACTCTATGATTTTATACGGAGAGGATAGAATTACGCCTGCAAAAAAAGTAGCCATGGCGCTATCTGAATTAATCACTACTAAATATCCTAAAGACACTTTAGATATTGTAGTGTTTGGTAATGACGCTTGGAGTATTGAAATTAAAGACCTTCCTTATTTGCAAGTGGGACCTTACCATACCAATACGGTTGCTGGGCTTGAATTAGCGATGGATTTATTGCGCCGTCGTAAAAATCCTAACAAACAAATATTCATGATTACAGACGGCAAGCCTACCTGTTTGAAAATTGGTAAAAAATATTATAAGAATAGTTTTGGACTTGATCGTAAAGTGGTGAATCGTTGTATTAATTTGGCTGCACAGTGCAAGAAATTAAAAATACCTATCACTACTTTCATGATTGCATCTGATCCTTATTTACAAAACTTTGTAAAAGAGTTTACCGAAATGAATAATGGAAAAGCATTCTTCGCTTCTCTAGACAAATTGGGTGCATTTATATTTAATGACTTTGAAAGTGGTAAAAGAAAAACAGTATTCTAATAAAAAGATTTAATAAAGCATATGATGAAGATTGAAAAGATTAACACCTTAGGACAACTTAAAAAAAGTAAATATATTTCTAAGTCAATCAAAGACGAGGTTAGAGATAACTTAATTACTAGTATTCAAAATAAAGAAAATGCCTTTACGGGTATCATGGGTTATGAGGATACCGTAATACCAGACACGGAAAGAGCCATTTTAAGTAGACATAATATCCTTTTTTTAGGATTGCGTGGTCAAGCCAAAACAAGAATGGCGCGTCAAATGGTAGATTTGTTGGACGAGTACATACCTATTGTTGCAGGTAGCGAAGTGAACGACGATCCTTTAAAACCCTTAAGTAAGTTCGCATTGGACTTGATTGCGGAACATGGAGACGATACACCCATTAAGTGGTTGCACAGATCAGAGCGTTATGGTGAAAAATTAGCCACTCCCGACGTAAGTGTAGCAGATTTGATTGGTGATATTGATCCGATTAAAGCAGCCAATTTAAAATTGAGCTTTTCTGATGAAAAAGTCATCCACTATGGTATTATCCCAAGAAGCAACAGAGGCATATTTGTAATTAACGAATTACCTGATTTGCAAGCTAGAATCCAGGTTTCCTTATTTAATATTTTACAGGAAGGGGATATTCAAATTCGTGGGTTTAAACTGCGTATGCCTTTAGATATCTTATTTGTATTTACAGCCAACCCAGAGGACTATACCAATAGAGGAAGTATTGTTACGCCATTAAAGGATCGTATACAAAGTCAGATTTTGACACACTATCCTAAGAGCTTAGAAACGGCTTTGTTAATTACAGAACAAGAAGCACATATTAGTGATGTTCAGAAAGAAAGAGTAGCCGTAAGTGATTTAGTAAAGCGATTGGTAGAGCAGGTTTCATTTGAAGCTAGAAATAATGAATACGTAGATAAGAAAAGCGGAGTGAGTGCGCGTTTAACGATTGCGGCTTATGAAAATGCAGTGAGTAGTGCGGAGCGAAGAGCCATAATGCATAATGAAAAAAAGACGCAGGTTTGGATAAGTGATTTGTCTGGCATCATTCCTTCTATAACAGGTAAGATTGAATTAGTTTATGAGGGAGAACAAGAAGGTCCTTATGAAGTGGCGTTGAACTTATTGAATAAGTCTATTCGTACACAGTTTGTTCAATATTTTCCAAATCCTGAATTAGCGAAAACAAAGCGTAATACGGGTAAAAAATCAGCAGAACAAAAAACACCAGAAAATCCTTACAAGGCAATCACAGCTTGGTTTGACGGAGGTAATCATTTGGATTTATTTTTGGACATGAAGGACGCAGATAAAATTGCTAATTTATATAAGGTTGACGGTTTGTATGGTATTGTAAAAAAACACTTTCCTCAAGCAAATGAAATGGAAGCTGCTTTATTAATGGAATTTGTTTTGCATGGTCTTTCTAGTTATTCATTAATTTCTAAAAAAATGATTGACGGCAAAATTGAATTTAAAGATTTAATGGGAAGTATAATGAATATGGGTAACATGGGATTTGAAGACGATGATTTTAATGAAAGTGATTACCAGTAGTCAATTTGAAGAAATTTTATAAAGACTTAATTGTATATTGTATTTACATTTAACCTGCTTAGGTTTTATTAAATATTTAAATATGACAGTTAAGTCTTTTTTTATTGTAGCAATTTCGCTTATATCATGTAATAGTTTATTTGCACAATCTTTTTCGTCGAATCAAATCCAACAATTAAAAACACAGGCAAGCCGTGTAAATATTATTAGAGATAATTGGGGTGTTCCACATGTATATGGCAAAACCGATGCTGATGCCGTGTTTGGAATGATGTACGTACAGTGTGAATCTTACTTCCCAAGCATTGAACAAAATTTAATAAGCAAACTAGGTCGTGATGCAGAGTTAAACGGGAAGAAGTCCATTTATAAGGATTTGCTTACACGAATATTTGTTGATAGTGTAAAAGCAAAACAGTATTATAATCAATGTACTCCCTACATGAAGCAACTTTGCGATGCGTATGCCGCAGGTATTAATTATTATATTTTAATGCATCCCGAAACCAAGCCCCAACTAATAACAGAGGTGCAGCCTTGGTACATTTTATTGAATTCCATTTCAAGTATGGAAACTTTAAATATTTCAGAAGGAGATGTGCGTGCAATGTATCCAATAAAAATTACCAAGGACTTAGTGTATCAAAATACTAAACCTTCAGAAGAAACGCAAACTGGTTCTAATGGCTGGGCGATTGCTGGGAAAAATACAGCATCAAAAGCGCCTATCTTATTAATTAACCCACACTCTGAATTTTATAATAGAATTGAAGTTCAGTTAGTAAGTGAGGAAGGTTTAAATGTTTATGGTGCTCCATTTTTAGGCGACATGCATATATGGCAAGGGTTTAATGATTTTTGTGGCTGGATGCATACAGTAACAATGTCTGATGCAAAAGATCTATATGCAGAGACCGTTCAAACAAAAGACAATCAATTATTATATGAGTATGATTCTAAATGGTTACCAGTAGACTCTTCCATTGTAACGCTATTATATAAAGACAGTAATCAACTTAAGCCGGTTCATTTTACAGTATATAGGACAAAACACGGTCCTGTGGTTGCTAAAAAAGATAATCAATGGATTAGCGCTAGTACTAAAACAGATAATGTTGAATTATTATCTGTTCAATGGAATATTACTAAAAGTAAAACGAATAAGGAATTCGTTTCTTATTTAAATAAAAGAGTGATGACAGGAACTAATACCATTTATGCCGATAAGACAGGTAACATTGCTTATTGGCATGGTAATTTTGTTCCAATCAGAGACACAAGTTATGATTGGAAAAGAATTGTTCCAGGTAACACTTCTAAAACGGACTGGAAAGGAGTGCATAGTTTAAATGATTTACCGCATTTTATTAATCCTGTAAGTGGTTTTGTGCAAAACTGTAATTCAACCCCTATTTATGGAGCGGGTAAGTTTGATTATGTAATTGCAAATAAGCCAGAATACATGCGCCCAGACGGTCATACGCCTAGAGCAATGAATGCAGTTCGTTTATTAAACAAAGCACATGCAACCACTATTGATACTATTATTAATATGGCGAATGATACTTATTTAATGTCAGGTGAGAGATTCATACCAGCGTTATTGAAAGCCTATGAGAATTGTAAAGTCGATTCTATAAAAAATGTATTAGAAAAACCAATTGCTGTATTAGCAAAATGGAACTATCGTGCCGACACGAATAGTATAGCAACTACTTTAGCTGTATTTTGGGTAGAGAAGTTGATGTATTCCACTTTAGAAAAACTAAAGAAACCATTAACTACCGAGGAGCAATATGGGGTGATCAACGGATCTAATATTAGCCTAAACGGCGTGTCAGATGAAAAGCTATTAGCCTTATTAGGATTGGTAATGAACGACTTGAAAAAGGATTGGGGTAATTGGGAAATAAGTTGGGGTAAAATAAATCGCTATCAAAGAAATGGCAACAAGGTGGAGCCCTCTGATGCAAAACCAAGCTGGGCTGTTACTGCAACACCTGGATTTATGGGTTCTACAAATGCTTTTGTAAGTAAGAAATCAAAAGATACTAAAATAAGATATGGAGTGTCTGGTAATACTTTTGTTACAGCCGTTTCTTTTGGAACAAAAATAGAAGCTAAGTCAATATTAACTGGAGGTAGTAGTAGTGATATTAATTCAACACATTTTACAGACCAAGCTAATGGTTATATCAATCACGATTACAAGCCAGTGTATTTTTATAAAGCTGATGTTTTAAAACATAAAGAATCACAATACCATCCTGGCGAAGAAATAAAACCAAAGTCGAGAGCCATTATTAATCACACTGCTATTTATGTAGTAGACTTAAAAAAATCCGGTGATTTTTATCAAAACATAATTGGATTAGACACAGTGCCAGAGCCATTCCATGACAACGCACATATATGGTTAAGAACTTCTCCTATTAGCACAATGCATATAATTTTAGGTGCAGAGAAATTCAAAGAGTATTATAAAAATCAGCACACTTGCTTTTCTGTTTCAGACTACGATGCTTTTATAGCTAAACTTCGCAAAGCAAATATGTCTTTCGAGGACGTTGCTGGAAATAAAAATGCAATTACTACTAGGATAGACGGTGTACACCAAATTTGGTTACAAGATCCAGATGGATATTGGTTAGAAATAAACGATGCAAAGTTTTAAATAAAAAAGGCAATTCATTTTGAATTGCCTTTTTTATTTAATTTATTTTTCACTTACATATTTTAAACTACCCATAAAAAATTAATCCAACTATACTTAATATGTAAAGTACTAAAACAACAATAGAGTCTATACCTAAATTAAAGTATTGCCTCTTAGAATGCCATTTCATGCCAATAATATAAACAAGCGTTAATCCAATCCCAACATAGGTTAAATAAATATCTGAGAACTGTAAATTAGGAAGAATACTGTCTCCACTAATTAAGGCAGCCATTAGAAACAAGGAAGGTAAAAAGGCATTTCCTCCAAAGATGTCACTAACTGCCATTTCATAATCTCTAATTTTAGCGGATGCAATACCAGTAGAAATTTCTGGCAAAGCAGTACAGAAGGCCAAGATAGTAGAACCAAATAGTACACCACTCATTCCCCATCTTTTACTTAATATTTCCCCAGATAGTTCTAGTCCATAACCTGCAAATAAAGTTATTATTGCACCAATAACAACAATCAATATTGCAGAAGCAATGGACGACACTTTTTTTGTATGTTTAACTTTGGTTGTTTCTGAAATAGGTAGTTTATCTAAAATGGTACTTGTTTTAAAGTCAATAGCAGCATGTTTCCTTTG
>CALPWK020000130.1 GCA_943327245.2 Comamonas sp. lk | reverse complement strand
TATAAATAGAATTGTTCTAAGTGTAATGCTATTCTAATAGCTTCAACTTGTTCAACATAATTCTGAATGGTCATTAAACTTGTATCTGTAATTCTTGTTGATCTTCCACAACCCAATTGATCGATAAATATAATTGGACGGTCATTGCCAAGTTCTGCTAGTCCATCTAAGTTAAGGCTAGAAGAACCAGGGCCACCATGCAAAAGTAATAAGGGAGTTTTCTTTCCAGTTCCATTAATTCTATACCATACTTTTCCTCCTTTTACATTGATGAAGCCTTCTTTAATTATTGGAACTGAAGCGTAACAATTTTGAAACGTAAAACAAAAGGAAATAAAGATCAATAAAAAACGAGTAATCATGGAATTGCAAACTTTCATAAAATTTTATATTTTAAGCAATTTTAATCTTGTTCTCTATGTAAAATTTTAATTACATTTTTTGCGTAAAATTCAAGAGAGTCAATATTTTGGTTGCTAATGTCTAATAAAGTTAGCTTATTAGCTAATAGCACTTGTAAGTCTTTCACATCTTTATCTGCTATTTTAGCGATGCCCATTTTATAGGGCAATTCAACCATTGGTCTTCTTGCAGAAATTTTATACAAAATAGGGTTTACATAATTTATTTCTTTATTATCAATGAAACTAGATAAGGTAGTAACGTCCGTATGAAACAACTCATTCAAATCATTTAACCAAAATTCATATTCTATAATACTAGTTGCTAGTTCCTCATCACCAACAGAAGAAAAATATCCTTTTGTTTCTGCTTCATGCCTGCTTTTGCTATTGGAGGAGAATGGCAATGTATTTGGCATAACACCAATTAGTCGATAATACAAACTCTGTTCAATTTTATCAGCAGGTAAGTTTACCAAATCAAAGAGACTATCACAGATTTTTATTCTTTCTAAATTAAAGCTTTTATGAAAAGCTAATCCTTTTAGGTCTTTTTCAAAATCAACAGCCACTGCTTCAAGTGTTTCTTGTTTTTTATGTTTTTCTGCTATACCTTCTCTAATGTTTTCAGCAAAGAATCCTAGTGTCACAGCGGCAAATAACATGACAAATTCTATAATATATTCAGACCAGTTCTTTTTATGAGTTGGATGGTGTGGGTGATGTACTTCCATTACTTATATTCTTTGTTAATTAGATATATGGCCTTATTAGCATAAAAATTCAGTGAATCTATGTCAAATGCAAATCCATGATAGAGATGCTTCCAGTTTAATGTGATATACTTCACTCTTTTGGTAGCAGATTGACTAGGTGATTTTATGCCTATAGTATGAGGAATACTTTCAAAATTCACCATTGCTACTTTATTAAAATAAGTTGCTTCAGTCATCTCTCCCATTTCATCCTGTAACTTAAATCTATTACGAGTTGCCTCGTCTTCGATAGTTTTAAAATCCAATAAAAAGAAATTGTATTTAGATATGTAAAAAGCTAATTCGGCATTTTCGGCGTTTCTAAAGTATCCCTTTGAATCTGCGTCGTTTCTGCTTTTGTCATTAGGATTAAAATTCCAATAGCCAAGATGGTTACATAAGAGACGATAATATGTTGAAGTATTTATTGTTTTAGGATCAGCGTTTAATACAAACATTAAACTATCGCATGTATTAAATTTGGTTGAATAGTCTTTCTTATGGAACTCTAACTGGTTTAAGTCTCTCTGTAAATCCAAGGAAACTATCTTCATTAATTCAGCTTTCTTTTCATTTTCAGAGATATGTTCTCTAATATTTTCAGCAAAAAATCCCAATGTTACAGCTGTAAATAACATTACAAATTCAATGATGTATTCAGACCATTTCTTTTTATGTGTTGGATGGTGTGGGTGATGTACTTCCATTACTTTCTATTTTACTATTTAAAGATTGCTATGACTTCTGCATTATCATTAAGATTGTATTCTTTCTTTAATCCAACCAATAATTCTGTTGCTTTTTTATTCAATTTAATTATTAATGGTAAACGTACATTCTTCATTGAGTTTCTGATATGATTCAGCCTATTTGAATATTCAGTTAATACTAGTCCATTCGTTGTCATCATTTTTACATCTTCACTAACTATCGCATTAGTTACATCTGTATAATATTTTTGGTCAAAAATCGAATATGACTTTTCTCTTGCTCTTAGTTTTAATTCTTCTAAGGTTAAACCGAAATTTTTTATAATATCTGATAATTCCCAATATTCAGATATTTTATTACTTATCTCTTGATTCTCAATTAAACGCATACTTCCCGAATTTTTTAATTGTGAAGAAGTACGTTCATTTAAATTGAGTCTTACATTTCCAAGTGTTTTAAGATTTACCCTATATATCAAATTGATGGTACTATCATTCCAGTTATTGCTAGCAAGTATAGTATTTGCAGTATCTATTTTATTAATTTGTATTGCATCATATTTCTCCAAGCTATTAAACATAGAAGTATCCTTCTTCAAGTCCTCATATAAGCTTTGCATGAATTGTTGTTCTCTGTGGCCTTCCACTAAATGCTCTCTTTGATTTTCTGCAAAAAATCCAAGTGTTACTGCAAAAAACAACATAAAAAACTCTAAAAAATATTCGGATACTTTCTTCTTGTGAGCAGGGTGATGAGCATGATGTACTTCCATAATTGAAATGTTATTGTTTTATTATATAATGTCTTATTATATAATTGATTCGATTTAAAATGTGAGTCTTGAAGTTAATCTCTACCATGAATGAATTAGCATTTTATCTATCATTTCTTTGTTCCCCAATAGTATTTTGGAACATTTTTCGGGGAAAATTTAACTTTTTAAGCCAATTCGAACCAATATGTTCCATAATAGGGTTTTGGAACAAAATGATACTTTTTTCTATATACATTGCAAGTACTTATGATATATTGCATATCCATATTAAAATATTTACATATGAAATTAATAATGACTATTTTGACGGTCTTTTGTGTTCAAATTTTAACTGCACAAACTGCTCAACCAACAATCCTTTTTGGAGCTCAATCATATGATATCCATTCGAAAATCATAAATACTGATATTCGCGTTTCTGTGTCAATTCCGCAAGGATATGATCCAAAATCAGGTAAAAAGTACCCAGTTTTGTATGTTTTAGACGCTTTTTACTCTTTTCCTATAATCCATGAGTTAAACAAAATGATGTCTAATGAAATTGAACCCGTCATCATTGTAGGCATTGGTGACGATAGAATATCACTACTAGACTGGTTAGTCACTAGATATCCTTTATTGACGCATGATTATGATGCATATGAAGATTCTTTTCAGGTAAATGTGATTTTACATGGTGCTCCAGTTAAATTGCATTCTGGCAGAGGTCAAACATATTATGATGCTATCAAAAACGAGGTAATACCTTTCATTGAATCAAAATATGCAACAAATACAGACCGTGGAATGATTGGTCATTCTTTAAGTGGATTGTTTACCAGTCATGTACTGTTTAAGGACAATGGATTTTTTACTCGATTTGGCATTAATAGCGCGGCCTTATTTCATAATAACGACGAGCCTTTTAAATTGGAGCAAAAATACTTTGAAAGCAAAAAACAGTTAACAGGAAAAGTATTTATATCTGCAGCTGGTTTAGAGGGAGATAATATGTTTGTAAACAGAGCTAATAAATTAGCCAATATTTTAAGAAGTAGAAATTACAAATCCTTAAAAGTAGAATCTGTAATATTTCCAGAAGAAAGCCATGTTTCTGTTATTGCTTCCATGTTAAGTAGATCTTTATATTCTTTATACGGCT
The DNA here is from genome assembly GCA_943327245.2 of Comamonas sp. lk. Lineage (GTDB taxonomy): Bacteria > Bacteroidota > Bacteroidia > Chitinophagales > Chitinophagaceae > Sediminibacterium. Next base: position 1,895 of record CALPWK020000130.1, on the reverse strand, counting down.
TACCAATGGATAGGTCTATAGGTAAGGGGCATAGATTTTATAATTAATAGCTAATCCTTTCTGAAATCAAGATGGATTTGTATATCTTAAAGTTTCTTAAATTCTAATTAATGAAATCGCTACTTTTTATCCTCTTCAGTTTTCTTACAATTAATACATACGCCCAAACTAGTAAACAAGTGAAGCCTAAATTTGGTAATGATCCAGCACATGGAAAATATATTCAAAATAGAGGTTTTAAAATGTATTATGAAGTATATGGAAAAGGAGAGACACTTTTAATCATACATGGGAATGGAGGTTCGATAAATGATTTTGAAAATCAAATACCAATTTTTGCTAAGCACTATCAAGTGATCCTTGCAGACAATCGTTCTCATGGCAAATCAATTGACAATAATGATTCATTAAGTTATGAAATGATGACAGATGACTTAAATGCTTTGTTAGATTCTTTACATAAGGATTCTTGTAATGTAATAGGCTGGAGCGATGGTGGAGTAGAAGGATTATTACTTGCAATAAAGTATCCGAAAAAAGTAAAAAAATTAGCAGTTACTGGGGCAAATTTAATTCCAGATCCAATTTTGAGTACAGACCCTTGGGTAGTACAAGACTTAATTAATAATATTGACAGTCTTGCAAAATTACCAGAAACAGCAAATACTAAAAAGAAATTAAAATTAATGCGTTTAATGATTCGAGAACCACATATATCGCACGAAGCTTTACAAAAAATCACTTGCCCAACTTTAGTCATTGGTGGTGACCAAGACGTGATTATGCCTAGACATACTTTAGAGATTGCAGAGAATATTATAAATGCCAATTTATGGATTCTTCCAAATTCTGGACATTCTACTCCTATTTATTACAAGGACCTATTTAATAAGACTGTAGGCTCATTCTTTACTACTCCCTATGTAAAGAAAGTAAAGGCGGCAAAATTCAACTAACTATAAATACAACCTTCAAATGTCGGTAAGGCGATAACAATATTCTATTAAATTCAATCATTGCTTGATTGTCTGTTTTGTAATTCCTTGGTCGAACAAATTGCACAAATTTATGTTATAACGATTATTGCATAGCAATATTTGCGCGTATCATAATTCAAATCATGCCAACAGGAGTTACATTAGTTTTCCCTAATCAGATATTTAAAGACAATCCTGCCACTCAAAAAGGCAGAAAGGTTTATTTGCTAGAGGAATGGCTTTATTTCAAACAATATCATTTTCATAAGCAAAAATTAGTTTTGCATAGGGCTAGTATGAAATTTTATGAATATTGGTTAACACAGGAAGGGTATGAGGTAAACTATATTGAAAGTACAGATCCACGAAATGATTGCAGCAAACTAATTGCAACACTTACAGGTCAAAAAGTGACCGATATTCATATTGTTGATCCTGTTGATAATTGGCTGATGAAACGAGTGCAGGAGGCTTGTTCCGAATTCAAGATAACATTGCATGTATACGACAACCCCAATTTTATCAACACCACAAAAGAGGTAGATGAATTCTTTAGCAAAAGAAAAACCTATTTTCAAACAGATTTTTATACCTGGCAAAGAAAGCAAAGAAATATACTGCTAGAGGAGGATGGTAAACCTGTTGGGGGTAAATGGACTTTTGATGCAGAAAATAGAGCAAAGTTTCCAAAGAAAGAAATAGTCCCTGAATTAGTCCTACCAAAGGAAAACAAATATATTACGGAAGCCAAGCAATATGTAGCGCAAATTTTTGGAAATAATTATGGTTCCACAAGTCACGATAATTTATATGTAGTAACATTTGACGATGCTGAAAAATGGCTTGAGGACTTTTTACAAAATAGGTTTGAGAAATTTGGTATTTATGAAGATGCGATTGTAGCGAAAGAAGCGGTAT
>CALPWK020000129.1 GCA_943327245.2 Comamonas sp. lk | reverse complement strand
GCTATTTCTTCAGTAACTACATCAACTTCGTCATAGATATTAGAAGGCTTGCTTAATATAAATGTTGCTGGAATATCTATATTTTCAACTTCCATATTCAATTCGAAAACTTCAGGAATTGCTTCAACTTCAACTGATTCTTCTAATTCAACCATTTCATTGGAAGCTGTCGCTTGGGCATCAGAAGCTGTCGCTTCTTCTTCATCATCATCGTCAAAATCTGGAGTTGAAACATACACTGAACTTACTATTGCAACTTCCTCATGCATTGTTGGCATCAAAGCAGCTATTTCAACCGCTTCTACTTCTACTGCTGCTTCTGCTGCTGCTTCAATCATTTCTGCAGCGGCTATTGTAATTGCTGCAATTTCTTCTGGAGCTTCTAGTTCCATTTCAACAATGTCATTTACTGACGCTATAACATCTTGACTCGGCTCCGCTGCTACTGCTTGAGCTACTGCTTCTGCTGTAACTAAAGTCATAACAATTTTTTCTTCAACAGGAGCTTCTGCTTTTTTTAGTTCTTCTTTTTTAAATGGATCCTTCCCTTCAAAACCAGTTGCAATTAAAGTGATACCAATTTTCTCTCCTAAAGTATCATCATAACCACTTCCCATAATCACATCACTATGCTCACCAGTACGTTCACGTAGTATAGAACTAATTGTCTCCAATTCGTCCATGCTACATTCAAAATCACCTTCTGCACTATTAATATTTAATAAAATCCATTTTGCTCCTTTAATGTCATTGTCATTTAACAATGGAGAATTCAAGGCTTCCTCAATGGCTCTTTGAGCTCTATTTTCTCCTTCAACTTCTGCCTTTCCTAAAATTGCAACACCTCCATTTTTCATTACAGTACAAACATCCGCAAAGTCAACAATGATATGACCACGGCTATTAATAACGTCTGTAATACATTTTGCTGCAGTAGCTAATACATTATCCGCTTTTGTGAATGCTTCCTTCATTTTCAAATTGCCATATTGTACACGCAATTTATCATTTGAGATTACTAATAAAGTATCCACTAATGGCTTCAATTGATTGATGCCCTCCTCTGCTTGTTTTTGACGACGAGGTCCTTCAAATCCAAAAGGAGTGGTTACAATACCCACTGTTAAAATGCCTAAATCTTTACAAATTTTTGCAATAATTGGAGCACCCCCTGTACCTGTACCACCACCCATTCCGACAGTGATAAAAGCCATCTTGGTGTTTACCTCTAATATTTTTTTTATTTCTTCTAAAGATTCTTCTGTAGCTAATTTCCCAACCGAAGGGTCTGCACCTGCTCCTAACCCTTGAGTCAAATGTGGTCCTAATTGAATTTTATTGGGCACCAAACTTTGCTCAATCGCTTTGGAGTCTGTATTGCAAATAATAAAATCAACTCCTTCAATATCTTGTTGGAACATGAAATTAACTGCATTGCTTCCGCCGCCGCCGACGCCTAAGACTTTGATGATGGATGATTTTTGCTTTGGTAAGTCAAATTGAATCATTCTATTGTTTTTAAATGGGTTAGTTAGATGGTAGTTGGTTAGTTGTAAATACGGTCTAAATTACTTTATTTCAACATTTTATGGCTTATTTTTTATAACCATAATGTGGGTAAATATTATGGTAATAATTTATCGTCTTCTTCGCTGAAAATTTCTATCAAATTGTTTTTGAAACGATCCCAAAATTTGCTCTTTCTATTTTCAATTTGTTCCACTGTCAAAGTAGTTGCGACAGGCTGTGGAGCTGCTTTTTGAGTTGCTCTTTGGCTAGTCAAACCATTCGATTCTGGAACACCATTTACTGTTAATGATTTTGGAACTTCTACTTTCTTAAATGTTTCTGCAAATACCTTATAATTTTGCTCGTAATCGTTATACCCTTTTAAGATCAATCCGATACAAGTTGAATACATTGGCTTTTTCAATTCGTCAATATGGTTGGGTGCTAAATGCTCATTAGGTAAACCAATTCTTGCATTTAAACCTGTGATATATTCAGTCAATTGAATCAAATGTTTCAATTGAGAACCCCCTCCAGTTAAAATAACACCGCCATTTAACATTCTACTATCTAAACCAACTTGCTTTAAGTGATAAGTAACAAAATCAAGAATTTCGCTCATTCTTGCTTGAATAATAGCAGCTAAGTTCTTAACACTAATTTCTTTTGCTGGCATTCCTTTCAAACCTGGAATGGTTACATATGCATTTGCTTTTGCTTCATCAGACAAAGCACTTCCAAACTGTACTTTCATAGCTTCTGCCTGACTTTTCAAAACACCCAATCCCATTCTAATATCATTTGTGATATTCTCTCCACCAAATGGAATAACAGCAGTATGTTTTAAAATACCATCATAGAATACAGCAAGGTCACTTGTACCTCCACCAATATCCAAAATAGCTACACCCGCTTCCATATCAATATCACTCATTACCGCACTTGCAGAAGCCAATGGTTGTAACACTAAATCTTTAGTAGTTAAACCACTTCTTTCTACAGAACGATTAATATTTCTGATTGCATTTCTGTCTCCAGTGATAATATGGAAATTGGCTCCCACCTTTACCCCATTTACCCCTACTGGATCTTTAATGTTTTGGTTATTGTCCACATGAAATTCCTGAGGGATTACGTCAATAATTTGATCTCCTGCTGGAATAAATGTTTTTCTTTGGTTGTTAATTAATTGCTCAATTTCCCAAGCCTGAATTTCATTTTCAGCGTCCTGGCGCACCATGTCCCCACGAGTTTGTAAACTCTTAATATGATGCCCTGCAATCCCTACATAAACCTCATTGATTTCTAAATCCGGATTACTTAATTGACAATTTTGTAAAGCTTGTTGAATTGCTTTAATAGTTTGATCAATATTTAATACTTGGCCATGTTGAACGCCATTGCTATTCGCACGGCCAAATCCTAGTATTTCTAATTTTCCAAATTCGTTTTTTCTACCTGCAATGGCCGCAATCTTAGTTGTTCCAATGTCAAGACCCACAATGATGGGAGAATCGTTCTGACTCATTTTTATAGTTTTTTAGTTGTTTGTAGTTGTTTTGGAATCGGACTTTTTAGGCATCACTGCTTTCGCAGTCTTCTTCACTTTATTTAACGTTTTTATATTCGATTTATTGTTCAATTTAGTAGGCATTTTTTTAACTACTGGCTTGACAATAATTTTCTTCTTTAAAACTGGTTTAATCTTAGGCAGATTCTGTTTTTTAACATTCAGTTTTGGCTTACCTAATTGAACTACTAGCTTACCTACTTGATTTGATGGTTTGACTATTATGGCTTTGGGTATTATAAGTACCCTACTAGACTTGGTCTTTGCCAATTTCAAATTAGTCTTAGCTGTATCTAAATTCGGTTTAATAGAATCTATCTTTAACTTTTCCGCCTTTATACTTGAATCCATCACGGAAGCAATATTTTCAAATGGCAAAACCATCCCTGCAAACTGAATTGGTTGTAACCCTTTTTTCAAGGCTACAATTTGATTGTCGAATCTGCAATCCAAAAACTGAAAAGCATTAATGCCTGAAGGCACCCATACCTTTTTATAAAAAGTATACAAACGATTTAATTTGTCTTCCAAATGTTCCACTTTCCCAATTAAAACAAGATGATCGCCAATGGCAGGAACTAATTCAAAATCTCCATTTGAGGCAATATTTATTTGTGCAATTTGCGCCGTAAAAAAAGAGTCAGACTTAATGGTGTTTGCAAAATAAACCATGTCATGTAATAGCAAACTGTCCGGTTTTGATAATATGGGCTGATCCGATGTAAATCCGGTGAATACTGGCAATCTTAATACAGACAATTGTCTTAAAGGAAGTCTTCTTCCCTCATTGTCCATATAAAAAGAATTTCCGCCAACTGTAAATACTCTTGCAATTGGTATTCTTTGCTCAATCTTAACTTGCAATACCAACTTATTATCAATAAATAATTCAGCATTTTTTATCCATCCTGAATTTTCAAGCATTCTCTCTAAAGCACTCAGGTTTATTGATGCAATAGGCATTCCTGTTTTTACATTCTCGTCAGTAATGAGCCCTAAAATTTCTTGCTCATAAAGGAATAATGCTTTTGTATTGTCCCCTACTAATTCAACTTGAATATCTTTGCATTTTTTACCTCCCTTTTCCTGCCAAGCAACTACAAATAAAACAATCAACGCTGCTGCAGCGATGCTCCACAATACTTTTAATAATATGTTTTTCCAGTTTTGCATGTACTATTTAGTAAGAATATCTTTAATTTTTGTAATACACACATCAATATCACCTGCGCCTGCCATTACAATTAATTTATCATTTGTCTTTGCCGCCCAATCCATTAACTCCTCTTTACTCATTACTCTTTTATCCTTTAATTTCATTTTTTCTATTAACATGTCGCTTGTAACTCCTGGAATTGGTAATTCTCTTGCAGGATAAATTGGCAATAATATAACTTCATCTGCCTTATCTAAGGTTTCAATAAAACCTAAAGCTTGGTCCTGTGTTCTTGAATATAAATGCGGTTGGAAAACTAAAACCATTTTTTCATTCGGATATAAGCTTCTTACACCAGTTATTAATGCATTCAATTCCTCAGGATGATGCGCGTAGTCGTCAATTAATACTTTGTTAGAGGTTTTGACTTTGTACTCAAAACGACGTTTAACCCCCATAAAACTAGCTACTGCAGCTTTAATTTTATCTGGATCAATACCTAATGTTAATGCAATCGCAATTGCTGCTGTTGCATTTTCAACATTATGCAATCCACCCATATTTAAAACAACCTCCATTAATATACCTCCTGGATATACTAAATTGAAATGATATGACCCGTCCACTACTTTTAAGTTTACAGTGTGATAGTCCGCCTTGGGTTCATTATAAGAATAAGTTAAGATTGTTTTTTGAGTTGCATTTACAGGAAAGACTGTACCGTATTTTTGAATCAAATTTCCTCCTGACTTGATCTTATCTGTATATTGTCCGAATGCTTTTAATACTTCTTCGGCTGTTCCATAAATATCTAAATGATCTGGGTCTACCGCAGTGACTACTGCAATATTTGGAGACAATTTTAGAAAGCTTCTATCATATTCGTCTGCTTCTACAACTACTACGTTCTTTTCGTCACTCCAGAAATTCGTTCCATAATTAGAGGCAATGCCGCCAAGAAATGCGTTACAACCATACCCAGTATGTCGTAATATATGAGCTGTCATTGAGGTAGTAGTTGTTTTACCATGCGTTCCTGCAATACCTATAGTGAAAGCATTTTCGGTAACCCATTGTAATACATCACTTCTCTTAACAACATTATATCCATTGTCTCTTAAATAATTCAACTCTTTATGTTCCGACGGAATGGCTGGTGTATAAACAACAACAGTTGCTGCTTTATCAATTTGATTTATATCGTCTTCAAAATGAATTTGAATTCCTTCCTTAATTAAGTCATCGGTTAAGACTGTTGGTGTTTTATCATAACCGCTTACTTTAACACCTTGCGTATTAAAATATCTTGCTAATGCACTCATACCAATGCCGCCAATGCCAACAAAATAAATGTTTTTAATATTTGTAAGTGGATTCATGATTAGTTAGTCTTAGTATTTGATTCTACTATTTCAATAATATTTGATGCAATAACATCATCAGCATTAATTATTGAAAAGGTTTTAATATTTGTTTGTAATTTT
>CALPWK020000128.1 GCA_943327245.2 Comamonas sp. lk | reverse complement strand
GTTTTTGTTGGAACTTTATAAAAGTCCGGATCTCCCATATGCTCTGCTCTGTCTGCATAGGCTCTTCTTTGTGCTTCTATCATTAAACTTACAGCTCCTACGCTGTTTGCCCCCATTTTCTGAACATCATAAGGTTGAATCATTTGCAACATTTGTGCAATTAATATACCGCCACTAGAAGGAGGTGCAAAACTTATAATATGATGATTACGATAATCGAATTCTAACGGTACTCTAATTTTAGGTTGGTAGTTTTTCAAGTCTTCTTTTGTAATAATACCTTCGCTATGCTGCATTTCTTTTACTATTAAATCTGCAGTCATCCCTTCATAAAAACCAGCCAATCCATTTTGCTGGATACGACGCAAGGTATTTGCTAAATCTTTTTGAATTAAAGTATCACCAGCTTTCCAGTTACTCTTAGCTGTAAAGGCACAAGGAGCGGAACTATTCTTTAAAAACTGAGTACGTGTATTATTTAAACCTCTTGCTTCTTTTTCAGTGATCACAAAACCATATTCGGCCAACTCTATAGCGGGTTCTATTAATTTAGCAAAAGGTAGTTTTGCATTTTTATGAACACTAAACATTCCAGCTATACTACCAGGAATACCAGATGCAGAAGCGCCGTCTCTGGACTTAGTTGGGGAAGGATTCCCTTTTTCGTCTAAGTACATGTCTTTGTGTGCTTTTGCAGGTGCGGCTTCTCTAAAATCTAATCCTGTCAAGATACCATTCTTATCACGGGACAACATAAAACCACCGCCGCCAATATTTCCAGCTCCTGGAAACACAACCGCTAAGCTTAATTGAACTGCAATAGCTGCATCAAATGCATTTCCACCGTCTTTCATGATTGCGGCACCCACCATACTTGCTAAAGGATGAGCTGAACTCACTGCGGCATGATCGAAAGCTTTTTCTTTTACAACACTATAGTTATAAGGATTAATTTGTTGATGTGCTTTAAAAAAATCCTGTGCCTGTATTGTAGCAGTTGTACAAACAAGCAGTATTGTGTTTAAGGTCATTTTTAGAGAAAGCTTAGTCATATGTCTTTATTTGAAGAAGTAATTTACTTAATTATTTAGGAATCAACAAAATGGGGATAACCACTTGTATAAAACTTGGGGATAGAACCTACTAAATAAGGCCAAATTGCATATTTTTAGGACTATTATAAATTCCATTTCATTATTACCTATAATTCAAATATTATGCGTTTTTCTACCTTAAAATTGAGATTGCTTATTGGTGTTTTAACAATGCCATTTTTTGTATTGGCTCAGTTACCTAGTCCAGCTAGTTTTTTAGGCTATACAGTAGGTACCAAGTTTACTCGACATCATCAAATTGTGAGTTATTTTAATACAATTGCTCAGGCAAAACCTGACATGGTTAAAATCATGCCTTATGGTAAGACCAATGAAGGCAGAGAGTTGTTAGTTGCGGCTATTGGTTCTCCAGAGAATATTGCTCAATTAGAGACTATTAGAAAACATAATATAGGATTGACCGATGGAACAGCAACGGATCTAAAACAACCTGCAATTGTTTGGTTAAGCTATAATGTACATGGTAACGAGCCAGCATCATCAGAAGCTGCGATGTTAACTTTATATGCATTAGTGGACCCTGCCAATACAAAATCTGCAGCTTGGTTGAAAAATGTAATTGTGATGATTGATCCTTGTATTAATCCAGACGGAAGAGATAGATATGTAAACTGGTATAATAATGCAGTGGGTACTAATTATAACGCAGATCCATTTGCTAGAGAGCATATGGAACCATGGCCAGCAGGAAGAACTAACCATTATAATTTTGATTTAAATAGAGATTGGGCTTGGCAAACACAGGTGGAAACAAAACAAAGAATGCCTTTGTACCAACAATGGTACCCTCAAGTGCATGTGGATTTTCATGAGCAAGGATATAACGAACCTTATTATTTTGCTCCAGCAGCTGAACCGCTTCATGTTTTGTTGACGCCTTGGCAGAAAACTTTCCAAGATCAAATTGGACGAAATCATGCAAAATACTTTGACCAAAATAATTGGTTATTCTTCACTAAAGAGCGTTTCGATTTGTTATACCCGTCATATGGTGATACTTACCCAATGTACAATGGTGCCATTGGTATGACATTTGAGCAGGGTGGTATTAGCGCAGGACTAGGTGTTCAAGATAAAAACAATGATACATTAACCTTAGTCGCAAGAGCATTACATCATTTCACAACGGGCATGTCTACAGTAGAAGTAAGTGCAGCCAATCATGAAAAGCTATTAGCAGAGTATAAAAAATATTATGATAACAGCAGAATAGCTAACGGGTCTACTTATCAGACTTTTATAATGACTTCTAAAAGTGCACAACAAATAAATGCATTGGCCACTTTGTTGCAAAAAAATAATATTCAATATGGTGTTTTGAGTCAAGCGGATACGAAGTATAAAGCCTTTGATTATTTTACAAAATCAGAATCTGTATTTGTAAATGAAGGATACTCCATTGCAGTGCCTGCAGCGCAAGCTCATAGTGTTTTAGCAAGAGTATTATTAGAACCAACTACACAAGTGAATGACTCCAATACCTATGATATTACTGCATGGTCATTGCCTTATGCATTTGGTGTGCATGGGTTTGCTTCTAAAGAAAAATTAACAATACAGTCGGGATACACGGTAAAGCCAGTTCAAATTGCGGCTGCTAATTATGGCTATTTAATTCCTTATAATTCATTTGCGGCTGCAAAAGTATTAGCGCAGTTGTTGAACAAAAATATTAAAGTAAGATACGCAGAAGCGGCATTTGTTTCAGAGGGACATAATTTTGAAAAAGGCACATTAATTGTTTTAAAAACAAGTAATTCTGAAAACTGGGCAACTGATACTAAAGCAATTTGCGAAGCTGCGAATGTGGAAGCATTTGCAGTAGGCACTGGTTATTCAGATAAAGGTGCAGATTTTGGATCTCCATTAAATAGAATGATTAATCATGCCCCTAAAGTTGGGTTATTAACTGGGGAGGGTATTGCTGCTTTAGCTGCGGGTGAAGTATGGAATTATTTTGAACAACAAATACAATATCCAATTACGCAATTAACGTATAGTTTATTAAGTAGAATTGACTTAAATAAATATGATGTTATTATTGCTCCAGAAGGTCAATACAAGGACATCAATTCAAAACCCATAACGGAAAAATTACAAGCTTTTGTAAGAAAGGGTGGTGTGTTAATTGCTTTTGAATCTGCAGCACAAACACTAGCATCTAATCCAGAATGGGGTGTTAAAATAAAAGAAAGCCCAGTTGCTGAAAAAGCAAATATCAATCATTTAGGTAAATATGGCGAAAGAGTAGAGGATATGTTGCAAAGCTCAATCCCGGGTGCAATTTACAAAGTATATATGGACGACACACATCCTATTGGATATGGTAGTAATGGAGTGTATTTTGATTTAAAGCAAGACATTGTTTTATATGAGCCATCTAATGAAGCATGGAATGTCGGTGCCATCAAAAAAGACAGTTATATGGCTGGATTCGCAGGCGTAAAAGCAAAAGCGGCTATTCAAGAAGGGGTAGTATTGGGAGTGAAAGAAATTGGCCAAGGCAAGTTTATTTACATGGCAGACGATCCAATTTTTAGAAACTTTTGGGAGACAGGTAAATTGGTTTTAGCTAATGCAGTATTCTTTAACGGGAAATAGACTTATATGAAAAAAACGCTACCTCTTTTAATTGCGATTTTATTTTTAGCGAATGCATTAATGGCACAGAAAAATAGTGCAGACATTTATGCTCAGATAAAAAAGCTAGGAGTGATGGGTAGTGTTTTATACATAGCAGCGCACCCTGACGACGAGAATAATAGTTTTTTGCCATACCTGACAAAGGATAGAATGTATAGAACAGGTTATTTAAGTTTAACTAGAGGTGATGGCGGTCAAAATTTAATAGGTAAAGAACAAGGGATAGAGTTGGGATTAATACGTACACAAGAATTGTTAGCTGCAAGGCAACAGGACGAAGCAGAACAATATTTTTCAACTGCTTATGAATTTGGTTTTAGTAAATCATTTGACGAAGCCTTAAGAATTTGGGATCATGAAAAAGTTTTAAGTGATGCTGTTTGGGTAATCCGAAAATTTCAACCAGATATTATCATTACTAGATTCCCAAGAGATGCGCGTGCAGGTCATGGACATCATTCCGCTTCTGCCATCATTGCAAATGAAGCGTTTATTGCAGCTGCAGACCCCAAAAGATTTCCAGAACAATTTAAATATGGAGTTGGTCCATGGAAGGCTAAGCGTATTTTATGGAATACTTTTAATTTTGGGTCAGTTAATACTACCAATAACACACAGTTAAAAATTGAAGTGGGTGGTTATAATTCAATCATTGGAAAAAGTTATGGGGAAATTGGTGCAGAAGCTAGAACCATGCATAAGAGTCAAGGAGAAGGTAGGCCAAGAAGAAGAGGGCCAAGTTATGAATTCTTTGAAACAACGGGAGGAGAGGCACCTATAAATGATATTATGGATGGAGTGGAAACTAATTGGAACAGATTTAATGCTCCTGCTATACAAGATCAAATCAATAGTGTTGTTAAGAACTATCAATTGGATCAACCATCAAATTCAGTTCCAGCATTGATTAAATTGTATAATCAAATCCAATTATTACCAGCTTCTAATTGGAAGCAATATAAACTAGCACAATTACAAGCTATCATAATGGACTGTGCTGGAATTTATTTTGAAGTAACTACCCAACAATCTCAGGTATATCCTGGATCCCCTTTAGCTATACAGTTATTGTTGAATCAAAGATCCAATGTTAATTCGGTGCTAGAGAAAATTAGTTTTCCAGGAAAGGATTCCGTAACAAAACAACAACTTATAAATAATCAAAATGTTCAATTAGACTATAAATTTAATGTACCTAATAATACGCCTATTTCACAACCTTATTGGTTAGTAGCGCCAAAGTCAGAAGGTATGTTTAATGTGCAAAATCAGGAACTCATTGGCAAAGCCGACAACGATCCAGTTTTTGTTACTACGGTTCAATTAAATATAGAAGGGAATTCTTTTACTATTAAGACTCCAATTCAATACAAATATACAGACCCTACCAAAGGAGATCAATATCAACCTATAGCAGTGGTGCCTTCTGTAGAAATCAAATACGATAAGGAAGTATACTTAATGAAATCAGATAAGCCTATTACAATTTCTTATCAAAAGCTAAACCATTTAGGCACGAATGAACAAATTAATGTGGTAGTAAAAGACACATTGGATAAGTTACCAACTCCAACAAATGCTTTATATAGAAAAACTATTCAATACGATCATATTCCCACCATTAATTATTTTCCAACAGCTACTACTAAATTGGTTAAGCTGTCTGTGAAAACTAAAGGGACTAAAATTGGATATATTGACGGTGCTGGAGATAAATTACCGGAAGCACTAACCGAATTGGGATACCAGGTAATAAATTTAAAAGCATCGGATATTACAAAAACAAATCTTGCTGAATTAGATGCTATTGTAGTTGGCATTCGAGCTTACAATATGTTTGACTACTTGACTGAGAAAAATGAAATATTAAATGAGTATATCGCCAACGGAGGTAATTTAATAGTTCAATACTTAAAAAGTAATCAAGTAGGAATAAATAAAGTAAAAGTGGGGCCTTATGCTTTTACAGTGAATTCAGGAAAGCGAGTTACGCAAGAAGATGCGCCAGTAGAAATAGTACTACCCAATCATACCGTTTTAAATTTTCCAAACAAAATTGAATCCGTTGATTTTGAACATTGGGTGCAAGAGCGCAGTACCTATCAGGCAGAAAATATAGAT
>CALPWK020000127.1 GCA_943327245.2 Comamonas sp. lk | reverse complement strand
TTAGCTAATAAGTTGATGAATTGGCTATAAGTCAATCCTTCTTCTCTTACAGCAGCGTTGATACGTGCAATCCACAAAGTGCGGTATTCACGCTTTTTCAACTTACGAGAAACGTAAGCATAAGTTAAACCTTTCTCTAATACGTTTTTGGCAACGGTATAAACGTTTTTACGCTTACCATAAAATCCTTTTGCTTGATCTAAAATCTTTTTTCTTCTTGCTCTAGATGCAACGGCATTTTTTGAACGTGGCATAATTAATATTTTTTTTGAATCCTATGTCTTAAGATTGGACTCGGTGATTTAAATTTTGTAATTGATTTTTGAAAGATATTATCCTTTCAATCTTAATAAACGTAAAACGAAATCTTTGTTGGTACTATTTACAAGTCCTTTCTTACGCATAGCTCTTTTGCGCTTAGTTGATTTCTTTGTTAGAATGTGTCTTTTGAACGCTTTTTGGAAAGTGATTTCACCGGTTCCAGTAACTTTAAAACGCTTTTTCGCGCTTGAGTTAGTTTTTACTTTTGGCATTATTATAATCTTATCGATTACTCCCTACTGGCGGTTCTACTCAGGCAGAACACTTATTGGGCCTTGTGGGAAATGGATGGCGAAGGTAGTATAGATTAAGTATATAACAAAGAAAATAGCCTCCAAATTGGAGGCTATTGACAAAAAATATATTGTAAATCAGCTAGTTAGCTAATTTTGTTTTGATTATTTAAGCTGTTGGCTTCTTTTTACCCCCGGCTTTTGGTTGGAAAATGGCAAACATTCTCTTTCCTTCTAACTTAGGCATACTTTCTAGCGTACCAGATTCTGCTAATCTTTCTGCAAATTTCAACAAAAGTAACTGACCTCTGTCCTGGAACATGATAGCTCTACCTTTGAATTGAACGTATGCTTTTACCTTATTACCGTCTTGTAAGAATTTCTCTGCGTGTTTAGCTTTGAAATCAAAGTCATGGTCGTCGGTACCTGGAGTGAAACGAATCTCTTTAATCTCAGATTGTTTTGAGTTCGCTTTCATCTCTTTTTCCTTACGTTTTTTCTCGTAAAGAAACTTTTTGTAGTCGATAACTTTACATACTGGCGGATCGGCTGTTGGAGAAATCTCTACTAAGTCCAAACCTTGATCAGCAGCTATTTTCAACGCTTCTTGAGTGTTGTAAACGCCAACTGTAATGTTGTCTCCTACTAATCTAATTTGGGGAACTCGAATACGATCATTAATACGATGCTCTGGTTCTTGTTGTCTTTGAAACCTTGGGTTAAATCTGGGTCCTCTGTTCGGTAATGCCATTAATTATTAAAACTTGTTTAAGTTATGTAAAGATAGTCAATGTTATGATATAGTGCTTTAAACTTATTGAAATACGCGTTTAAACGTATTAAAACTTGTTAACTAAGCCTCTGGAGCCATTCTTTCTGCAATTTCTTCTACAACTTGAGCCAAAAAAGCATTTTTATCTAACATTCCCATGTCCCCTTTACCCTGACGACGCACAGATACTTTGTTTTCAGCTACTTCTTTTTCGCCAATAACCAACATATACGGCACTTTCATGATTTCGGTATCACGGATTTTCTTACCAATTTTTTCGTTTCTATCGTCTAATTCAACCCGAATACCTGCTTTTTTGAATTCTGCAAGTACCTGCTCAGCATAAGGAAGAAACTTATCACTGATAGGTAAAACTTTAACTTGTAAAGGTGCTAACCATACAGGGAACTTTCCAGCATAATGTTCTAATAAAAATCCAATAAAACGCTCATGCGTACCTAAAGGTGCACGGTGAATAATTAAAGGAGTTTCAGGTTCGTTGTCTTTATTAGTGAAACTTAAATTGAAACGTTTTCCTTGTGCAAAATCTACTTGGTTAGTAGCCAATGTAAATTCACGACCAATAATACTCCAAATTTGAACGTCAATTTTAGGTCCATAAAAAGCACCTTCGTCTTGCACTTCAATAAATGGTGTACCAGTTTCAATAAGCACCGCGCGCACCATGGCTTCTGTTTCTAACCATAATGCTGGTTCGTTAATATATTTCTGTCCCAATTTAGCAGGGTCATGTAAACTTAAACGCATTACATATTTATCGATTCCAAATATTTTGAAATACTTCAAATACATTTCATTTACCGCACGGAATTCAGCAGCAAATTGTTCTTTAGTACAATATATATGTGCATCGTTCATGTGTAAACAACGTACACGCATTAAACCAAACAATTCTCCACTTTGCTCATAACGGTAACAAGTACCATACTCTGCAAGTCTTAGTGGCATGTCTTTATAGCTCTTAGGTTCTGCATCAAATATCTTATGATGATGCGGACAGTTCATTGCTTTTAAATAATATTTAGTGCCATCCAATTCCATTGGAGGAAACATACTGTCTTGATAATAAGGTAAGTGACCACTTGTTATATATAAGCTCTCTTTTGCAATATGAGGTGTCACAACACGCTTATACCCTGCTGCCTGTTCCGTTTCTTTTGCTAAGTTTTCTAATTCCTCAATAATGATAGTACCATTGGGCATCCACAAAGGAAGACCTGGTCCAATATCATCGTCCATTGTATAAATACCTAATTCTTTTCCTAATTTTCTATGATCTCTTTTCTTAGCTTCCTCTAATAATAAAAGGTAATCATCTAGTTCTTTTTGATTGGGGAATGTCACACCATAAACACGTGTCAACATTTTATTTTTTTCGTCCCCTTTCCAATAAGCACCGGCAATATTAGTAATCTTGATTGCTTTAATAGCACCCGTATTTGGGATATGTGGTCCTCTACATAAATCTGTAAATTGACCCTGTGTATAAAAAGTTATTGTACCGTCTTCTAATCCTGACAATAAATCTAATTTGTATTCATCTCCTTTTTCTGTGAAATACGCAATGGCTTCTGCCTTTGATAGTTCCTTACGAACATAATTATTAGCTTGTTTAGCCAACTCATTCATCTTCTTTTCTAAAATAAGGACATCCTCTTCAGAAATAGTTTTACCACCTAAATCGATATCGTAATAGAAACCTCTTTCAACAGCAGGTCCTACCCAAAATTTTGCACCAGGAAACTGCATTTCAACCGCTTCTGCCAATAAATGTGCAGAGGAATGCCAAAATGTAGATTTACCGTCAGCATCGTCCCAGGTTAATAATTTTAAAGCGGCATCCGTATTAATAGGACGCGTGGCGTCATAAACTTCACCGTTTACCGAAGCTGCTAACACTTTTTTAGCCAAACCCTCACTGATAGATTTAGCAATACCTAAAGCAGTAATCCCTTTTTCGTAGGATCTAACTGCACCGTCTGGAAATTGAATTTGAACCATTTTTTCTATAATATATAAGACCGTAAAGGTAACAAAAATAGTTACTATTTAATAGTAAGATTTATACTTAGATTTGTATATGCGACTTCTACTACTGGCATTTGTATTTTTAAACCAACTAGGACACCTGCAGGCCCAATCGCTTTCAGGTAAATGGAGTGGTTATTTCTCGCCAAGTAATGACCCCGAAAATCGCATTTTTACTTATGAAATGGATATAATTGATCAACCTAACGAACAGTTAATTATAACTACCTATACTAAGCAGAGTAATAATTTTTCAGCAAAAGCAAATGCCTCCGGTTTATTTACTAAGATTAGTAAATTGGTGAGCATTACAGAAAATAGATTTGAAGACATTAAAATGAACCAAGATTTACAAGCTTGCTTAATGACTAACTATTTAATGTATAAAAATATAAGAGGTCATGAAATAATTGAAGGCACTTATACCGCTCATAACCCGAATACCAAAAAAGATTGTGGCGGCGGAAAGGTATACTTAGAAAAAGATTTAGCCATTGTTAAGTTAGTGAACTCAAAAAAATCCTCAACTATAATTGCAACAAATACTAAAACACAAATAGTATCAGTTAAAAATACTCCTACTGTAACAACAAAAACTATTCCTCCTGCACCAACTACACCAACGAAAATTTCTAATACAGCTATCACGAAAATTGGAACTGTTCCAAAAAGTTCAAAATCAAATGAATTCGTAAAACAAGTTAATAAAACAGGTCAACCAATTAAAATTAATAATACATCCCCCAACAAAGAAGAGATAGCATTAGAAGCAGTTCCTGAGGAAGAGACCCTACGCAATGTTAATGAAACCGACTCTGTGATTAGCATTAAACAAGGGAACAGTTTTCAAGCTATCCCATGGGTTTTAGTAGGGAGAGAAAATAAATTAGTAAAAAAAATAAATACTAATAGTAATAAAATAAGTATTGACTTATACGATAATGGCACAATTGATAACGACACTATAATCGTATATGATAATAAACAATTATTGGTAAATAAAAAACGACTCAGTTATAAGGCCATTCATATAGACCTAAATTTTAGCAATACCATAACAGAACATGAAATAATTATAGTGGCACATAATATGGGAACTGTACCTCCCAATACTGCACTTTTAGTTTTAAAAGATGAATTTACAAGAAAGGAGTTTTATATCACTTCTACGAATAAAATGAATGCAAAATTACTGATTCAATATACCCCACCCAGCTTGACCAATTAAGGTTCTTGTAAAATTTCAGTTGCGGTGTATATTTCCTTATCCGAATTATTGTATGGATTTTTAGACGTTTTTGAAAGACTTAACCATACTAAATCTTCCTTATTGTCAACCGGAATTTTAAAAATATAGATATTGCTTTTTTGATAGCCAATTTGACCTAAATAGTGAATCAACTCAATGGAAAGCATTTGAATTTCGGCATTTACAGCAAGCGGATGCATGTCCAAGATAAGTGCTTCTAATTCGCCATTCAAACCCTGTAAACCAGCTACAACTATATATTTTTGCAAAGTGTCCGTAGCAGGCACTTTTGCTATTATACTATCTGTATTTGCCAACAACTGATCTGTTGCTGCAAGTATAAATGAACTGTCATATGCAGCAAATCCTTTTAAAATTGACTCATACCCATTGATAATATTAAAAGCATCTTGATCCCAGTTATCATGGTGATTTTGAGGGATATATTCCCAAAGTCTGTTAGGTTCTGAGCTTGTGTTATTACTGCTGCAAGCTGAAATTCCTACTAATAATAAAAAAACTAAATACTTCACTGTGTAATATTTTTTCAAATTTATGCATAAATAGACAGTCCAAGATGCTAACTTTGCGGTCTGAATTGAAAAAATATGTTAATAGGTTTACAGAATGTTACGTTTGAGTTTGGTGCAAGAGTGATTGTTAGCGATGCAACTTGGCATATTCAGCCAGGTGAACGTATTGGTCTAATTGGATACAATGGAACGGGAAAGTCAACTTTATTGAAGGTATTGGTTGGACAATATACCCCAAGCAAGGGAACTGTTGAAAAAGGTAGAGATACTACTATTGGATATTTACATCAAGATTTATTAAGTTTTGACACTAGTGAGACTATTACAGAAGTAGCATTAGGTGCTTTTGAAAGAATACGTGCATTAGAAATAGAGATTGAACAATTAGGAAAAGACTTAGAAGCAAACCCAGAAGACAACGACATTCTAATTAAGTATACCGACGCTTTACACGAAATAGACATTTTGGATGGCTATAATATCCAACATAAAGCAGAGGAAGTACTACATGGTTTAGGTTTCACCACAAAAGATTTAGCCAGACCTTACAAGGAATTTAGTGGAGGTTGGAGAATGCGTGTATTATTAGCAAAAATGATTTTACAACAACCCGACGTTTTATTACTGGATGAGCCTACGAATCACTTGGATTTACCAAGTATTGAGTGGTTAGAGAAATATTTATTGCATTATAAAGGAAGTGTAGTTATTGTAAGTCACGATAAATTC
>CALPWK020000126.1 GCA_943327245.2 Comamonas sp. lk | reverse complement strand
TTCTTTCTAATCTCTTCAAACAATTCTCTATAATGTCCTTTACGGCCCCTAACCACCGGCGCTAATAAATTAATTTTTTGATCCTTAAATTGGGTGAAAATATTTTGTACTATCTCGGCCTCCGAAAATTTCACCATGGGCTTTCCTGTATTGTAACTGTAAGCCTTACCAATTCGAGCATATAACAATCTTAAAAAGTCATATAATTCAGTTACAGTTCCTACTGTAGACCTTGGATTTTTGTTAGTTGTTTTTTGCTCGATAGCAATTACAGGAGAAAGTCCTGTTATTTGATCCACATCTGGTCGTTCCATTTGTCCCATAAACTGACGTGCGTAGGCGCTAAAACTTTCCATATAACGCCTTTGACCTTCATTATATATAGTATCAAAGGCAAGAGAGGATTTACCACTCCCGCTAACTCCCGTAAAAACGACTAGCTCGTTTTTAGGAATCGATATATCAAAATTTTTCAGATTGTGCTCTCGGGCACCAATTACTTTTATTTGTTCTTTTTCTTGGCTCATGTGAATAGGTAAAGTTATAACAACCATTTAAATAATTAGTTGACTAAACCCCCTAACATTTGTAATTTTGTATAGCTATTTCACCCAGATAATCAATATGAACATCAACAATCACGTAGAATATAAAACTGCAAGGTTCATTTCACTCCTATTGGCAGTGATTTTGATAGCTGGCAGCTTGATTTGGGGTCGTGAAACGGCATTTTTACTTTTCAACAAGGATCTAGGCACAATAGCAGACTCCTTTTTTGTTTTTTGTAGTAATATGGCTGAGGGTTGGATTTGGATTCCTTACTTATTTATTGTGTTTGGCTATTTTAAAAAAGATTGGCAATTTATTTTTCTATGCTTTGTGTTCTCCACTTTATTCACTCAAATTCCGAAGCAATTATTTTTTGACAAAATAACAAGACCTTTCGCGAGCGATATACCCAAGTCATTAATCCACACTGTAAAGGGAGTGGAGATGCATACTTTAAATAGTTTTCCTTCTGGTCATACGGCAACTGCATTTACCTTATTTCTGTTAACTATTTATTTATTTGAAAATAAATGGATATTAGCAATTGGTTTTATATATGCTTTACTATGCGGCTATTCAAGAGTATACCTTGGTCAACATTTTCCATTGGATTTGGGGGGTGGTATTTTAGCCGCAATTTCGTCAATAGAAATTTCTAAAAGAATTCGTAAAATATAATTAAGATGTTTAAAAAAATTGGCCTTGCATTTTTTGCAATATTATTTGTTTCCATTTCCTGGAGTCAAGACACTACCCAGCAAATTGTTGCAGGCAGAATAAATGACAAAGATCAAACAAAGAAGCCCTACGTAATATTAATTTCAATAGACGGTTACCGATCCGATTTTACAGAATTACATGACGCCAAGTTTTTACAATCGGTTGCTAAATCTGGAGTGCGTGCTACTTATATGGATCCAGCATTCCCGTCACTTACATTTCCAAACCACTACTCTATTGTAACAGGAATGTATCCAGCACATCATGGATTAGTGGATAACACCTATTTCGACAAAGCCACTGGTGAAGAATATCGTATGGGTAATAAAAAAATGGTAGCAGAAGGAAAATGGTATGGAGGAACTCCTTTATGGGTATTAGCTGAGCAACAAAAAATGCTAGCTGCAAGTTTTTACTGGGTAGCAAGCGAAGCCGCCATTCAAAATACTAGACCTACCTATTATTATATTTACAATGAAAAAACAACTATCGGCACTCGGATCAAAGCAGTGAAAGATTGGCTAAGTCTGCCAGAAGATCAACGCCCGCATTTAATTACATTTTATTTCCCTCAGGTTGACCATGACGGGCATGAATATGGCATAAATGATAAACATGTTACTGCCGCGGTTCAGTTTGTTGACAGTAGTATCAATGCCTTACAAAAAGAATTAGCTACGCTTAAATTGCCTATAAATTACATCGTAGTTTCAGACCATGGTATGATAAATGTTGATAATGTTAATACTATGGGAATGCCTGCTGCTATTGACACGGCAGCCTTTAAAGTGCCGTGGGGTGATGCATTAATACATTTATATGCTAAAGACAGTTCAAAAATCGAATCTACTTATGCAGCTTTGAAAAAAGACACTTCAATTAGTGTTTATAAATTAGACGAAACTCCTGCTTATTGGCATTCTAAAAAAAACGACGACAAATTTAATCGACTTGGAGATTTAATTGTAGTTCCCCATTTTCCTAAAGTTTTTAACTTTTCAAAAAGAAAAACAACTTTAGGAAAACATGGGTTTGACAATCAGACTGTTGAAATGCGCGCATATTTTACAGCTTGGGGACCTGCATTTAAAAAGGGCTTAACTATTGAGCATTTTGAAAATGTAAATGTTTATCCTTTAATCGCTCATATTTTAGGACTAAAATATGACGAGACCGATATTGATGGCAAGTTTAAAGTGCTTAAACCAATTTTAAAAAAATAGTAATTAATTCACCCTTATTGCTTGATACATCGAACAGAAGCACCACCTTCTAAAGCAAATGCGGTAGACTCTGTAAATAATGCATCACTAGACCTTAGATATCGGATATAATTAGTGGTTCCATTTGTTGTATTAGTCCAAAAATAACCTTGTACTAAAATATTTGCCGACGACCCTGCATCCCCCATATAACCACCTGGCAATCCAGTAAAACCAGAACTATTTGTTGCACTCGTATTTGGAGAAGCCCAATGAACTGTACCTGCTTCTTTTAATTTACCTCCTGCACTTGATGCCACAAGATAAGTGTTAAGGGCTGTAAAATCAGCTCTTGTTGGCACCCTAAATCCAATTGGACAAATATTTCTAGTATCATTTACAGCATAACCATTGTATAATTTTCCGTACGTAAGGTCATAATTTGCATCATAATTATAATAACACCAAGAAGGCAATGCAACAGATCTTGAGAAAGCTAAATTAGCTCTTTCAATATTTGTTCCATCTTGATATACATCAGTACCTAAATTGTATTTCATCCATACTTGTGTTCCAATTGTAACTGTTTCAATCGATTGATCTACAAGAAATCCTTGAGGCATGACTTGCGCGAAATTAATAATAGGTGAAAAAGCAAAGAGTAGAATAATATAAATAAAACTTAATCGCATGTTTAGAAATTTTTTACAATGGTTGCATAATAAGTGGTGCCGTCATATATCAATGTGACAATATCTAATTTATTGGCAGTTGAAGTAATAGTAGGAGTAACCCCACCTGCCCACTTCCAAGCCGAAGGGAAGGCAACCGTCCTATTGCCTGTTGCATCTTGAACATATTTAATTAAATAAGTGCCAGTGGCGATATTAGTCAATGTCAATGTAGTAATATTTGCTCCTAAATTAACTGTAAACACATTACCCAAACTCATATCAATAGTTGTGGCGGCTATGGCGCTAATGGCATTAGGCATAGTTAACTTAAAACGCTTTGCAGTAATATCTCCATTAGCAACTATAGCACCTGTTGCAGTAATAGTACCCGTATTGATACTTGTTGCTGAAGCATCCCCTAATATTGGCGTAACTAAAGTAGGACTAATTGCACGTACGATATTACCAGTGCCCGTTGTTGAAGCTGTACTTAATAAACCAGCTGCAGTATTCGTAACAATTCCGGAAACATTTAATCCTGACAAAGTAATTCCAGCGAATAAAGGATTAGATGTGGTAGCAACTGCTTGGCCAATAGACACTGTATTACCTCCTGTAATACTCACCCCTGTTCCATTTACAATCGTAGCTTGTTTACTGTTAAATGTATTCCAGTCGGTTGAAATTAAATAACCATTTGAACTAGTGGTAGCAGACGGAATAGAAATTGCATTAAGCGTTCTAGATAAAGGCGCAGTAAATGTCAAGGCATTTTCAAAATCAGCGCCCGCAGTGGCAGCTGAAACAGTTCCTAATCCATTTGCTTTCAGTATTCCATTAACGGCACCTGCTCCCCCATGATTTGCATCTAAGGTGGAAGCAAGCCAAGTGCCCGTTGTAATAGAACCTACAGTAATAATTGCAGTTGATCCTATTGCAGGAGCTGCACCTATTGTATTATAAGAAATTGTTTTAGCAACGGAGCCATTAAATGTAGCCGTATTGAGTTCTCCATTTCCACTATCATCAAATGTAATGGGACTTGGAACAGGCGCATAAATATTGATATTCGAGGAACCATCAAAAGGCACTCCATTTATGTTTTTGGTAGCAGCCAATTTAGTAGAAGTACCTGCATTTGCTGTGGTAGCTTGATTTAGAATAGGAATATCGGAAGCTAATATTGCTCTAAAAACAGGACTCCCATTAGCAGCGTTAGGTGCTGCATAAAAATATTTACTTGTTTGTGAACCAAACGGCGCTTGAAAATCGAAACCCGAAACTGCCGCGGTAACATTTCCGCTTCCGTCTGCTTTTAATATACCATTCACAACTCCTGCGCCTCCATGACTCGCATCAATCACATTTGCAGCCCATGTTCCAGTGGTAATAGATCCCAATGTAGTAATATTGGAAGACCCAATTGATGGTGACGCTCCAATTGTATTATAAGAAATTGTTTTTGTTATAGACCCATCAAAACTAATTGGACTTGCATTTCCTAAACCACTATTATTAAAGATAATCGCATTGGCATTCGTAGATGCTATTGTAATATCTGAACTACCGTCAAATGCGATTCCATTTATATTTTTGGTAGCAGCTAGCTTTGTTGCAGAGGCCGCATTCCCTAAAGTGTTTTGATTTAATATTGGAATATCATTTACAACAATAGCTCTAAAAGACGGACTTGTATTAATACCAGAAGCTGGTCCTGCAAAAAATGTATTGGTAGCTTGTGTACCAAATGTTCCTAATTTATTATTAAACGTATTCCAATCGGCAGCAGTAATATAACCTGCTGCACTTGTTGTTGCTGCAGGCATTGAAATAACGCCGGTAGTGGATGAATAAGCGACAGGACTATTTGCACTAATAACTGCTTTAGCCCTGTCTACTGTATAATATAAATTGGAACCTTCATTAATATCAGAAGTAGTAAGTACAATGCTGCCAGTAGTAAAACCATTTACAGAAGAAACCGCAGCAGGCATTAATAGTTCAAGCCAATTACTCAAAGTACTCGCAGGCAATCCACTTAATACATAGTTTTTACTGTTATCCGTTCTAATAGCAATACTTCCAACAACTGCACTAGAAAGCGCTAACATGGTTATTTCATTGGTAACCACATAGCCACTGGAAAAAGAAATAGCAGGAATCTGTGAAGTGGGTATTTTACCTGTAGCATCTAAACTCGCAACTCCATCATGTACTCCTTTTTCACTAAAATTAATTTTATTATTAAAACTTGACCAATCTGAACTATTTAAGTAACCACTTACAGAAGCAGTTGCAACAGGAAGAGAAATGGTATTAGCCGTATTCGTTAATGGACTTGTAAAGCTAAGAGGCATTTGATAATCCGTTTCAGCAATAGCATTACTAACTGTCCCAGCACCATTCGATTTTAATATGCCATTAATTGTTCCAGCACCCCCATGGCTTGCATCAATTACTGTTCCAGCCCATATACCAGTAGTAATAGTTCCTAAAGTAGTAATACTTGCAGAACCTACTGTAGGGGCCGCGCCAATGGTATTATATGAAATTGTCTTAGCAACAGCGCCGTTAAAAGTAGTGGAAGAAGCCGCGCCAGTTCCAGTATTATTAAAGGTAATAGGGTTCACTGTATTCGTTGCAATGGTAATATCTGATGCACCATCAAAATAAACACCATTTATTAATCTAGATGTTTGAAGTGTGGAAGCAGTAGCAGCATTACCAGTTGTATTTTGATTAAGTGTTGGAATATCAGAAGGCAGAATGGCTCTAAATAAAGGATTCCCATTAGCGCCATTCGGCGCAGCATAA
>CALPWK020000125.1 GCA_943327245.2 Comamonas sp. lk | reverse complement strand
TAGTTTTGGCGCTTGTAAACAAGCCAGTAAAGACAATCAAAAATTTAACACGTTTTTGGAGAACTACTATCAAGAGCAGTTAAAGCTTAGTCCATTACAAGCTACTTTTGCAGGCGATAACCGATACAATGACTTACTCCCAAATGACGGTTCGGTTGCCTTTTTAAAAGAATGGACTTCCTTTAATACCCGTTTTTTAGACAGCCTGAAAAACTATGATCGCAGTTCTTTAAATTCAAATGACCAGCTTTCCTATGATGTCTTAAAATATCAATTAGATCTAAATTTAGAGGGAGATAAATATCATTTTGAATACCTGCCATTTAATCAAATGACTGCTTTACCATTAACCATAGGACAATTAGGTTCTGGTACAGGCGCTCAACCTTTCAAAACAGTTAAAGACTATGAAGATTGGATAAAGCGTGTAAACGCATTTTCAGTTTGGGCAGACACTGCCATTGGAAATTTCAAAAAAGGAATGGCTAGTGGAATTGTATTACCTAAATCATTGGTTGTAAAAATGATTCCTCAAATGCAAGGAATGATTGTAATAGACCCAAAGAAAAGTTTATTCTACGGCCCAATAGAATTAATGCCTAAAAGTTTTTCTGCTGCCGACAAGGATCGATTAACAAAAGACTACAGTAATATGATTCTTACTGTGATTGCTCCAACATATAAAAGATTAGCTGATTTTTTACAAAACGAATACTTAGCTAAAGCAACTACAGCTTCTGGATTGTCTTCTCTTCCAGGAGGAACTGAAATGTATGCTTATCAAGTAAAGGCTCAAACTACTACTAACAAAACTCCAGAGGAGATTTATCAAACAGGATTAAGTGAAGTAGCAAGAATTAGAGGTTTAATGGATAGTATTAAAACAAGTGTTGGATATAAAGGTGATCTGGCTTCCTTTTTTGAATATATGAAAACGGAAAAGCAATTCATGCCTTATCACAGTCCGAAAGAAGTGATTGCTGCTTTTGAAGACATTCACCAACGCATGAAACCTAATTTGAAAACGATGTTTGAGAGTGAACCTAAAACACCGTTTGAAATAAGACAAACAGAAGCTTTCAGAGCAGCTTCTGCAAGTGCAGAATACAATCAAGGTTCTGCGGACGGTTCTCGTCCAGGTATTTTTTATGTTCCAATTTTAGATGCCACTACTTTCAATACAACTTCAGGTATGGAATCCTTATTTCTACATGAAGCCATCCCTGGACATCATTATCAAATCTCATTAACACAAGAAAATACAAATCTTCCTAAGTTCCGTCGCTTTGGTGGGCATAACGCTTATGTGGAAGGCTGGGCGCTATATTGTGAGTCTTTAGGAAAAGAATTGGGATTATATAAAGACCCTTATCAATATATGGGCGCTTTAGGTGACGAGATGCACCGAGCAATTCGATTGGTAGTGGACGTTGCATTGCACACTAAGAATATGAGTAGAGAAGACGCTATTAAATATATGATGGACAATGAAGCCATTAGCGAACAAGGAGCTACTGCAGAAATTGAACGTTATATGGGCATGCCAGGTCAAGCTTTAGGTTACAAAACTGGTGCTATGAAAATTAGAGCACTTAGAGCTAAATATGAGCTTGAATTAGGCAATAAATTTAAGCTTTCAGAATTCCATACGGAAGTATTGAAGGACGGTTCTTTGCCATTAAGTGTTTTGGAAGCGAAAATGGATGTTTGGGCTGCTAGTAAGAAATAAGCCTTGATTTTCAACCCTTTTATGGCTCAAAAATAAAAGGTGTACCTTGCAGACCATTATGAGTACGAATTTTAAAGAACTAGGGTTAATAGAACCCATTTTATTGGCATTATTTGAAGAAGGTTACACAACCCCTACGCCTATACAAGCGCAGTCAATCCCTATATTATTAGAGGGAAAGGACTTACTAGGTTGTGCCCAAACAGGAACAGGTAAAACGGCAGCTTTCACACTTCCTATCATTCAGTTATTATTAAAGAATAAACCAGCTGAGCGAAGAAAGAAAATAAGAACGTTAATAGTAACTCCTACACGTGAGTTAGCGATTCAAATAGCGGAGAGTTTTAATGCATATGGACGACATACCGCATTAAACTGTACAGTCATTTTTGGAGGTGTTGGACAAGGACCACAGGTTACTGCATTGAGAAATGGAGTGGATGTTGTAATTGCTACACCAGGTCGTTTATTAGATTTGATGAATCAAGGACATATTAGTTTAAGAGATGTAGAATTTTTTGTGCTAGACGAAGCAGACAGAATGTTGGACATGGGATTTGTTAATGATGTAAGAAAATTATTAGCGGTATTGCCTAAGAAAAGACAGTCTCTTTTCTTCTCTGCAACTATGCCTCCAGAGATTGTTAAATTAGCTAGTACTATTTTAAATAATCCGAGTTCCGTAACGGTAACACCGGTTTCCTCTACTGTAGAAATCATTGACCAGTCCGTTTACTTTGTGGACAAAGCGAATAAGAATTCATTGTTGATGGAATTGTTGAAAGACGAGAAAATCAAAAACGTATTAGTATTTACAAGAACGAAACACGGTGCTGACAAAGTGGTGAATCTTTTGATTAAAAATAATATTGTTGCGGAAGCAATACATGGCAATAAGTCCCAAAATGCAAGACAAAGAGCATTAACTAATTTTAAAGAGCAAACTACAAGAGTGTTAGTTGCTACAGATATTGCTGCAAGAGGTATTGACGTAGATGAATTGGCGCATGTTGTCAATTTTGAAATTCCTAATATTCCTGAAACCTATGTACACCGAATTGGAAGAACTGGAAGAGCGGGTGCGTCAGGTACTGCATATACATTTTGCGATTACGAGGAAAAAGCTTTCTTGAATGATATTGAAAAACTAATTGGTAAAAAAATTCCAGTGGTAGAAGAACATCCATACCCAATGAAACAATTTCATGCTAATAAGACTTCTGAAGATGCTGGTTGGGGAAGAAAAAGCCAACCTAGAGGAAGAGCTCCTAGAGAAGGCGGTCAGCCAGGTGGTCAAAGAGGAGGACAACCAGGTGGTCAAAAAAGAAGATTTCCTACCGCTAAAACGGGCAGGTAATATTATCTTTGGATAACTTATACATTGTAAGATTTAACACCTTCCCTATTTAGGTATATTTATTAGTTTTAATTCAATTGAATCTATTATATGAATAATATAAAAAAGATAGCTGTCGGCCAATTAGGTTATGGATTTATCCAAAACCCTCCAAAAGGTAAAGACGAATATTACTTACGTGATAAACAGAATCGCAGCGGAATTAAATACAGAAGTCTTACCGCTTTAGAAATAGAGATATTAGTTAGAAATAGAAACACAAGTGACGACTGGAATAAAATACAAGTATCCAACTTCTTCAATCCTGAATTAGTAAAAAATTGTTCCTTCTTTGGCTTAAATAGAATTGGGAATTTAGAAAATAATTGCCTTTGCTTTAGTGATTTAGTAGTGCCAGAAGGACTTTACAATTCAACTATCATAAGTTGCGATTTTGGCAACCATGTTGCCATTCATAATGTAAATTATCTTTCTCATTATATTATAGGTAACGAAGTTATAATCACCAATGTGAATGAGTTGGTGACTACTAACCATTCCAAATTTGGAAATGGTATTGTTAAAAAAGGCGAACAAGAGTCAGTTCGTATTTGGATGGAATTGTGTAATGAGAATACCGGAAGAAAGGTATTACCCTTTAATGGTATGACTTCTGGAGATGCTTATTTATGGACAAGGAATAGACATGACGACCTTTTACAGGAAAAATTTATTGCCTTAACGGATAAGCAATATGACGACAAGTTGGGTTATTATGGAAAAATTGGAGATCGTACGGTTATCAAAAACTGCAAGATCATTAAAGACGTATGGATTGGGCCTGATGCTTATTTAAAAGGTGCCAACAAAATTAAAAACGTCACAATTAATTCAGACCCTAAAGCAAAAACTCAAATTGGAGAAGGTTGTGAATTGGTAAACGGAATAATTGGATACGGTTGCCGCATATTTTATGGCATTAAAGCAGTTCGTTTTGTTTTATCAGACTATTCTCAGTTAAAATATGGTGCACGATTAATTAACTCCTTCTTAGGACCCAATGCAACCATTTCTTGTTGCGAAGTTTTGAATTCTTTAATATTTCCTGCACACGAACAGCATCATAATAATTCATTTTTATGCGCTGCATTAGTAATGGGGCAATCTAATATTGCAGCAGGTGCAACACTAGGTTCTAATCATAATAGTAGAAGTGCAGACGGTGAAGTGATAATGGGAAGAGGATTCTGGCCTGGCTTATGTGTAAGTATAAAACACAATTCTATTTTTGCAAGTTTTATCTTATTGAACAAAGGAGACTATGCACATGAATTAAATATTCCAATACCCTTCTCTTTAATTAGCAATGACACCATTAAGGACGAATTGGTAGTGATGCCGGGATATTGGTTCCTATATAACTTTTATGCCCTAGCAAGAAATGCTTGGAAATATATTGACAGAGACAGACGCATTGACAAAACTCCAATAATAGAATTTGATTATTTAGCACCAGACTCTGTAAATGAAATGATCAAGTCCTTGGATATTATGGCCTTAGCTGTTGCAAAAGCTTACACCGAAAAAGAAAAGAAGCAGCCGATCAATACAGATAAAGCATTTATTGAATTAGGTAAGCAATTATTAGCTACTAAAACAAAAAAGGAGATTGATAGTTTAGACATTTTTGCCGAGGGGTTTGAAAACAGTAAACGAAAAACTAGATTAATAAAAGTATACGACGCCTACCATAGTTTTGAAAAAATGATTTTAGTATACGGTATGGACACATTATTTGAAACATTAATAACTAATAAGAGCAAGGATATTTTAGCAACTATTCATACATTAAAGCCAAGTTCAAAGGAAATGGATTGGACCAATGTGGGCGGACAATTAATGCCTAATAAGTCGGTTCAGGCCTTGTTAACACAAATAAAGGACGACACCATCACTGAATGGGACGAGGTACATGCCTATTATCAAAAAGCATCTTCAAAATATAAGCAACAAAAAGCAGCACATGCATTTGCCTGTTTAGAATTAATTACTGGAGATAAATTAAGTACTATTAAATCAACTTCATTATTAGTTCATTTGGAGCGATACCTTTCAATTAAGTCAGACATTACTCATAGTATTTTATATACCAGGGCCAAGGATTATAAAAATCCTTTTAGAAAAATGGTATATGAAAATGAAGCCGAGATGAATAAAGTAATTGGAAGTATCGAAAACAATAGTTTCATACTAGAACAAAATGAATTACTAGACCAACTTAAGTTGAATATGATAAGTTTAAAAAAACAACTAAAGGCAAAATAAAGTAAGCTAACTAAAGTCCAAATAGGGTCATACTAATTCCTAATTGCCACTGTCTTGTTCTCCATTTATTCTGATCCTGTATTGCATTAATATCCTGCATACCCACCACATATCTTCCATAAGCCGCAAAGCCACCAAGATTTAATTTGGCGCCACTAACTAATGCGAATTCGCCAGACTTAAATGCCATGCTCGCGTTTTCCTTTCCGTCCTTAGACTGATTTAATAAAATACTATACTGTGGACCTAATTCAATTATAAATTTACTAATAGGTTTTATTTGTAATAATACTGGGAATGAGATATAATTCAAATGATAAGTTGCAGGTTGTAAATTATTCGTACCCAGTACATCCATAATACTTGGATCCGCTTCTAATTTAGTTTGTGATAGAATTACTTCTGGGGCAATGCCTAAATGTGGTGTGATACTAAATTGAGTTGCAATACCTACATGATATGACGCACTTGATTTGTCTGCAATGACATTATTTACTTTAGAGAAATTTTGGCCCAACTTTACGCCAATAGTAAAATGGTCTTGTGCTATAAGCGGTATAGCACTGCTCATAACCAATAAAATAAAAATAATTTTTTTCATGGTACCTGATTTTGGGGGTTAAACGATACAAAACGAAAAATGTTACTTAAGCCAATTCTAATAAAGTAATT
>CALPWK020000124.1 GCA_943327245.2 Comamonas sp. lk | reverse complement strand
TGCAGAAATGATTGAAGCAGCAGCAGAAGCAGCAGTAGAAGTAGAAGTAGAAGCGGTTGAAATAGCTGCTTTGATGCCAACAATGCATGAGGAAGTTGCAATAGTAAGTTCAGTGTATGTTTCAACTCCAGATTTTGACGATGATGAAGAAGAAGCGACAGCTTCTGATGCCCAAGCGACAGCTTCTGATGCCCAAGCGACAGCTTCCAATGAAATGGTTGAATTAGAAGAATCAGTTGAAGTTGAAGCAATTCCTGAAGTTTTCGAATTAAATATGGAAGTTGAAAATATAGATGTTCCAGCAACATTTATATTAAGCAAGCCTTCTAATATCTATGACGATGTTGATGTAGTTACTGAAGAAATAGCAGCGGAAGAAAAAGTACTAGAAATTACAGAAGAATTTATAGAGGTAAACACTTCAATCAATTTTGATTTTACAGAGTCAGTAATAGAATCAGCTTTAATTGATCCAGCATTACATGATGTGGTTACAGCGGCATCAGAAATAGTTACCGAAGCACCAGCTGCTTTTGAATCATCATTCAGAATGGTTAGCCCTGCTGCAATAGAGGAAGCTGAAAGTGAAATGCAATTGGTAATTCGTGAAGAAGCGCCAATGAATAAAATGGGAACAAGAGGCAATTCACATTCATCATATGACATGCCAATAGATGATGCGGAAGAACAAAGAAGAAAAGTTGCAGAACGTATTCAAAAATTAAGAAACCTATCATTTAATATAAACAATGGTTCTGATCCAAACACAGAGTTTGATGCAGTCCCAGCTTATGTAAGAAGAAATTTGGATTTGTTTGGAAATACAATGGCGTCGGTAGAAAACTATTATAGTAAGTACACCGTTGAGCAGGATGAGAATAACCAAACACAAATCTCTACCATCAATTCTTTCTTGGATGGCAAGAAACCAGATTAAGCTCGTTTTTATGGTACTGTTGATTTTAGTTGTAACCCTCCCTTTGTCGGGAGGGTTTTTGTTTGTACACTATTTCGAATCAAAATGATAAGAGTTGTATCTTTAAGTATATGCAAACAGTAATAATAACAGGTGGTACAGGAATGGTAGGACAGGCTTTAACGAATACCCTTTTGGACAAAGGCTATCAAGTTATCGTTTTAACTAGAACCCCTAAAGTATCAAGTAGACTTAATTTAAGTTATGCTGTATGGGATATTGAAAAGTCCTATCTAGAACCCAATGCTATTGCAGCAGCGGATATTATTGTGCATTTGGCTGGAGAATCGGTTGCTACTAAAAGGTGGACTGCTAAACGTAAACAAGAAATTGTAGACAGCAGGGTGAAAACAAGTGCATTGTTAGTTAAAGCAATTAAGGAAAATTCGAATCATATACATACTGTTATAAGTGCGTCAGCAATTGGTTGGTATGGGCCAGATAATGAAAAGAGTTTAATAGAAGGCTTTAAAGAAGCGGACCCGGTTGACCCAAGTTATTTAGGTTCTACTTGTAAATTATGGGAAGCTGGAATGCAATCTATAAAAGAAATGGGAATTAGATTAGTAACGTTAAGAATAGGAATAGTATTAAATAAAAGAGGAGGGGCATTAGCTGAATTTATAAAGCCTGCAAATTTTGGTTTAGCAACTATATTGGGAAATGGGAAACAAATTGTAAGTTGGATTCATCAACAAGATTTATGCAATTTAATAATATATGCTGCTGAACATAAAAATATGGAAGGTGTTTATAATGCAGTTGCTCCGCAGCCTGTATTTAATAAAACATTAGCATTAACGGTAGCAAGTAAAATTCATAAGTTTTATATACCTGTTTATGTACCAAGCTTTGTATTAAAAATAATGCTAGGGGAAATGAGTATTGAAGTACTTAAAAGTGCAAAAGTTTCAAGTAAAAAAATACAAGACGCAGGTTTTGTATTTGAATACCCAACTATTGAAGTTGCGTTGACTCAAATTTTAAAAGCATAGACGTAGCTTGATTTAATTTCTCATAGGTCTTCCAGTAGTAATTACAGACTGGATTCTTTCCAAAGTTTTCTTCTCACCGCAAAGGCTTAAGAATGCTTCTCTTTCCAGGTCTAATAAATATTGTTCATTCACTTTAGTAGGTTCACTTAAATCACCACCACACATTACGTAAGCTAATTTTTTAGCCACTAATACGTCATGGTCTGTTGCATATCCACCTCTCCACATGCTATTAATACCTGCGTATAAAGCACCTAGCGCAGACCTGCCTAATACTTTAATATCCGTTCTTTGTTGTGCTTGTGTATAGCCGGCATTAAATAAACTTAATACTTGTTCTTTCGCTTTGGCTACTCGTCGGGATTGATTTAATACAATATGGTCCTGGCCTTTTCTAAAAATACCCATGTCCATAGCTTCGTGTGCACTAGTCGCTACTTTAGCAGTCGCAATTTGCAAAAATCTATTTTTTAAGGTAATGGTTTCTGGTTCTTCTGCATGCATTTCGTCGGAAGCTCTTAATACTAATTCTTTTGTACCCCCACCTCCTGGAATTACACCAATACCTAATTCTACCAGTCCAATATAAGTTTCAGCAGCCGCTGCAATAGTATCAGCGTGTAAATTCATTTCACAACCACCTCCTAATGTTAAGCCATGTGGTGCAATACCTACAGGAATTGAAGAGTAACGTACTCGCATCATACTGTTTTGAAAAGCACGAATAGCCATATCTAATTCTTCATAATCCTGTTCAATAGCCAACATGAATATCATGCCAACATTGGCACCAGCACTAAATAAATTTCCTTCATTGGCAATTACCAATCCATTGCATTTTTCTTCTGCAATATTTATTGCTTTATTCAATCCTTCTAATACTTCACCACCAATACTATTCATTTTGGTATTCCAGCTAAATCCAGCAACACCGTCCCCAATGTCTACTAAATTACAGGCACTGTTTTTCCAAATTGTTTTTTCTTGAAAATCAGAAAGTATAATAAAGGAAGAAGCACCTGGAATTAATTTATAATCGGCAGTAGTAATATCATAATAATAACGTTTTCCGTTGGTCACTTTGTAGAAACTAGCTCCTTTAGCAACCATTGCGTCAACCCATGGTGCTACTGGCTTTCCAGCCGCCTTCATGTCGGTAATTACTTGAGCTACACCTAAGGCATCCCAAGTTTCGAATGCGCCAATTTCCCATCCAAATCCAGCTTTTAAAGCGTCGTCTACACGGTATAATTCATCACTAATTTCTGGAATACGGTGACTAATATAAGAAAATAAAGCATGGTGAAATTGTTTTACGAATTCACCGCCTTTGTCGGTTGCTGCATATAAACTTTTAATACGAGCAGGTAAACTTTCAATCGCTTTTGCGGCAGTTACAGACGCGAACTTTGGTTTATTTCGTGGTTCGTATTCGAAAGTTTTTAAGTTTAAAATAAGTATCTCTTTTGAACTCGCTGTTTTTACTTTCTTAAAAAATCCTTGCCCCGTTTTATCACCCAGCCATTTTTGTTCCACCATTTTCTCTAACCAAGAAGGTAAAGTAAAAATTGCAGCTGCTTCGTCATTAGGACAATTGTCTTTCACGCCATTAGCTACTTTAACTAAAGTGTCAATACCAACTACGTCAGCTGTTCTAAAAGTTGCCGACTTCGGTCTTCCCATAATTGGGCCAGTTAGGGATTCAATTTCGTCAATGGATAAATCTAAATTTTCCATAATATGCAATACACTCATCATGCTAAAAACCCCTACACGATTAGCTATAAATGCAGGAGTGTCTTTACATAAAACAGTTGTCTTGCCTAAGAAAACGTCACCGTAATGTAAATGGAAATCAATTACTTCCTGGTCGGTTTTCGCAGTTGGAATTACTTCTAGTAAACGTAAATATCTTGGCGGATTAAAAAAATGCGTTCCACAAAAATGTTTTTGAAAATCTTCACTTCGACCTTCTGCCATTAAATGAATTGGAATACCAGAAGTATTTGAGCTTACTAAGGTTCCTGGTTTTCTATATTTCTCCACCTCATCATAAATGAGTTTTTTAATATCAAGTCTTTCTACTACCACTTCAATGATCCAATCGGCTTTAGCAATCTGTTCCATGTCGTCGGTAAAATTTCCAGTACGAATATGCTGTGTGAAGCTAGGCAAGAAAATAGGAGCGGGGTTGGACTTAATGGCAGCTTGTAATGCGTCATCCACTAATTTATTTCTTTCCTTCTTCACTGTACTTGTTTCGGATCCAGGAGTTAACATGTCTAATAACATAACTTGAACTCCCACTCCAGCAAAATGACAAGCAATACGGGAGCCCATGACTCCACTTCCTAAAACCACCACATTTTTGATAGCTCTTTGCATATTATAGCGTTTGTGTAAAATTAGTTAGTTATGCAACTAATTTCAAAAAAAACTTTAAAATGGACCAAAATAAGTCTAATTGTTTGCCACTGATTGGGTCTTTTGACCTTTTAACAAAAGTGACTTGGCCATATGCTGCTTTGGATTACATTTGTAATATGCAAGTAGACGAAAAATTAGTTAGCCATTTGGCACATTTATCTAGGCTCAATGTAGCTCCTGAAAAGATGGATAAATTAGTTGCCGATATGCAGGATCTAGTTGTTTTTGTGGAGCAGTTAAATAACTTAGACACTAGCGGTATCGAACCATTAATGCATATGGGGGATAATTTTAATATACTTCGTATGGACGAAGTGGAAGGGTCTATTTCAAGAGAAGCTGCTTTAATAAATGCGCCTGATTCAGACGGCTCCTTTTTTAAAGTTCCTAAAGTAATTCGTAAATAAAATAACATGTCATCAGTAATACAGTTAAGGGGAATTGAGAAAAGCTATTATATGGCGAGTCAAGCTATACCTGTTTTAAAAGGAATCGACTTGGATATTCAACGCAATGAGTATGTTGCTTTAATGGGACCTTCTGGAAGTGGGAAGAGTACCTTAATGAATATTTTAGGTTGTTTGGATTCTCCAACAGGAGGTACGTACAATTTAAATGGACATGATGTAAGTAAAATGACCGACGATGAATTAGCCGGTATTAGAAATATTGAAATTGGATTTGTCTTTCAACAATTTAATTTGTTGCCAAGACTTTCTGCTGCAGAAAACGTGGCATTGCCATTGGTATATGCAGGTATTCCAAAAAAAGAAAGATTAGAGAGAGCCATGATGGCTTTAGAGAAAGTAGGTTTAGCCGACAGAAGTCACCATAAATCCAATGAATTAAGTGGAGGTCAAATTCAACGTGTAGCTATTGCACGTGCTTTGGTAAATAATCCTTCTATACTATTGGCAGATGAGCCAACGGGTAATTTGGATTCTAAAACTTCGGTTGAAGTAATGGAATTATTTGGAAAAATTCATGCAGGTGGTAATACGGTAATATTGGTAACACACGAGGAAGACATTGCGCAGTATGCACATAGAGTAGTTCGTTTAAGAGATGGCAATATTGAAACGGATACCCTAAACAAAGTACACAAATAATTTATTTATTTATTTGCGTATTTATCAATTGAAAATAAAGAAACCTTAATTTTATCGGATGAAAATTTATACTAAAGCGGGAGATGCAGGTAAGACTTCGTTGATAGGTGGAACAAGAGTTCCTAAGAGTCATATTAGAATCGAATCTTATGGAACAGTGGACGAACTAAATTCATTTGTAGGATTAGTGAGTGATATGAGCAATAGTGAAGAAATTAGAAAAGTATTGAGTGAAGTGCAGGATAGATTGTTTACTGTAGGATCTCATTTGGCTTGCGACCCGGAAGTAGAAGCTGGTTTACAAATTCCAGATTTAACAGAAATAGATATTACCAATTTAGAGGCAGAAATAGACAAGATGAATTCGGTATTAGCTCCAATGAAGTCATTTATATTACCAGTTGGACATGCCGCAATTTCCATGACCCATGTTGCTAGATGTGTTTGCAGAAGAGCAGAACGTTGGTGTGTAAATTTACAAGAGGAAGATTTATTCGTAGAACCAATCGTTATCAAATACTTGAATCGCTTGAGCGATTATTTATTTGTATTAGCAAGATATA
>CALPWK020000123.1 GCA_943327245.2 Comamonas sp. lk | reverse complement strand
CACTTAATTATTTTATATGAAAGTTTTGTCTCGTATTCTTGTTGCTTCTTTTGCAACTATCGCATTATTAAATAGCGTTGAATTAAAGGCGCAAGTAAAGGACTCTACCTTAAAGGGCATGACTTGGAGAAATATTGGTCCAAATAGAGGGGGGCGTTCTTTAGGCATTGCAGGTAGCAGCAAACGTAAACAAGAGTACTTCTTTGGGGCAGTAGGTGGTGGACTTTGGAAAACAAGTGATGGGGGCTTGAATTGGAAGCCAGTAACAGATGGCCAATTGACTAGTTCTTCTGTTGGTGCCGTGGCAGTATCAGAGACGAATCCAGACATTATATATATAGGTACGGGCGAAACAGAGTTTCGTGGAAATATTATGCAAGGTGATGGCGTTTACAAGTCAATTGACGGAGGTAAGACTTGGAAAAATATCGGTTTAAAAAATACGCAATCAATTTCGAGAGTAAGAATTCATCCAACCAATCCAGATATTGTATATGTATCTGCATTGGGTCATGCGTTTGGAAAAAACGAAGATCGCGGTGTTTTTAAAACAACCGATGGTGGTGTGACTTGGAAAAAAGTTTTATACATAAATGATAAAGCAGGTGCAGAGGATTTAGTAATTGATCAGCAAAATCCAGAAAATATTTATGCATCAATTTGGGAAGTATATCGTACTCCTTATAAAATGTGGGCCGATGTTGGAACTTCTGCTTTATATAAGTCTACAGACGGAGGAGCAACATGGAATGTAATTTCAAAAAATCCTGGTATGCCTAAGGTAATCGGAAAGATAGGCGTAGCAATATCTCCAGCGGACGGCAATAGAGTTTGGGCCATTGTAGAATCTAACGACGGTGGCTTATATCGTTCAGACGACGGTGGAGCTACTTGGAAAATAGTAAACAACGAACGCAAGTTGCGTCAACGTGCTTTTTACTATTCTCGAATCGTTGCAGATCCTAAAGACAAGAACACGGTATATGGTTTGAATGTAAATTTTTATAAATCTACCGACGGTGGTGTGAGTTTCAAAACAGAAATAAAAGTACCGCATGGCGACAATCATGATTTATGGATTGACCCTACTGACCCTACAAGACTTGCGACTGCTAATGATGGTGGTGGAACTATTTCAACTAATAGTGGATTAAGTTGGACCGACGAAGACTTTCCAACAGCACAATTATATCATATAACAGTTACTAATGACTTTCCTTATCAAGTAGCAGGTGCACAACAAGACAATACTACAGTGGCTTTGCCTAGCGAGGATTATAGACATAGGGCAGTGCGCAGTAATTCAACAAAACCAGGTATGGGCTTTGCTTATGAAGTAGGTGGTGGTGAAAGCGGATATATTGCTCAGGATCCTAAAAACCCAGACATTTTTTATGCTGGTAGTCAGGGTGCATTATTAACGCGTATTAATAGAATGACCGGCCAAGTTCGTGACGTGCAAGTATATCCAAGATTCTTTTCTGGAGAAGAAGCAAAAACTTTACCAGAAAGATGGCAGTGGACTTATCCTATTGTTTTCTCTCCAGTAGACCCTAATGTTTTATTTACTTGTTCTCAACATGTTTGGAAAACTACAAACGAAGGCCAAAGTTGGGAGCAAATTAGCCCAGACTTAACTTATAATGATTCAACAACCTTGGGCGTAAGTGGTGGTGTAATTACGCGTGACATGAATGGTCCAGAAATTTATGGAACGGTGTTTGCATTAGCGCCATCTTATCAGGATGTAAATATTATTTGGGCTGGTTCTGACGATGGTTTAATTCATATCACAAAAGACGGTGGAAAAAATTGGTTAAATATTACTCCAACGGATATGCCTAAAAATACAAGGGTAAGTATTATTGAAGCATCTCGCTTTAATGTAGGTACCGCTTATATTGCAGCGAAGCGTTATCAAATGGATGACCGCACACCCTACATTTGGAAAACAACAGATTTTGGAAAAACATGGAAAAAAATAATCACAGGAATTC
Source organism: Comamonas sp. lk (assembly GCA_943327245.2). Lineage (GTDB taxonomy): Bacteria > Bacteroidota > Bacteroidia > Chitinophagales > Chitinophagaceae > Sediminibacterium. The sequence continues at coordinate 4,084 of CALPWK020000123.1, read as the reverse complement.
GTGCAGATGATTATGTACATGCAGTTAGAGAAGACATTACCCGCGAAGGTTTATTATATGCAGGTACAGAACATGGTGTATGGGTTTCTTATAACGCAGGGGATAACTGGGAATCATTAAGTTTAAACTTACCCGACGTTCAAGTGTCCGACGTTCAAGTAACAGAAAAAGACATTGTTATTGGAACGCATGGTCGTAGTATGTATGTATTAGACGACGTGTCTCCTGTTAGAACTAAAGACGCTGGAATTAAAACAGGACTTCATTTATTCAAGCCTTATTATGCTGTAAGAACGGTTCAAAAAGCAGTGTTCCAATATTATTTAGACTCTACTATTAAAGATTTAAAAATCGAAATTTTAGATGCTAACGGTAAACTAGTTAATAGTTTTGTGGGTGCTTTACCAAAGGTTAAAAAAGACAGTGCTTCCGCTGACGAAGACGAAGATGATCGCAAGCCACAGCCTCCTACTATTAAAACTGGTTTAAATAAATTTGAATGGGATTTAAAATATCCAGCAGCAACAAATTTTAAAGGAATGATTTTATGGAGTGCACCAGTGTATACGGGTCCTACTGCAGTGCCTGGAAATTATCAAGTACGCATTAGTGCTGGTGGAAAATCTGCAACAGAAGCATTTGAACTTAAAATGGATCCAAGGGTACATGATGTAACAATAGCAGACATGCAGGAGAAATTTAAATTAGCAATGCAAATTAGAGATCAAGTAAGTATCGCTAATGAGGCAGTGATAAAAATTAGAGCAATTAAAGAAAAAATAAATGCAGAAGCAACAGCTGCTAAAACAACCGTTTCAAAAGCAAATGCAGTTTTCATTGCTCAAATTGCTGCAATTGAAGAAAATTTGTATCAAGTTAGAAACCAAAGCTCTCAGGATCCTTTGAACTTCCCAATTAAGTTGAATAACAAATTAGCTTCTTTAATGCGTGTGGTGGAGTCTGGAGACTATAAGCCAACAGACGGCTCTTACAAGGTTTTTGGTGAGTTAAAAGCAGAATTAGACTTGGAAATCAAGCACTTAGATGAAATTCTATTAGTTAAAAATGCAAAAAAATAAGGCTAGGTTCTAAAAAATGTAATACCTTTATTCCATCATCAAGAAGCCTTTAGTGGCTGCCAACCGAGAGAGACGCAACTTTACGGTGGTAAAATCGATGAGGACTTACCTGTCAAAAACAAACGTAATTTCCTTTTTCATTTTTCTTGGCGTGAATTTTTAACCATAAAAATATCATACCATGTCAGATTCAAATAACAAACCAGCTAATAAAGTTGAAAAACTAAATGTGCTACTGAATGACAATGCTTTGCTTTTCACAAAGTCTAGTAATCGTATTTATAGCTTATCGGTAGATCAAAACGAAAATGGCACCATTCTGGGTGTACTTAACTTTGTGTATCTGAATAAAAAATTTACATGTGCACTTCAATTATCAAGTGCTCATGTAAATTTAAAAGTGATAAGTCCTTATTTATTAACTCCAACTGGCTTGTTCGAGCTTTCAAGTGAAGCAAGTAATACAGCGCAAATTTATCTTAATGAGTTTGGTATTATCACTCAGCAAGGTGATGAAGCAATTGGTTGGTTAATCATGGACATTATTAATTACTATAATGATTGCAGACTTAAACCAAAAACCTCAAAACTATTTCGACCAGAGTTAAATTAGCATTGGACGATTAATTTCCACTTACCTTAACTCTTCCTTTTTCATCGTCAGCACCAGAGCTCTTCTTATTAATTGCTTTAAAGCTTTTACCAAAACGATAAGTAAAACTTAAACTAAGTATTCTTGTGTCTCTTTTATTACTAAAATCAGCTACAGTTTTACTGAATCGAATAACACCTGAAGGAAAGTTGGTAAATAATAGATCTCTTACACCTAACTTAATAGTGCCCTTGGTTTTAAGGACTTGTTTTTGTACCGCTAGGTTAAGTTGGCTTAATGGATTTATTAATAATTGTCCTTCTACTCCTTTTGTTCTATACCAGCCACTTAATTCAGCACTCCACCCCTTGTCAAATTTAAACTGATTGTTTAAGCTTATTAAATACATGTCTGCACTAATATCTAATTTATCACCACCCACATCTCCTTTGTAATTGTCATGTGTATAAGCTAGATAAATATTTGTAGAAAATATTTTTTTTGCTTCCAATTGGATATTACTTGCTATACCATAATTCGTTTTAGTGCCGATATTGTTGGTTTGCACAATGGTTGCAAATCCATCTTGAATCAAAGACTCTTGAAATATTTTATTTGTTACGCTATAATTAAGGGTGGTGGTAATGAATTGATTATAGGTATACCCTAATTCAAAATTATTAGTGATTTGAGGTTGTAAAAAAGGATTACCCTTATTATAAGTATAATTGTCTAGGTAAAATATAAAGGGGTTCAGGTCCTGATAACTTGGTCTGTCTATACGCCTTCCAAAATTAATACTGTACTGGTTTTTATCACTTGCCTTATAAGTAATATAAGTAGTTGGAAATAGATTGGTATAGGATCTTGTAAAGCTAGAATCTGCTTTTAAAGCATTTCCTTTTTGATACCCTGTAGCATTCGTGTTTTCCGCTCTTAAGCCTAATTGGAAACCCCATTTGTTTACTTCTTTACTTAAGTTGATATAACCTGCGTTTATGTTTTCTTTATAGTCGAATGAGTTTGTTTTATTATAATCAATAGTTTGTCCTCCTGGAATAATATTAAAAAAGTTAGCACCATTCGTTGTTTGCACATAGCTTGACTTTGCACCCAATTCTATTTTGGCTTTATTTTTTAATGGATGACTATAATCGGTCTTTGCTGAAAATATTTGAATATCAATGGGGAATTTTCCCAATAATTCTTGTTTGGATCTAAAGCTATTATTGGCATTAAACATTTGATTGTTTAAATAACTTTCACTGTTTGAATAGAACTTACTACCATCTAAGTCTATACTAATTTCTTTACCTAAGCTATCAAATTTGTGTTGCAGATATAGATTAGCCGATATATTTTTCCATTCATTTGTCATCTCATTCATCGATTTTACAATTGAGTCGGTAATATTGCTTGAATTTTTTAAATAACTAATATTATCATTGCCACTCTTATCTGGGTTTATAAAACCAGAAATAACAGCACCAATATTTGTATTGCTATTGATGGTATAGTCAAATCCAATTTTAGCATTTAAATTGTCTTTGTTTTCATTTTTTGTATAGGTTCTTTGATCAAAAATTGCGGTAATATTATCATTATTATCCTTATACCTTCTTAGAATTTTCAGATCATTAAACCCCTCCCAATTAGAATAGCTCATATTTGAAAAAACATTCAACTTGTTTTTTCTATAATTTAAATTCAAGCTATTACTATTTCTGTTATATATCCCTTGTCCCACACTTCCATTATAAGTACCATTAAATCCCATTGTTTTAATTTTCTTTGTTTTAATGTTTATCACCCCAGCATTTCCTGATGCATCGTATTTGGCGGGCGGGTTCGTCATTAATTCAATTTGGTCTATTGCGGTTGAAGGCAAACTCTTTAAATAATTATATAAATCAGAAGGACTTAAATAACTTGGTCTCCCGTCTATCATTACCAATACAGACTGTTTCCCTTTTAATGAAATATTACCGTCCTTGTCTACACTCACACCCGGAGATTTTTCTAATACCTCAATTACATTAGAACCGGCATTACTAGGGGAGGCGTCCACGTTAATTACCGTTCTGTCAATTTTCTGTTCAATCATAGGCTTCTTGCTAGATACCACTACCTCCTTAAGCTTATGAACACTATCTGTGCTTATTAAGCTTTTCTTTACCTGGGTACTGTCATTAATAATTTTCCCTGAATTTTCTTTAACTGATTGAGCTTTAACTATTTGTGTGTTTAAAAAGCTGGTCAAAATAAAGGCTATTATATATGTAGATGGTTTCATTTGTTATAATTTGAAATAAAATTACGGAAGCAGGTTATACAAGGTACCATGTATTATGCTTAACGGTAATAATAAAAAGAAGAGCGGTATTTTAACCGATTGCCTTTAAGACGCATATTT
>CALPWK020000122.1 GCA_943327245.2 Comamonas sp. lk | reverse complement strand
GAATTAGCAGACGACGGCCCTGGCCCTGCAGGACTTCACCGTTATACATTTGGTCCATTAGAAGGGGGAAATACTAGTTTATTCGCAAATATGAATATTGCTTTTAATACTAATTCGGACGGGAGTATTAATGGAGTTCCTTCCTTGTATTTTAATGGGATCACATTATTTGGTTGGCAGACTCAGCAGACATCTCAAATTTCATTTAATCCATATAACTCAACATCAACTTTTGCAATTACTGGAGTCGCAACTTTTGGAATTCAAATTGGTGGAGGAGCTACAATTGGCTGGGGTTCTAATATAACATTTTATGTCACGCTTAATATGGATGAAAATTCTAGTAAGCCGGTAGTTATATATGCACAGAATTAAAAACTTATTCGTTCGTATATTTTCTAATGTGCAGAACAAAAATGAAAATAGGAATTAGTTTTTCCTACTTTCATTTTATAAATATCCAATTACAATATTTGTGTGTTTATCATTTACATTTCAAAACTTATTAAATATAATTTTATGCTAAGCTTAGGAGTACAAGAAGTTTTATTTATTACCATTTCTGTTATCATCACAATTACATCCATCTTCTTAGTAAATAAATATTTAATTCAAAGTTGGTTCAAGAACGTGATTCAATTTTTTCTGTTATTGACTTTGACATTTTTAGTTATAATATCTCTCATTGGAATTAAAAATATTATCAAAGTAAAATATTATTCACAGGTTTTGCAAAAGGATACACCGAAATCTGTCATCTAATTATAATATTACAAACATTCAAATTAAATTAAAATGAAGTCATTTTTATTTCGAAGAAGTTACCTAGTTGTAAATATATTTTGCATTTTCTCTCTAATACTAATTAGTTGCCATAAAGAACCTGTCATGAGGGCAGTTCAATTTAACCAGCCATTTATTATTCATGCAACAGAAGTGTTGGATATTAGAGCATCAGATGTTTTAACAACTAATACTACCATAAAAAGAAAGATAGAATTTATAAACAGAATAAGTAACCATATTGAAGATAGCTTTATTATTAGTGCCGAAAGCTTCGACACGTCTAAATTTTTTCTATCTTCAATTAGACAAAAGTCATTTAAAGCTGCATTAAAAATTGAATCAAACAATCAAGTTTTATATAACATGAATTTTGAAAATGGAAAAGTAGTGAACAGTGGTCAAAAAAATACAGGGGAATATAAGATTAAATCGAATTTAGTTCCAACCTGCAAAGTAAACTTGATTCATGGATGTGTGAGTAATGCAATAAGTAATATGGGTGTAGTTGAATATATGGCTTGTTTATATAATGCTCCAAGTTGCTATTCTTTAGTTTGGGCTGGCTGTGCTTTTAATTATTGTGTAACAGGTGAACAACGTTAAATTTATTAATTATGATACTAGACAACCAAATAGCTAACTTTTTAGTAAAGAAAAATTTTCCTTTACATTTCGTAAAATATATCTTGAGAGCCCTTTATGTATTAGCTGCTATTATTATTTATGTTTTCGTATTCTCCAAAATAAATAATTCCATTAGTGGTGTTATAATATTTTTGATAATCTCTATCTTTTTCGAAATAATTAGATCAAGAAAATTATCGGCTTATCTAAAAAGTAGAAATTAAAAAATAGTCAATAATACAAATGATGAAATAACCTACCCCAACAATAGCTTCTCTATAGTTGGTGCGAAATGTGCATGCTCTAATGCATGTATTTTTTGCGCTAATATTTCAGGTGTATCTCCGGCTTCTATTACGCAGTCTGCTTGAAAAATAATATCGCCCTCATCATAATGGGCGTCCACCCAATGTATGGTGATTCCTGATTTTGTTTCGCCCGCAGCTATTATTGCTTCATGTACTCTACTTCCATACATTCCCTTGCCCCCATAATTTGGTAATAACGCCGGATGTATATTTATTATGCCTCTCGAAACATTTCCTGCGGCATCTATTTTCACCCCTGCTTGATAAGCTTCTACCAATACTTCGGGAACTTTCCATAAGAATCCTGCCAATACTATAAAATGGATATCCGCATTTTTCAAACTTTCTACATAACCCGTTGCCGCAAATTCAGCCTTATTTATAAGTAAAGTGGGGATTCCCTTCTCCTTCGCTATTTCTAAAACTCCTGCATTAGGTACATTACATACTATTAAGGAAACCTTTATGGGCGTCTTTTTAGATGGAGCGCCTGCCCCTACAAATTCACTAACAGCTTGATTTTCAAAATATTCAATAATCTTTCTTGCATTGGAGCCTGCTCCTGAAGCAAAAATCGCCACATGTATAGGAGTCGAATCTTCTTTCTTGGAAAAGTCTATCTTAGTATTCAAACTAGATTCAGTCGAAACTGCAGCTGCGCCTCCAAACAATTTTACCCCAACTCTGCCTAAATACCCCTTAAAAAAGGAAAACTGCCCTGTAAAGAAACTTACAAAAAGTACCGAAAATGGCCATAAAATGGTCAAAAATAGGGGATAAATGAGCCAAAACACCAAGTTTTTCTCTAAAAACACCAATTTTAGCAAATAGCTACATAAGCGCCCGCTTAAGCTTCCACCCAAGGCAAAAGTCAATATAATGAGCCAGAACTTTGCTGGTCCCACTCCCCATTTCGCTTGTAATTTGTTGATTCCTTTCATTATTTTCAAAATATCAGGTCCATTTCTCTATTAATTTCCCTTGATTAACAAATATCCATCTTTTTTTCAGAATCAACCCTTCCATCCTTAATTTTCCCCAGCTCAACCATCATGTTTACATTTTCATGACAAAAGTCATATAAATCTTACTCAGTGTCTTGACTCTCAACATTTTTTAATCAAAATAATGTGAAAAAAAACGCCTCATTTCTACCTTTGAATACCATTCTTAAGTAATTTTGCCACCGTTCAAGGATATTTTTCCACATTAGACACTGTTTGTGTATATGACAATTTTAAGAAGCCTAGCCAAGATCGTTGCGATCTTCCTATTTATCACCCTTAGTTCTACTACAGGGAATCAATTATTAGCGCAAGACGGAAAAGCACTGTTCTCTCAGAATTGTGCCTCATGTCACGCCGTTAATAAAAAGTTAACGGGTCCTGCACTTGCTGGTGTAGAAGATCGTTGGTCTGAAAAAAAGAATCTGTATGCATGGATTAAAAACTCTGCCGCATTCTTAAAAACAGGCGACCCTTATGCAACTAAATTGTACAACGAGTACAATAAAACTGCAATGAACTTGTTTCCTTCTCTATCTGATAAAGATATTGATGCAATTTTAGTTTACATCAAATCTGTTCCAGCAGCAGGCGTAGCTCCAGCAGGTGGTGCAGCAGGTGCCGCAGCTCCAGCAGAAGAATCTGATAGCACTTTAGTATTTGGTTTATTGACTTTAATATTAGCAGTTGTTTCTATCATATTACTACAAGTGAATAGTAACTTGAAAAAATTATCTGACGACAAGTCTGGTATTCCTTCAACCGAGCCTGTTCCTTTCTACAGAAACAAAGCATACATCGCTTTCATTGCAATTATTTTATTTATTGCCGGTGGTTATATGACTACCGTTGGCGCAATGAACTTAGGTCGCTCTAAAGACTATCAACCAGAACAACCTATTTACTATTCTCATAAAGTACACGCGGGTGTGAATCAAATTAACTGTCAGTATTGTCACACTGGTGTTTACCAAGGTAAGCAAGCAACTTTACCTAGTGTAAATGTTTGTATGAACTGTCACTTAGCTATCAACGAATACAAAGGAGAAGCATTAGTAAGAGAAAATGGGGATGTAGTTGACGGTACTGCGGAGATTAAAAAATTATACAAATACGCTGGATTCACAGAAGGTCAAGCTTGGGACGCAACTAAAGCAAAACCTATCGAGTGGGTTCGTATTCATAACTTACCTGACCACGTTTATTTCAACCACGCACAACACGTTAACGCGGGTCAAGTGGCTTGTCAACAATGTCATGGTGAGATTCAAAAAATGGGTGAGGTTAAACAATTTACCGACTTAAGCATGGGCTGGTGTGTTAACTGTCACAGACAAACTCAAGTTCAATTTAAAGACAATGGTTTCTATAGCATCTACGAAAAATTCCACGCCGACTTACAGACTGGGAAAATTGATAGCACTAAAGGAATTACTGTTGAAAAAATTGGTGGTACGGAGTGTCAAAAATGTCACTACTAGTATCTAACAAACGAATAACAAAGAAGAATTAATAAGACGCGTAATATTTTATATTCATTATTATGGAGCAAAAAAAGAACTGGCAAAGTTTTGGCGAATTAAACAAATCTGAAGCCTATAATAAAGAGGTTGAGAATGAGTTTACAGAAGACCTACCTATGGTGGAAGACCATAGTGGTTTGTTAAATGCGAAAGCACCTCGTCGTGACTTCTTGAAATTTTTAGGTTTTAGTACTGCAGCTGCGGCTGTAGCGGCTAGCTGTGAAATGCCTATCAAAAAGGCTATTCCTTTTGCTAACCGTCCTGAGGACATCGTTCCAGGTAACGCTAATTATTATGCTACTACTTACGTTCAAGACGGTGATGTAGTAAGTGTAATTGCTAAAGTGCGCGATGGTCGTCCTATTAAATTAGAAGGTAATGATTTGAGTCCTATCACTGGTGGCGGTACCTCTGCAAGAGTGCAAGCTTCTGTTTTAGACTTATATGATACTGCTCGTTTACGTTTCCCTACAATTGCTGGTAAAGAAGCTACTTTTGAAGCTATCGATGCTGCTATTGGTGGTGAATTAAATAACAACGCGGTGATTGTTACTAGTACAATTACTTCTCCTTCTACTAAAGCGGTTATTGCACAGTTCTTAGCAAAATATCCTGGTAGCAAACAGGTGACTTACGACGCTGTTTCTTATAGCGGTATGATTTTAGCAAACGATGCTACTTATGGCAAACGCGCTTTACCTTCTTACCATTTTGAAAAAGCAAAAGCGATTGTTTCTTTAAGCGCGGACTTCTTAGGTACTTGGTTAAGTCCTGTTGAATTTGCTAGACAATACGCTGCTGGTAAAAAAATAGATGAGAAAAATCCTGCAATGAGCAAGCATATCCACTTTGAAACAGTGGCTAGTATGACGGGTTCTAATGCAGACGAAAAATATTTATGTCGTCCTTCTGAAATGGGCGCAATTGCATTAGGTATTTTAAATGCAGTTAAAGGAAAAGAAATTACTGGTGTTGACGCTAAATTAAAAGCGGGTATTAGTGCTGCTGCACATGCTTTGATTGCAAATCAAGGTGCTGCTTTAGTAGTTGCTGGTACCAATGACGTGAATGTTCAAATTTTAGTGAACGCTATTAACGACGCAGTGGGCGCGAATGGTACTACTATTAATTTTGGTGTTGCTGCTAATTACCGTCAAGGTATTGATAGCGAATTTGCTGCATTAGTAGACGACATGAACGCTGGTAAAGTAAACGCAGTTTTATTCCACGGAGCTAACCCTGTTTACACATGGCCTGCTGCTGACAAAGTAAAATCTGGTTTAGCAAAAGTTAAAACGACTATTTCATTTAGCGGTAAATTAGACGAGACTACTGCTGTTTGTAAATTTGTAATTCCTGATCATCACTTCTTAGAAAGCTGGGGTGACGCAGAACCAATCACTGGTCATATCTCTTTCATTCAACCTACTATCTCTCCTTTATTTAAAACACGTGCGTTCCAAGATTCATTATTAAAATGGGCTGGTGCACCTGCTGATTATCTTGCTTTCTTGAAAAGCTTTTGGTCTGCTAAATTAGGTGGCGAAGCTGGTTGGAATAAAGCAATTCAAGACGGTGTTATTAATCCTTCTTTAGCTAATGTTGCTGGTGCTAGTGCAAACGGTGCTGCTGTTGCAAATGCAATTACTGCAGTGTCTGCGAAGAAACCTTCCACTAATATTGAATTAGCCTTATACCAAAAAGTAGGTATCGGTTCAGGTCAAGGAGCTTCTAATCCATGGTTACAAGAATTACCAGATCCTGTTACACGTGCTACTTGGGATAACTATATTATTGTTTCTCCAGCAATGGCGAAAACTTTATTAAATATTGATTTAAACAATGCAGGTCAAGCAGATGCTTACGAAGTACACCCT
>CALPWK020000121.1 GCA_943327245.2 Comamonas sp. lk | reverse complement strand
AATAATGGGGGTGGCTCGGCTACTAATATGGAATGGAGTATGGGGGAAGGTGTTTCGATTTCTTCTTTTTTGTCCGGAGGCTTGGCATTGAATACCGGTGTTTTACAGCCAATGACAAATTTGGTTACAGGTATTAACGAGTATGGTCCAGCCGTTTTTGGAAACCAAATATCTATAAGCCCCAATCCAGCGACAAATGTGTTTCATTTTAAAGCTAGGTTTAATCAAGTAGGAACCTTGTCTTTACAGCTGATAGATTCAAAATCAACCCTTGTTTACACACAGGAAGCAGGTACCATTTTAAGCAGTTATGAGAAAGATGTTTTTATAGAAACTTTTCCGGCCGGAGTGTTCTACATGAGGGTATACTTCAAGCCAAATAATGGCCTTGCTCAAACAGGTATATACAAAATAGTAAAATTATAAAATCATAAAATGTATTTTTTAAAAAGTAGTCGTATGTTCAAAATAAAGTCTTTAGTCTTTTTATTGATTTTTAGTTTAGTTGTTATAGGATCACAAGCACAAACAGGATTAAATTTTCAAGGGGTTGCTAGAAATAGTAATAATGTAATATTAGCTTCTCAGCAAATTAGTTTGCGACTTAGTATACTTCAAGGAACAGCTTTGGGTGCTGCAGAGTATACAGAAACTAGAAAAGTAACAACCAATGCACAGGGATTATTTACTGCAGTAATTGGTGATGTAGATGCCATTAGTACAACAGGAAATTTTAATACAATTAATTGGAAAAATACGCCTAAGTTTTTAAAAATAGAAATGGATGTGGCTGCTGGAAGTAATTTTGTAACCATTGGTACTACTCAGTTTCAGAGTGTTGCCTACGCGCAGTTTGCAAAAACAGTTGACGCTGAAAATATTGCTGGGATTGTGCCTGTTGAAAAAGGTGGAACAGGTGTTGCAAGTATTACAGCATTAAAAACTGCATTAGCAATTGATAAAATAAGTATAGGATTAGCAAATGTAGACAATACTACAGATTTATTAAAACCCATAAGCACTGCCACACAAACAGCATTGAATACTAAAGCAAATACAGTCGATGTAAATACTTCAATGGCATTAAAAGCGAATATGGCTGATATAAATACTTCACTGTCATTAAAAGCGAACGCTACAGAGGTAACAGCAAGTTTAACTTTAAAAGAAAATATTACAAACAAGTCAAGCAATATTAATTTAGGAATTAGTGATATTTTATATCCAACTCAAAAGGCGGTAAAAAATTATGTAGATGGTCAAATTAATACTGGTGGAGTAGGAGACGGTAGCATTCTAAATAGACATTTAGCGGATGGTGCAGTAAATGCTAACAAAATTGAAAATATAAGCATCACTGATGCGAAAATCATTGGATTAAGCGCGTCAAAATTAACTGGTACATTACCACTTACAATCACAAATTTAGGAAACAGCGGGGTTGCAAGTTTTAATTCGAACACATTGAATATACCTAGTTATTCATTGGAGGGTTTAGGGGGAATTGATTTTAATAGTATTTCTGTTAAGCCACCACTTGAATACAATAATAGTGGCGTATTCAATTTGCCTCTAGCAACTACTTCTACAAGTGGATATTTGAGTGAAATGGATTGGAATACTTTTAATAATAAATCCGAATTTTCTGGTTCTTATGATGAATTAGATGATATGCCAATAAAAATAGAGGATTGGGGTTGGCAGACTTCAATTCAACATAATACTTATGGAAAAAGTATTTCTATTGCTGCAACTGATGATGTGGCTAATGGTAATTTTGGGTCAGCTTCCTTATTTTGGCAAGGTTTTGAAATACCCATTTACTCAGTAGTAAGTACAAGTGACGAAGGTGTTCATATTGAAGCGTTAGATATTACAAGTGAATATAATAACTTTGCTGGTTGGAATTTTAATTTTGATGGAGTAATGGATTTTCCATTGGGTAAAATTGGAGATATTAGTGGGAATCAAATTTTTTCAATTAATTCAGAAAGTTTAGGTGGTATTGCACTTAGTCATCTAAATCAAGATGAGGGTATTGAAAGGTTAAATTTGTATCAGGACGAAAGTGATTCACAAAGTAAAATGAAAATAACACTTACTGATACCACTGGTTTTGGTTTAAAAGAATTTATTTTTGCGGGTGACGGGAGTTTGACTTTGCCAAATAAATTGAATGTTCCAGAAATAAATGCAGGTCAAATTATTAATACTAGTTTATTAAGACTGGAGCCATTCACAGAAGACCCTGCAAGTCCAAGTATGCAAGCAGGTGTATTTGCTGTTGCAGATCCAACTATCGGATGGGATCCTTTAAGTAAAGGAGGAATTACTTCTTACCCAGTATTCTATAATGGAACTAGTTGGGTTGGATTAGGCACTTCAATTACAACAAGTACATCAACACCTACAGCGATTACCTATATCGACCCCATTACAAATACAAATTACAATACAATTGTTGCGGATGAAAATGGAGCAAAAATACAATTTTATCAAGACGGCGTTGGTTTAAATAAAGAATGGAGTTTTGCGCCAGATGGTACATTTAAAGCACCTGGTCGAATAGTTGCTTCCACAATTGATAATGACTATAGTGTAACCATTGATCCTGATGGCTTGTCTTTTGTAAACGATGGCAGTTCTGTAATGCGTATGGGCACTGGACCAAATGGAGGTTCGTTGATAATGGAAGCTGGTAAATCTTTTGGTATTTATACACAAGACTACAGTGGTAATTATGATGCAGCAATAAAGACATTGAGTGATGGGAAAGTGGTCATTGGTAATTTGGGAACGCCAAACGAATCCAATGCAAAGTTGCAGGTAAATGGTATTATTTCAACAGTAGGAATATTTGATAATAATTTATTTCAAGGAAATCAAGGGGACGTTTTAACAGCAAATGGAGATGGGTCTGCGTCTTGGAGTAACGGAGGATTTGTTGCTATGCATGGTGTTAATGAAATGACAGGATCCATTACATTAACAAATTCAGGGGGATACGGACCAGGTTTCTTTTTGAAGCAAGATAATACTGCTGATAATATTTGGCTTAGAGTGGGAACTGAAAATGGAGGTGCTGAATATGGAGTTGCGGGAAGTGCGAATCAATTTTTTCAAGGTACAAGTTTAGGAGATGTTGCCTTAAAAGCGTTTTCATATAGTGGAGAAAAAAAAATGTATATAGGCGCAGCGGCATCTGGTCTTGCAAACTTAGTTTTGAGTTCGGATAATACTACTGAAGTGTTAGGGGCTTTCAAAGTTTCAGGTATAACCTATCCTAATACTGATGGATCCAATGGACAAGTTTTAAAAACGGATGGTCAAGGAAGTTTAAGTTGGACAACAATTAGTATTCCAAGTAGTGTAAGCTTATCAACAAATATTGATGGTGGATTAGCAGGTCAAATACCGTATCAAACTAGTGTGGGAAATACGTCGTTTATTACTGCAGGTGCTAGTGGAAAATTATTGCAATCAAACGGAAGTAGCGCTCCTACATGGGTAACGCCTGCTGTAATTTCAGTAGGAGCTGTTGCGTCTAGTTCATTAACTAATGGAGCAGCTATTACTTCAGGAGTGTTGTCATTGGCACCAGCGAACGAAACAAGCCCAGGTATTGTTACTTCTAATGCACAAACAATTGGAGGAGCTAAAAAATTTGCATCTGCAATTTCAATTGGTGCTGCTAGTGCGGATGCTTCGGCCTTGGTTGATATAAATTCAACTGCTAAAGGTTTTTTGCCTCCACGAATGACAACTATTCAAAGAGATGCTATTGTTTCACCTGCTATTGGGCTGACCATTTTTAACACCGACGCAAATTGTATAGAATGGTGGATTGGAAATATTTGGTATAACGCTTGTGGAAATAAAAATATTTCTCAAACCACAAATGGTACTGCACTTATATCAAGTTTAGATTGTAGCACTTATGTAGGGGGAACCATGATTGCGGGTGTTGCAAATAATCCAAGTATAGTATATCAATATATAACTGCTAATGTGACTACCCCTGGATCATATAGTTTTGTTACTAAATCAAATGGTGTTACATTCTCCGCTATTGGAGAGTTTGCTTATTATGAAACCGGAAATAAAACAGTTACATTAAAAGCAACAGGCACGCCAATAATACCAGGAACTTCCAATTTTGTTTTGAGTAATGTTCCTGGTTGTAATTTTGACCGAACTATTTCATCTTCAAGTACGAATGGATCGTCCGAAGTGAGCAGCTGGGCAAATAAAACGACTACAGGTGCTATGATAGAATCCGTTCAAGTATCTGGAGTATCACAAACATTAACTGCTGCAGTAACTGCTACTGGTACCTATGCAATTTCTGTGCTTAATAATGGCGTAACTTTTGCAAATTCTGGTACTTTTACTAGTACTGGGAATCATGATATTGTTTTAAGTGCAACAGGTACGCCAATAGCTAGTGGCACATATACTTATACACTAAGCACTATTCCAAATACTAGTTTTACAAGAGTTGTTAAGTCTGCTTCTTCTAACGGAACTGCAATGGTGAATAGCTGGACTGCTTCAAGTTCAAATGGTACATTATATTTCGATATTGAAGCAAGTAGTGTTACACAAACGCTAATAGCAGATGTTGCAACTGCGGGTAGTTATTCAATATCTATGATAAGTAATGGAATTACGTTTACTGGATCGGGTACTTTTACTGGAACTGGAAACCAAACTGTAATTTTAACTGCATCTGGTCGTCCATTTGTAGTGGAGACAAGTACTTTTAGTTTAAATACTTCTCCTGGTGTAAGTTTTACAAGAGACATTAATGTAAATCCTACTACAAATGGTACTGCATTAGTTTCAGCATGGTCTTGTTCAACTGGATCATATGGTGTATTATTTGCAGGCAATGTAGTTTCAGATGTAACTCAAACAATTACCGCAACAGTAACGGGTATTGGTACTTATGATATCTCAGTGACTAATAATGGGATTACTTTTGCAGCATCAGGTACTTTTGAAAGTATAGGATCTAAAACAATTGTTTTGTTAGCAACTGGTACACCAACAAACACTGGAATATCTGCCTTTGCAATTAATACTTCAAATAGTTGTTCTTTTAATCGAACAATTAAAAGTACTACTAGTAATGGAACTTCAGTCGTTTCAGCATGGTCATGCTCAACAGCTTCAGCAGGTAGTATGGTAGCTGGGAATGCTATAAGTGGGGTAACCCAAACCATTACAGCTTCAGTTACTACTATAGGAACCTACGCTATATCAATTAACACAAATGGTGTATCATTTGCTGGATCAGGCACATTCACAAGTACAGGTAATCAAACTGTTTTATTAACAGCGTCTGGTACACCAACATCTTTAGGTACAAACACTTTCGTAATTAATACATCTAATAGTTGTAGTTTCAGTAGATCCGTGAACGCAAATGGAACCAGTAATGGTTCAGCATTAGTAGCTAATTGGTCTTGTTCAACTTCGTCAGTAGGAACATTGACAGCGGGCGTAGGAGCAAGTGGTGTCACTCAAACTATAACTGCATTTGTGACAACTATAGGTACGTATTCTTTATCAATGATTACAAATGGGGTGACATTCGCAGGTACAAGTACTTTTAGTTCTACCGGTTCGCAAACGGTGGTATTAACTGCAACAGGAACGCCAACTACAACCGGAACAAATACATTTAGTTTAAATACAACAAATAGTTGCAGCTTTAATAGAACAGTGGCTTCGAATCTTTCATCTAATGGAACTGCGGTAGTCTCCTCTTGGTCTTGTTCAACTGCATCTGCAGGTACAATGACGCAAGGCGCTGCAGTAAGTGGAGTAACGCAAACTATAACTGCAAATGTTAGTTCAGTTGGGGCTTATTCAATTAGTATTATAACTAATGGGATCA
This sequence comes from Comamonas sp. lk, assembly GCA_943327245.2. Taxonomy (GTDB): domain Bacteria; phylum Bacteroidota; class Bacteroidia; order Chitinophagales; family Chitinophagaceae; genus Sediminibacterium. Next base: position 355 of record CALPWK020000121.1, on the reverse strand, counting down.
CATTTGCAGGTTCAGGTACATTTAATGCAACAGGATTACAGACAGTATTGTTAACAGCAACAGGTACGCCTAGTGCGGGTGGTTCATTTAGTTTCGCATTAAATACATCTCCAACTTGTAGTTTCACAAGACCAATTGTTTCACAAAGTTCAAATGGAACTGCGGTAATTACAGGTTGGTCAACAGGAAGTGCTGTAGGGACACTCACTGCAGGAACTGCAATTAGTGGAGTGACACAAAGTTTAATAGCAACAGTATCGGCAGTAGGTACTTACTCAATTACTTCAACTACAAATGGAGTTACGTTTACTGGGTCTGGAACTTTTGCGAGCATTGGATCGCAAACCATTTTATT
>CALPWK020000120.1 GCA_943327245.2 Comamonas sp. lk | reverse complement strand
TGTAGTTTTTCCATTGCTTTTGCTAACTCTACATTAGATGCAGTATAGCCCAAACGCCATCCAGTCATTGCAAAACCCTTACTTAAACCATTAATTACAATGATTTGATCCTTAATATCATTGAACTGAGCAATACTCTCATGCTTACCTTCAAAGTTGATATATTCATAAATCTCGTCTGATAAAATTGTGATTTGAGGATACTTCTTAAATAAATTAGCTAATGCTTCTAATTCTGCTTTATTGTAAACTGCACCACTTGGATTACAAGGAGAAGAAAACATAAATACTTTGGTACGAGGAGTAATTGCTGCTTCTACCTGTGCTGGGCTTACTTTAAATCCATCTTCTACGGTACTTCTAATTTCAACAACTTTACCTCTTGCTATTTTTACTAATTCAGAATAAGTTACCCAATATGGTGTTGGAATAATTACTTCATCACCGTCGTCTACTAATGCTAATAACGCATTCGCTAAACTTTGTTTTGCACCTGTAGAAGCAACAATGTTTTCTGGTTTATAATCAAGGTTATTATCTCTTTTTAATTTAGTACATACGGCTTCTCTTAAATCAGCGAATCCTGCAACAGGTGTATAGTGACTCCAGTTGTCATTGATGGCTTTAATAGCTGCTTCTTTAATATGTTGTGGTGTATCAAAGTCAGGCTCGCCTAAACTTAAGTCAATTACGTCTACGCCGCTTGCTCTTAACTCACGACCTAATTTTGCCATTTTCAATGTTTCAGGCTCACTAAAACGATTTAATAAAGAAGATAGTATCATTTGATATTTAATTTGGTAGCACAAATTTCGCAAATTATTCTCAATAGAGGATAAGTTTTAGTCATTGTTATGTCACTTTTTTCCCACTTTTTAAAATACTAACATACATTTGTATAACAATATGGAAAAATTTATATCTGTTTTTGATATGTTTAAGATAGCAGTGGGGCCGTCAAGTTCTCATACCTTAGGGCCTTGGGTTGCTGCTAGACAGTGTTTAGTGGAAATTGAACATAGAATTGGAATAGAAAATGTACTTAGTGTTAAAGTATTATTATACGGGTCATTAGCAAAAACTGGAAAAGGTCATGGTACTGATTTAGCTGTGATGATGGGTTTAATGGGGGAAGATCCAATTACCACATCTACTGAATTAATGGCTTCCAAAATTGATGCCATTAAGCTGAATCATTCTTTATTATTGAATGGTAAACATGAATTGTTATTCATTTATGATGAGCATATTCAATTTTTAAAAAATCAATTATTACCACACCATCCGAATGCATTGAGTTTTATTGTACAAACAGAATTAGCCGCTTTTACATTTACGTACTATTCAATTGGTGGAGGCTTTATTGAATCTGAAAAGGATATTTCAAATTCATTGAAACAATTGAATACAGTTTCTGAAGAAAAAGAAATGCCATTTAATTTTATTACCACGAATGATTTGTTGCATTGGTGTATGAAAACTGGTTTGCCAATAAGTGATATTATTAGAGAGAATGAAAAAAATATATTAGAAGAATCCTTATTAGATAGTCAGCTAGATCATATTTGGCAAACCATGTTGGATTGTATTTATAAAGGATGTCATACAGAAGGAACTTTGCCAGGCGGATTACAAGTTAGAAGACGCGCATATGACTTGAATAAAAAGTTACTTAAAGACCAACACTATACCGATCAAAAATCTTGGATGGAATTAATTCAAAAAGGAGGAACAGACTTTAAATATATTTTAGATTGGGTGAGTTGTTTTGCATTAGCCGTTAACGAAGAAAATGCATCATTTGGAAGAGTTGTTACGGCACCAACTAATGGGGCAGCAGGGGTGATCCCTTCTGTTTTACTATACAGCATTTTATTTTGCAATAAAAATACACCAACAGCAATTCGTAATTTCTTATTTACCTCGAGTGCTATTGGAATTTTATTTAAAAATGGTGCAACAATTTCTGCAGCAATGGGTGGATGCCAAGCGGAGATAGGAGTGTCTTCTGCAATGGCTGCTGCAGCATTAACAGAAGTATTAGGAGGTAATCAAAAACAATGTTTGATGGCAGGAGAAATTGCTATGGAACATCATTTAGGTTTAACCTGTGATCCTGTTGGGGGATTAGTTCAAATTCCTTGTATTGAAAGAAATACAATGGGGGCAATCAAAGCGATTACTGCAGCGCAATTAGCATTACAAAGTAAACCTGACTTTGCATTAGTAAGTTTAGATAAAGTAATTAATACTATGTGGAATACCGCACAGGATATGAATGTTAAATATAAGGAAACCGCTGACGGTGGATTGGCAATTCAGATACCAATTGCTCTAGCCGAATGTTAACTTAATTAAATCTCGTTTTCAGCAAATTCGTAATTACTATAATCTTGAATTACATTATATAGCGTCCCTCTTTCAATTGGTTGGCGATTGGCTTGTTTAATTAACGCAACTAGTTGTGGAGTTGTCATAGCAGGTGATTGTTCTTCACTACCAGCCATTGAGTATATTTTTGTGGTATCGTCAATGGTTCCATCAATGTCGTTCACACCATAGCTTAATGTTAATTGTGCCGATTGCCTTCCCAGCATTGGCCAGTATGCTTTTACGTGAGGGAAATTATCCAAGTATAATCTTGAAATAGCATACATTTTCAAATCCTCAGCTAATGTGCTCTCTGGAACGTGACTCATATCATTTCCTTCATTTCTAAATTTCAATGGAATGAAAGTATTAAATCCTTTTGTTTCATCTTGTAATTGTCTAAGTCTTTCCATATGATCAATACGATGTTCGTATTTTTCAATATGGCCATATAATAAAGTTGCATTGCTATGCATTCCTAAATTATGTGCCACTTTATGTATATGTAACCATTCGTCTGCAGTAGCTTTGTCAGCACAAATTATAGTTCTAATTGCTGGATGAAATATTTCAGCACCGCCACCTGGTAATGAATCTAAACCTGCTTCATGTGCTAATCGCATTCCTTCTTCTGCAGTCACATTAGCTTTGCGGAACATGTATTCCAATTCCACAGGAGTAAATGCTTTTATATGCAAATCAGGACGATGTGCTTTTATTGCTTTCATTAATTCCAAGAAAAAGGCCAAGGTTAATTTAGGATGCACGCCACCCACAATATGCACTTCGGTTACGGGCTTGCCATCGTATGATTTTACGATGTCTAACATTTGATCAATGGTTAATTCCCAACCTTCTTCTTTATGTGCATATAATTTAGAATAAGAACAAAACTTGCAAGAGAAAACGCATACATTGGTAGGCTCAATATGAAAATTCTTATTAAAATAGGTCTTGTCTCCGTGTAAAAATTCTCTTTTCCAATTAGCTAAAGCACCAACATAGGGTAGGGATGCTTTTTCAAATAAATAAACACCTTCATCAAAAGTAAGGCGATCATTATTAATTACTTTATTTCCTATTTTTTGTAGTTGAATGTCTTTTGCTGCACCAATAATCACTTCAATATTTTTCGTATTCATATTGTTTCCTTTATAGGGTACAAAGTTACGAATTATACTAAGAATTGGTTGCTAAATTATCCTACTAAAATACCTGCAATACTTGCAGACAAATAAGAGGCTAAAGTTCCACAAAGCAAAGCTTTTAGTCCTAATTCTGCCAAGTCTTTACGTCGGCTTGGAACTAATTCTCCAATACCGCCAATAAGCATTCCAACACTACTAAAATTGGCAAATCCACAAATGGCTATACTTACTATAAATAATCCCTTTTCAGTGATAATAGGAACTGCTTTGCTTGTTAAACTTTTAAACGCTACAAATTCATTAATGGTTAATTTTTGACCTAAAAGGGTAGCTGCATTTTGAATGTCTACATTTGGAATACCCATTGACCAAGCCATCGGGTAGAATAGTTTTCCAAATAAATAATTCAAACTCAAATTCAAGTCAGCACTAAATAAATGTCCAAGTTTAAATAAGCTCCAATCAATCAAAGCGATTAAAGCAATAAATCCAATCAACATAGCAATTACATTCATTGCAATCTTAAATCCTTCACCTGCACCATGTGTAATTGCATCTATGGTATTACTATATTGGCTTTTTACTTCTAAGGTGACTTTGCCCATTGTTTGTGAAACTTCTGTTTCTGGGAAAACAATTTTAGCTATTACTAATGCTCCTGGAGCTGCCATTAAACTTGCTGTAATTAATTTGGGAGCTAAATCCATGCCTGCTTGTGCACCCATATTTGCATACACTATTAATATTCCACCTGCTATACAAGCTAAGCTTCCACTCATACTTGCTAAAATTTCACTTTTAGTCATTGTAGGTAAATAAGGACGTATCATAACCTGTGCTTCTACCTGACCAACAAAGGCACTCGCTACATTACTCAATGCTTCTGCACCACTAACACGCATTATAAAATTCATGGACTTTGCAATTACGGCAACAATTCTTTGCATAATTCCAAAATGATAAAACAAGGCAACTAATACACAAACTAAAATAATTGTTGCGGTCACATTAAAAGCAAATACAAAGCCACCATTGGTAAAATCGGCTACACCAGCTGGGGTAGTAGCGGCCACACCACCATAAACAAAGGAAGCTCCTTGACGTGCAAATTGTTCAATCTTACCCATGCCTCTTCCCAAAAACTGAAAAAAGTTGGTTACTGCTGGTATTTTTAAGATTAATATTCCAATAGTCAATTGAAGTGCAAGACCACTCATTACTAAACGATAGTTGATTCTCTTTTTATTATTAGAGAATACATATGCGATCATTAAAATAAGAATAATACCTACAATGCCTTGAAATCTTGCCATGGGATAGAATTAAGGAAGAAAGATAATAAAATTTGTTTTAAATGATTGCTTTTTAGACATAAAAAATCCCGCATTTAGCGGGATTTCAATGATTTATAGCCGTATTAGCTATTTCCAGAATAGGTCTTATAAATGAGATTGTATTTTCTTATCTAAAACTGCTTTAGGAACTGCACCAATTTGCTTATCTACTACCTGTCCACCTTTTACAAAAAGGATAGCAGGAATGGAAGTAATACCAAAGTTCATGCTCAAATTAGGGTTAACGTCAACATTCACTTTTCCAATATTTACTTTTCCTTCATACTGAACCGCTAATTCTTCAATAACTGGCCCGATAGCTCTACAAGGACCACACCACTCTGCCCAAAAATCAATTACTGTCAACTTATCGCTCTCCATAACTACGGTCTGGAAGTTCGCGTCTGTAAATTCTAATGCCATAATGTTATATTTATTAATTGTTTTCTTATAATTCTAATAGATCAAAAATAACTCCATTCTTTAATAACTGCCCATTTGACTTTTCCACCTTTATATAAATTCAATGGGGACAAATTAACTGTCAGTCAGGCAGCTGTCTATACCAAGTTGACTTGAACCTGCAATTCCGGGAATTCGTCCAAGAAACTTACCAATTCGTCATTCATTAATAATCCTCTATCAAAAGTCAATAAACTAGCTACAAGTTGTTCCTTAGGTTCAATAAAGTTGATTTTTAATTGAGTCTTTCCAGGAAAGTCTTTTAAGTTTTTCTCAAAAAAGTCGATCATTTCTGGTTTTAAATTTGCTGGATGTAAACTTATTTCAATAGACCTTGTTTGACTTTGCTTAACAATTTCTAATAATGACATTTGTTGAATTTTGAATTCAAATAAATTTGCTTGATTAAATCTATTTCTAAAAGCACCTGTCATATAAATCTTTTGCCCAACTTCTAAATAGTTTTGAAACTTTACATAATCCTCACTCCATAAAATGAAATCTGTTTTACCTGTAAAGTCTTCTATTACAAATGATCCAAAGTTCTTTCCAGTTTTTGTGATTCTGTGTTGTACTTCGGTCACTAATCCAGCTAGCTTAAAAGGTTTTCCTAATTGATTCGTTTGAAACGCTAACATATCCTTTATTTCATTGAAATCATTAATAGGGGTAAATAAATAATGCTTCATTTCAAATCCAAAATGGTCTAATGGATGACCACTCATAAACATACCAGTAATATCTTTTTCGTGATCTAATTTTTCTGTCAAAGTCCATTCCTCGCAAACCGCTAATTTAGGAATAGGAACTTGCATAGCAGAAGGTAAGTCTCCAAATAGGGTATTAGTAGTTCCTGTATTCATAGACTGCATAGCTTGTGCGTAGGATATCAATTTTTCAAGTCCATTGGTCCTTTCTCCGTCTCCCACATTAAAATATTGCGCACGATGATATTCAGGAAAAC
>CALPWK020000119.1 GCA_943327245.2 Comamonas sp. lk | reverse complement strand
TAACATTAGGTTTTGACGGCAATACAACTTCTACTGACAAAATAGAAGCTGCGATTGCGGAAGCTGGTTATGACACGGAGCATCAAACTGCCTCTCAAGAAGCATACAGTAAGTTAGACGAGTGTTGTCAATACGATCGGACTCCTAAATCTGCTATGACCGCAAGTAAGACAATGTCTTGTTGTAATGACGGGGCATGTACTAAAGACGGTAAAAATAATTGCAAAAAAGATGCAGCATGTTGCAAGAAAGGAATGGCTACCGCTAAAAAAGGCATGAGCGGCAGTAAGTCAATGTCTTGTTGTAAGGACGCTTCTTGTTGTAAAAAAGCATAATTTTTAATTAAAATCAATCTTATATCAGCGTACTGAAAAGTACGCTGATATTGGTATTAAAGCATTAACATGAAATCAAGAGGTATATTATTAATAACATTTTTCATTTGCAGTATGCAATTGCATGCCCAAATTAAATCAGCTGAAATTCAGGCAAGTGGTTTGACCTGTTCTATGTGTTCAAAGGCAATCTATAAAGCTTTAGAGAAAGTCCAATTTGTAGACACTGTAAAAGTGAATATTGAAACGTCAACTTTTTTACTTGAATTCAAGAAGGATCAAAAAATTCAAATAGAAGCCTTGAGGGACGCCGTTTATGATGCAGGCTTCGCTATTGAGAAATTGGCGCTCCTAATGAGCTTTACAGATAAAGTAGCAGTAAAAGAAACTGTTTTTGAAAATGCAGGGTATCAATTCAAATGGCAGCTTAAAGCAAATAAGCCGCTGAAGAGCGAACAGAAAGTGTTTATTGTAAATAAAGACATTCAGCCGGCAAATGGAATTTATTTACTCAATTTTTAACCATGCAAAATAGATCATTAGTAAATGTAATCGTCGCAGCTTTAGGTTGTTTATTTTTTATAGGTTTGACTAGACTGAATGCACAGGAATTATATGTTTATAGTGAGCCTGCAAGTGTCATGCCAGCTAGTTCTCTAATTATTAAACAATCTTTTCTACAAATGGAAGGAAGTGAGTTCCTGAAAAATTATTATACAAAAGCAAATTTTAATACACAATTAGAGTTTAGTATTCAGAAAAAATGGATGGCGCATATTGGTACCAATTATAAGTCAGTTGATTTTTATACGCAGTATCGTTTTTATTCTTCAGACGCTTTACATGAACATGCTCGATTCGCTGGGTATTTAAAAGCAGTTGCTTCTGGCAATAATCCTGCTGAACAAGCTATATTATTAGACGGACAACAAAAGCTAATTGGGGCAGGAATTATTGCAACTAAGCTTAAGCATAAATGGGCAAGCTCAGTCACTTTAGGTTGGCTATATAGGTATACTGGAAATACAAACTATTCCAAGAATGCATTTCAGTATTCCTGGTCGAATGGCTTGCTTTTATATCCTGTTACTTATAAAAATTACAAACAAACTAATATCAACTTTTATGTAGAAATGCTAGGACAGCAATCAATTCAAAATAAAGCTCATTTCTTAGACATTGCCCCTGCTGTTCAATTTATATTTAATAGCCAGGCAAAGCTAAATTTTGGCTATCGATTGCCCGTATTGGACAACATGCAGCGCAATGCTAGTAGAAGTTATTACATGAGTCTTGACTATCTGTTTTTTAATGCCTTGCCTAGGTTCAAAAGCGCTAAAAAATGATTAGCTTTAGGGGGTGAGGAAATTTGTAACTATATTATTAACGTCTTTATACCTACTAGGTGCTACAGAAGCGTATCAGTTACTTAAAGTGCCCCATTTGTTTGCTCATTATAAAACACATCAAGAAATAAAGAAAGGCCTAAGTTTTTCTGAATTTATTGACATGCATTATTTTACGAATCAAACTTATGATAGAGATTACCAACAGGACATGCAACTGCCTTTTAAATCTTCTAATCGTACGGTATCCCTTTTGAATTTTGTGAGTTTATTTGCACCAAAGCAAGTGACCATTCCAATATTAAGTTTTACTGCTAGTAAAAATTATATCATATTCGATGACGAGAAGCATTCTTCTAATGCGCTCAAAAATATCTTTCAGCCACCCCGAGCTTAATTTTCCTATTTATACTATTGCATACTAGCTATGCCATTTTTCAATTCCTTTGAATAATAAATATTTATGTTAAATAAAATCATAGCCTATTCTATCAAGAATAAGTTAATTATAGGCCTATTCGTTATTTCGCTTTTAGGCTGGGGTATTTTTGAAGTCACTAGACTTCCCATTGACGCGGTACCAGATATTACAGACAATCAAGTACAAGTCATTACAGTGTCCCCTTCTTTAGGGGCAACGGATATTGAACGCTTAGTTACATTCCCTATTGAGCAGGCTTGTAGTAGTATCCCAGGCACCAAACAAATCAGGAGTTTTTCTCGTTTTGGATTGTCATTAATTACCATTGTCTTTAATGATGGAATTGATATTTATTGGGCAAGGCAACAAATTAGTGAAAAGTTGCAAAGAGTTCAGCAGGACATTCCTGCTGGCACTGGTTCACCCGAGCTTGCTCCCGTATCAACAGGGCTAGGGGAAATTTATCAATATGTGGTGAGACCATTAAAAGGATATGAAGGTAAGTATGATGTAATGCAATTAAGAACTATTCAGGATTGGATTGTTAGACGTCAACTAATTGGCACTCCTGGTGTTGCGGAAGTGGCAAGCTTTGGTGGAAAATTAAAACAATACGAGATTGCAGTAAAGCAAGATCAACTGAAAGCATATGGGTTGACAATATCAGATATTTTCAAAGCACTTGAAAGTAATAATCAAAATACGGGAGGTGCTTATATTGAAAAAGGGCCAACTGTTTTATATATTAGAACGGAAGGTTTAACTGCTTCTTTAGATGATATTGGAAAAATTGTGGTAAAGCAAGTGAGTGGCGGAGCACCCTTATTAATAAGTGATTTAGCAAAAGTGCAGTATGGGTCTGCTATTAGATACGGTGCCATGACATTCAATGACGAAGGAGAGGTTGCTGGTGCAGTTGTCATGATGCTGAAGGGGGAAAACTCTTCTGCTGTAGTGAAGCGTGTAAAGGAAAGAATGGCGGAGATACAAAAAATGTTACCAGAAGGAGTCGTGATAGAGCCTTTCTTAGATAGAACTAAGATGGTTAACAATGCCATTAAAACAGTCGAGACTAATTTAATAGAGGGGGCGTTAATTGTAATTTTCGTTTTAGTATTTTTCTTAGGGAATCTTCGTGCTGGATTGATAGTTTCTTCTGTTATTCCTTTATCCATGTTATTCGCGGTTATCTTGATGAATATGTTTGGAGTAGGTGGTAATTTGATGTCACTGGGCGCCATTGATTTTGGATTAATTGTAGATGGCTCAGTAATTGTTGTTGAAGCTATCTTACATAGATTCGCACATTCTAAACATTTTAGGACATTAACTTCCATCAATCAGCATGAAATGGACGAGGAAGTGGGTAAGTCAACTGGGGCAATGATTAAATCTGCGGTATTTAGCCAGATAATTATTCTAATAGTTTATTTGCCAATTTTGTCTTTGCAAGGAATTGAAGGGAAGATGTTTAAACCAATGGCATATACAATTGCATTTGCCATTTTTGGTGCATTTATTTTATCAATTACTTATGTCCCCATGATGGCAGCTTTAGTTTTGAATAAAAAACTAAAGCATAAGCAGAACATGACGGATAGATTAATGAAATGGCTTGAAACTAAGTATCAGCCGATATTAAATAAGGTATTAGGGATTCCTAAAACAGTAATTGTTTCTACCGTGTTATTATTTTCGGTAGCTGTTATATTGTTATTAAATATGGGGGGAGAATTTATACCGCAATTAGAGGAGGGGGATTTTGCAGTGGAAACAAGAGTGCTTACCGGAAGTAATTTGAATAATACGATTGAGTCTACTCAAAAAGCTTCCAAACTATTATTAAAAAACTTTCCGGAAATACAAAAAATTGTCACTAAAATTGGCAGTGCAGAAATACCTACCGACCCTATGCCTTTTGAAGCAGGGGATATGATGGTGATCCTAAAAGACAAAAAAGAGTGGACGTCTGCTAAGTCCTTTAGTGAGCTAAGTATGAAAATGACTAAAGTGTTGGAGGAAGTTCCAGGCATAACGGTAGGATTCCAGTTTCCTGTTCAAATGAGATTCAATGAACTTATGACGGGTGCAAGACAGGATGTGGTATGTAAAATATTTGGAGAAAATTTAGATTCACTAACAAAATATGCTGGACAGTTGAATGGCATTATTAAAACAGTGGACGGTGCTGTAAATATTTATGAAGAGAAAGTAACAGGCATGCCACAGGTTGTAATTAAATATAACAGGGAAGGGATGTCTAAATATGGTCTAAATGTGTCCGATATAAACAAAGTCGTTAACGCTGCTTTTGCTGGACAAATTGCGGGCCAAGTATATGAGGAAGAAAAAAGATTTGACATGGTAGTGCGTTTAGACGGGGAGTCCAGAAAAAGTATTTCTGATATTCAAAATTTGTTAATCAATACAGCACAGGGAGTACAAATCCCACTGTCTTATGTTGCAAATATTGAAGAAGTAGAAGGGGTAAATCAAATACAAAGAGAAAATACAAAACGCCGAATTATAGTTGGTTTTAATGTAAATGGAAGAGATGTCCAAACAATAATGGGCGAGTTGCAACAAAAAATTGGTAAAAAATTGAAATTACAAAAAGGGTATACCATTGTTTATGGAGGGTCCTTTGAAAACATGACTGCTGCAAAAGAAAGATTAAGTGTTGTAGTGCCGATAGCTTTATTCTTAATTTTCTTATTACTCTACTTTGCATTTGGGTCTGTAAAACAAGGGCTATTAATATACACTGCAATACCTTTGTCTGCCATGGGTGGAATTTTTGCATTGTCCATTAGGAGTATGCCATTTAGTATATCGGCAGGTGTAGGATTTATTGCCTTGTTTGGTGTTGCGGTATTAAATGGTATTTTATTAGTGTCCGAATTTAATAGACTTAGAGCAGAAGGCTGGCATGATGTAAAAAGAATTGTAATACATGCTACCAAGTCTAAATTAAGAGCCGTATTAATGACTGCGCTAGTCCCTGCATTAGGCTTCATACCAATGGCTATTAGCACAGGAGCAGGAGGAGAAGTTCAAAAGCCATTAGCAACTGTTGTAATAGGAGGATTAATTATTTCCACTATGTTGACCTTATTTGTACTTCCAGTCCTATATGTCTTATTTGAAACCGGATCAAGCTATTTAAAGATGAATAAAAAAATACCTGTTGCATTATTAGCTTTATTGTTATTACAACAAAATGCGTTTGCTCAAGAAAAAATCACAATCAATGCAGCTTTAGACAGTGCTATAAAAAACAATGCTTCCATCAAAGTGACGAATGAACAAGTGAATTATTTCAAAGCGCTTAAAAAAAGTAATGTTGATATAGACAAGACAGTTGTTGATTTTGGATACGGCAAATTGAATGGATTTCAAGACGATAATAGGTATGCTATTTCTCAAAGCATTCAATTCCCCAGTGTATACAAATATCAAGGAGATATAGTAAAATCGAATATTGCAATTAGTGAGCTTACTAAAATTCAAAGAGAAATTGAATTAAGAAGCAATATTAGAAAGCATTTTTATCAGATACTGGTGCTTCAAAATAAAAGAAAATTATTGTTAGAGGCGGACAGTATTTATACAGAATTTGCCATTAAAGCAAGACAAAGATTTGTTGCTGGGAATACGGATATTTTAGAAAAAATAACTGCCGAAAACCAATTGGTTCAAATTAGTAATCAATTACAGTCTTTAAATGCTGGGTATAAAATATTAAATAATCAATTTAATATTTTATTGAATTGCAGTAAAGCATATGAGCCTTTTGATTCAAAAATATTCATGTCGATTTCTGCAATGCCAGATATTCTAGTTGTAAATGAAACGCCTTTGTTGAAAATTCAGGAAAAGAATATTTTACGATCATCCCAGCAAGTGCAATTGGAAAAAAGTAAATTATATCCTTCATTCAATTTTGGATACAATTCGTCCACTATTATTGGATGGCAAACTACAACTCAAAACAACGAGCGATACTATGGCACTGGTCATCGTTTTGCCGCTGTTAACATGGGTGTGACAATTCCTATATTTGCTGCTGCTCAAAGAGCTAGAATTGCAGCAAATGGCATAATGGTCAAGCAGAATCAACTAGAACAAGTTGCCTTGCAACAACAATTAAGCGCGAATTTGTCTGACGCAATTATAATTTATGCGC
>CALPWK020000118.1 GCA_943327245.2 Comamonas sp. lk | reverse complement strand
TTACCAGAGTCGCACTTGCCTTTCCTGAAGTGTTTTTTAGTTTTAGTAATAATGGCCAAGAAGTATTCCATTGGGATGGAGGAAGTTTTAAACAAAGAGCCATTCAGGTATTAGGGAATTCCTACCAAACTAAATTAGTTGCTGTTGGGGAGAATACAGATTACTTAACAATAACAGGGTTTGTAGGCAAGCCCGACACCGCAAAAAAAACAAGAAGCGACCAATATTTTTTTGTTAATCGCCGTTTTATTAAAAGCGCCTATTTACACCATGCGGTAGCCAATGCATTTGAAGGTCTTTTAGCAAAAGACAGTTACCCAAGTTATATTTTATACATAGACGTAGACCCTGCACAAGTAGACATTAATGTGCACCCCACTAAACAAGAAATAAAATTCGAAGACGATAAAATTATTTATGCATTTGTTCAAGCCGCTGTTAAGCATGCACTTGCTCAATTTAGCATTGCTCCTTCCTTGGACTTTTCATTAGACGCTAATATTCAATCACTGGACGCGATTCAAAAGCCATTGGGGGAAGACAATATAAGAAGTGTGACTAGCAGTTCTTTATATGAAGGATTTTCAAAAAAGAATCAAGCACATTTTATTCCAAAGTCTAGTGGTGCCGGAAATCAAAACTGGAAAAGTTTTTTTACAGAACTCCCAACCGCCGCAGACTTTTCTCAAAATCAACAACTAGGTAATGAGCAACTAGGAGAAGAAAGCTATATCATTAAATCATCTTCCATGGGCTTATATGAAAAGGAAAGAGGTTTAGCGGTTTTGAAGGATGCTACTTTATTACAAATTCATAATACCTATATCATAGCCCCTGCTACTAGCGGATTCTTAATGGTGAATCAACAGCTAGCTCATGAGCGCGTTTTGTATGAGAAATATCAAAAAGCAAGTGTACAACCACATGCTACTCAAAAAAGTTTATTTCCGGTAGTACTTGAACTTAGCGCGGCAGATACAGTTCTTTTAGAAGAAATTATTCCAGACCTTGCTTTAATTGGTTATGAAATAGAATCCTTCGGGCCTAATAGTTTTATCATTCAAGGTATACCAGCCGACGTGGAGTCTGGTAACGAAAAAAACGCTATTGAATTATTACTAGAACAGTTCAAGCATTTTACAGCGGACGTAAAATTTAGTAAAAGAGAGAAATTAATTCGTTGTATGTCTAGGCAGATGGCAATCAAAAATGGCAAGCAATTGACACAATTGGAAATGCATAGTTTGATTGATGCGCTAAATGATTGCGAGACGCCAAATATTACTGCTTCGGGAGCTCCTACTTATATTGCCTTTAAGGAAGATTATTTAGACAGCTTATTTAGCAAATAATTAATTAATTGCCTTTTGCAATTTTAGTTAAATATACTTCTACCGCTTTTCTAACTTGACTGCTTGTCTTACTCATGTGATTCCCTACCAAAACAGAGAAGTATAATTTTTGATGCTTTTGTGTATATATAAATCCACTCAATGCCACCTGTCCTCCAAGGGTTCCTGTTTTTGCATACACTTCGCCAGGGAAGTCTTTATAATAAGTACTTATAGTCCCTTCTCCACCTTTTTCAAAAATATTTTTCACTCTTGCTTCTCCAAACTTTGTTTGCATCTGCTTTAATATAGCAATATAGTTTTCGGGTGTGTTTAGATTATATCTACTTAGTCCGCTACCATCTGCCCAGCGCATAGGTTGTGGCAAATTAGCAAATTCAGTTTTATAAATGGTGTCAATAATTGCAGCATCGTCCATTCTGCCTAGTACTTGTTCACTAACCATTAATAATACTTGCTCTGCATAAAAATTATCACTGCGAAGCATCATGATTTTTAATAAAGAATCTGTAGGGACTGTTTTAATTATTTTAGTAGCTGCTGTTATTGGGAATAATCCGACTTGAATAGGCAGTTTCAAAGTGTCATTTAAACTTACTGTTTGATACTGATACATATTTCCTAGAAAAGGCATTCTGGATCGTTCCACTTGGTATTCCTCCCCTCTATCATTCCAAGCCCAACCATCTCCAAACACCCCAAATTTATCTTTGGCATTAAATGGACAAATTACAACTTGCTTTTTTGTACCCTTTATTAAGTCAACAATGGGTTGGTACTTAAAGTCGGGATGCAAAAAACTAGGATCGCCCTGTGGATATAAAAATAAAGTATCTGCATTTTCTGCCATTTTCCATCCAGGCAAAGAATCCCCTAAATATTGCAACGCAATATAAGTAGCCAGAATTTTTACATTACTAGCTGGTGTGAAATTATGATCGCTTTGATATTTTGTAATCCATTCTCCCTTGGTATCATTGTAAATGGCGATACCCACATGTGCTCCTTTTAATGCAGGCACTTTAATCAATGTTTTTTGTGCTTGCATAATGGAACAAGACGACAATAACAAGGCAGCAAATGCTGGAAAAATATATTGTATTGGAAAATTTATTCTCTTTCTAATGCTCTTAACCATCTTTCTGGAATTTCGTTATTGGAAGCTACTAAATAATCTTTATAACTGCAGGGAGCCCAGTCATTATTATGCATTTGCATCCACCATCTACCAGTACTTTTGCTTTGTAAAAAATTGGTTTCTATATCTGAAAAGGCAATATGAAATTCCTTGAATCTGTCAACGTCCGACAATACTGCTTCTTTTTTGCCTTTTTGAACACCATCAATAATGTACCAAATCATTTGAGCTATTTGGGTAGCCGTCATATTATTTCTATCCAATTCTGCCTGGTAACCATACAATCCAATGGTGCTCGTTTTCCAACTCATCCCTGCATACTGCATTAATACACAGGCTTCTTCCCCATTTAATCCATTAGGGGTAATAATATTAGCAGGTGCTTGTGCATTTTGTATTGCACTTATATCAAAGCTCATCATATGACTATCTCTAATTACTGGCTCCATTTCTTCAATATCCTCTCTCACTACTCCTAGTCTAAAACAATCAAATCTCAACTTATCAATGGTCTCCAACATATGTGGATGCATAAAATAACTTTGAAATCCAATATGGGCGTAATGATTTAGATGATTCGGTAACCCTGTAAATAGTTCTTCTAAAAAATGGTCTGCTGGCAAGCGTGCTTCTAAATCCAAGTCGATTTTTGCGTCAGCAACTACGGCATTCACTAAAGTAGGGATAGAAGTATATGCATGGTATTGAGGCAGCGTTAAGTCATGCGAACCACCAATTATAATAACTTTTTTGTTTTGCAAAATGAGTTCGGAAATAACAGTTCTTAAAGCAGCATAACTATCCTGTATAGATTGCCCAAGTTTTACATTTCCTAAGTCTGCAATGGTCACTTGTGAATGCCAATAATACAAACTATATAATGCAGACCTTACGGCGTCAGCTGCAGCATGTTCGTTTAAAGCATAGCCAGCACCTCTGGTTTCTCCAGCACCAATAATAACAATATCAACATCCGTAATGTCAGGCAACCCCTGCTCATTCACTTTAATATGTCTACCTAACTGCGTATCTCTATACCCTTCGTCATTTGACAAAATTGCAAGATTAACTGGCTGTAAAAAATCAAGTATGGAAGACAAAGACATGGGCAATAATTAACTATATAACTAACGCTTAATTCACTAAAACATTGTCTATAAAAGACTAAAAAATGAAATTTAGGCCTGATTGGGCATAGAAAAGGTAAAAATACTCCCTTTTGGATGGTGGTCTTTTATAGTTAAACTGCCATTATGAAACTGTGCAATTTTCTTACATAGAAAAAGACCTAATCCTGTTCCTTTAGTTGCCCTAGTGAATTCGGTACCTAATCTGTAAAATTTTTCAAAAACTTTTTCCCTGTCTGACATAGGAATTCCTTGGCCCTCGTCTTGAACATAGAGTATTGTATTGGTTTCGTTTTGAGATAGGCCAATATGGATAGGCGACTCAATGGGCGAATACTTATGTGCATTGTCCATCAAATTATTCAACATTAACTGAATCAACAATGGTTCCCCTTGAATATATACATTGTCTTGAATATGGATATCCAATAATCTGCTAGGGAATCTTTCTTGAAATGACTTAATAGCAAATTCTGTTATGGTTGTTAAATCAATTTCCTGTTTGTTCTGCTGATACTCGTCTAAGTCTAATTGAGATGCTAATAAAATATTATTACAAAGACTATCTAACCTTTGCGTTTCCTTCAAAGAATTAGCAAGGAGTTGTTTTTGTTGTTCTGAACTTAATGTTCTTTTTAAAAGTGTCTCTATGTTTAATTGCGTTACGGCAATAGGTGTTTTTAATTCATGCGTAACGGCCATCATGAAATTCTGCTGCTGATTAGAATATCTAATTTGCTTTAATAAGGAACGGTAAACATATATGGCACCTAATAAAAATAAAAATAAAAAAGTCACCCCTTCTCCTAGGTATTGTTTTCTTTTACGGTCCTGAAAGGTTTGAATAAACTTCGACTTCGATGCTATTGCAGGGTCGTCTGATTGAATAGAGCCAAATTGAATATTTGCAATTTGATCATTTTGCTTCTCTAAAGAAACATACCACCAAACGAATGCAGCAATCATATAGGTCAAAAAAAGCCAATAGATAATGCTTACAAATTTTAGCTTATTTATTTTAAAGGAAGTTCTCATAGCTTTACTTTTTCTACGCGTATGCCGGTAGATAAAATATTTTGAAGCGGGTCTTCGCGCATCGTATGTTGCACACTAATATGATATACCCCTTTATGCAACTTTATTGGAGTTGCTGTAATTGGAATTCGTTGGTCATAAATATCATCCATTCCTGTCCCTAGCCATCCATTCAAGTCGTCGGCTAAATTTAAATTTACTGATTGCTTTACAAGCGTGTCACCCGGCGCTTTCATATTCACCTGCAACCAAATGTTTTTATAATGGTATGCATTATGATGTCTAATTACAAAGAACACTTTATACATAGTACTGGTATCTTCAATATTAAACTGATACCCATTAATAGTTTTAGAAGACCATTGATGTTCAGGATAAATAGTATTTTGTTCGTACAAGGTTATAGTTTTACAACTAGTAATAAGCACTAGTGCAGAAACTAAATAAATACTTAGGGACTTAAACAAAGTCATTTTATAAAACGTTTAAGATTTGTTCTTTTGCTTTTTCTAATTCATCTTTCATTTGAATCACTGCTTTTTGAATATCAACGTCATTCGCCTTTGATCCAGTAGTATTAATCTCTCTTCCCATTTCCTGTAAAATAAAAGAAAGCTTTTTCCCTTTTGAAGGATCCGACTCTTTTAAAATAGTATTAAAATATTCACAGTGATTGGTTAAACGCACTCGTTCTTCCGAAATGTCAATTTTCTCAATATAATAAATCAACTCCTGCTCTAAACGGTTAGTATCATATTTATCTGCCCCAATATGTTGTTCTAATTGTTTCACTAAATTCTCTTTCACTTTCGACCTTCTATTAGGTTCGAATTTTTCTATCACGGATTGTTGTTCAGAAATAGCAGCTACTCTTTCTACTAAATCTTTTTCAATGGACTTTCCCTCGTCTCTTCTATGATTCATTAAATGAGTAATAGCCTCTAGCAATACTCCATAAAGTGCTTTCCATTCTTCTTCAGATATTACTTCGTTAGTAGAAGAAATAACGTCTGGCATTTTCAAAATCGTACTTAAAATATTGTCCGTGCCAATGCCTAATTCACTCGCTAATTCTGCAATAGGCTGGAAATAAGATTTAGCTAATTCTTTATTTACACTAACTGGCTTAGCTATGCCATTGGACTTCATATTAATATTGCATTCAACACTACCACGAAGTATCACTTCATTTAGTTTATTTCTTATCTCAATTTCATACGGCTTTAATAAAGAAGGGATATTTAAACGTAAGTCAAATTGCTTGCCATTTAAAGATTTCACCTCTACTATAAAAATTTTATCGTTGAAATTTAATTCTGCTCTACCATAACCCGTCATTGAATATAACATAGTGTACCTATTTGTAAAAGTCACTAAAGGTATTTAAAAATCAATACCTACCCAATTCCTTTTACTTAGCTCATATTGGTCGTAATCGAACTTGTATAGTTTGCCTGGACGGTGGGTAACGTTTATTTCCATTTCGCTAGTATCCACCAACAAACCCATGCTTGCAAATTTCTTTCTAAAATTTCGTCTATCTAACTTGGTATTTAAAATTGCCTCATACACATTTTGCAATTGTCTTAACGAAAACTTCTCTGGCAACAAGCTCAAGGCCAATGGGTGCTCTTGAATTC
>CALPWK020000117.1 GCA_943327245.2 Comamonas sp. lk | reverse complement strand
GAGAAAATAAATATTTAGTTATAATTTATTGATTTTTAATTACTTTATTTATTAATATATTATATAATATATACAAATACGAATAAGTTAATTTCTTATTATATATTTTTCCTAATTTTGTTCTATGAAGTCCGTTTATACATTTTTAGTTTTATGCTACCTGTTTTTTTGTAATTCATTAATAGTGGAAGCACAAAAGAGAAATAACCTATCTAATGAAAATGAAATAGCACTAATTGATATTTTATCGGCAGAT
Source organism: Comamonas sp. lk (assembly GCA_943327245.2). Taxonomy (GTDB): domain Bacteria; phylum Bacteroidota; class Bacteroidia; order Chitinophagales; family Chitinophagaceae; genus Sediminibacterium. The sequence goes on along the minus strand of CALPWK020000117.1, from coordinate 6,054 downwards.
ACAATCAATTCTACTACTATAAGTATTGAAAGTAAAGATTTCCCCTTTGGTCAAAAAAAATCAGAATTCAACAACTTCAATATAATAAAGGATAAAAAGAGAATATTAATTCAACCATTAGGAACTGGAAAACTATTTTCTGTAAAAAAAATAGATGGGCAATATGAAATGGAGCGTATAGATTCAACTGTACATTCGGGGTCAAGCTTTTATTCCTATAATTATATGCTAAGAGATACCCTCTTCCAAACTGGAGGTCAAGGATTTTGGCATATTAGGGGTATTACCACCTATTTTAGCAAGGAAACACATCAATGGGAATTATGCCAGTCCAACAGACTTGTTTATACATATTTTGATTATATAAGACATACTATTCCACATATAAATTTAAAAAGTAATAACCCTAAATTATATGTCACCAATTCCTTTAGGTATGATAATTTCCCAAATAGTTTTACAATTTTGAATGTTGATAGCCTTTATGTTTTTGATTTAAATACTAGAAGCTGGTCTACTTTAGGAATGATAAACCCCTCAACCCTACAAAAGATAAATTCCCGAAATTCAAATGTTTTTCATTTCGGAGATTTTGTCGTATTCCAAAGTGAATTAGAATTTTACTGGCTCAATTTCTCAAAGAACACATTGGGGAAATTAAGTAATCAGAAAAATGGCGAGTTTAGAGAAATCTGGCTTTCAATGTATGGGATTGAAAATATTCCCAATTTCTCGCCCTTACAATTCAATCTAGGAAATGACATTTATTTTGTGTCTATAAATAAAGATAGAAAGCTTATTTATAAAAAAGCAACAATAACACTGTCCGACTTTGACAACTCCAACCTTAAGCCAATTTATTTAAATAATAGCGAATTCTTAAATATCAATTGGTTTAAAAGTAATTCCAATATTTCTATTTTAATTATTATCCTACTTAGCTGTATAGTAATTTATTTTTCTTTTAAATATGTAATCAATAAAAAGAAACTTCCAAAAGAAGTGACCTCTATTTTGAATGACAATTTCTTTAATTCATTATCAATTATAGAAAAAGAATTATTAGATGTATTATATCATCACTATTTAAAAGGAGAATCTCTTTCAACTAAACTAATTAATAAAATAATTGGAGTACAACAAAAAGATGTACTCACTCAAAATAAAAGTAGAAGTGACTATTTTATTCGAATTAATCAGAAATATAAAATGTCTACGCAAAAATCAGAGCCCCTAATTATTAAAAATAGAGACAAGATTGACAAACGACAATATAACTATAGTATTAATAAAGAGTATATACCAGTTATTGAAAAAATGTTAAAGGATTAAACTACTAAAAGGCTACATCCTCTCCTATCACTATTGTCTATTCGACCAAGTACTTGAAAGCTTCCATCCTCATATAACTCGCATAGATCCTGTGTTGCTATGAATGCACAACTATATATATTAGCTAGGTCGATTACATGCAATACCCCTCTTCCTGAGGTTTTCAAAACACCAGGATCCTCTTGGTCTCCCACCATTACTTTCATCCAAGGTGGACAAGTGAAAATTCCATCCTGCTTTGCATATGCCTGACTTAATAGCTCGGTCATTCCGTATTCGGAATGTATTTGTGCTACCCCTAATTTCATCTTTAAATACGAATGTAATTCGGATTTAATCATTTCTTCTCTCCTTCCTTTCATCCCCCCGGTCTCCATCACAATTGTATTTTTTAATTGCTGTGGGTAGGCGTCTGCAAAATCTAATAGCGCAAAACTAACTCCAATCAAAATCGTCTTTTGTTTTTTTGATTCTAGCTCATGTAGTACCACATCTAGTTTCTCGAAATCATTCAAATAAAACCCACTTTGAGCATGACCTGATTGTTTTATTAAATACTCCACCATATACACTAAGGAAGAGTGCTGTCTTTCTAAATAAGATGGCAATAATCCAATCACACAATAGTCAGCAGGGTTTCCGTAAAATAATTCAAAACAACGCAGGAAACTTTTTTCGTAAATAGCAGGTTCTGCTACCCAATGTTTACTCACTACGTCCATTGTGGTTCCACTACTTTCAAAATACAATGTTGGCTTTTCACCAACTACCACTTCATGCGTTTTAAAAAAAGAAATAGGCAAGAAAGGTATTTGAATTAGCGAATTTGGGTTGTTTATCCCTCCTGAGGCCAATTCAACCCATTCTTTATAGACTTTATTATGTTTGGACTGCCATTCAAACAGGGTTTTACTAAGCGCAAAAAACTGGTCTGTATTAGGATTCCATAATTTCTCTATTTCAAAAGGAGGCTGGTTCATTAGTTATAAGGTATAAGTACAAAAGTAGGTATTTATCTCCCTAAAAATAAAAGCAATTAGTACTATCTTGCAGTAGATTAATTCAATTCTTTATTATGGCAAAAGCAGCTTCAAAAAAATCAAATAGCAGTAGTAAAAAAGCTTTTATCAACCCGATTTCTTTCGAGTTTTTAAAATCTTATATTAATAATCCTTCTCCAGTAGGATTTGAAACAAGTGGACAAAAGATTTGGCTAAACTACTTAACAAAATACGTAGACACCACTTTTACTGATCCTTATGGAACAGCCGTTGGTGTTATTAATCCTGATGCTGCTTTTAAAGTGGTCATTGAAGCACATGCAGACGAAATAAGTTGGTTTGTTAACTACATTAATGACCAAGGATTAATTCATTTAAAAAGGAATGGAGGAGTAGACCATCAAATTGCACCAAGCATGCGTGTTTGGATTCATGGGAAAAAAGGTCCTATTAAAGCAGTTTTCGGATGGCCTGCAATTCATACAAGAATGAGTAATCCAGAACAAAAAGAGCCACAACCAAAAGTAGATAATCTCACATTAGACTGTGGCGCAAGAACTAAAAAGGAAGTGGAAGCATTAGGTATACATATTGGTGCCGTGGTAACCTATGAAGAAGGATTTGACGAATTAGCACATGATTTTATAATTGGTCGTGCATTTGATAATCGTATTGGTGGATTTATGATTGCAGAAGTGGCAAGATTATTAAAAGAAAATAAAAAGAAACTTCCATTTGGTCTATATATTGTGAATGCTGTACAAGAAGAAATAGGATTGAGAGGTGCAGAAATGATAGCGAGAAGAATTAAACCAAATATTGCAATTGTAACTGACGTAACCCATGACACACATACGCCAATGATCAACAAGGCAATTGAGGGTGATATTTTATGTGGAAGAGGACCTTCACTAGCATATGCACCAGCTATTCATAATAAATTATTAGCTATTGTGGAAGAAACTGCCAAAGACAAGAAAATACCTGTACAATTTAGAACATTGAGTAGAAGTACTGGAACTGACACGGATAGCTTTGCTTATGCAAATGACGGATGCCCTTCTGTATTAATTTCAATCCCATTAAGATATATGCATACTACCGTTGAAATGATTCATAAAAAAGACATTGTAGATACTATTGATTTAATGTACGAGACGCTTTTAAATTTATCGCCTAAGACCAACCTAAGCTATTTATAATGCAGTCTTCCCCCTTTAAAGTTGCAATTCTTGACATGTATGAAGGCAGTCCTAATTTGGGAATGACATGTATTTTAGAAGTGTTGAATGTATGGGCTACCAAGCACATTTTAACACTGGAGATAAACATATATAATGTTCGATTACAAAGTCAAATTCCAGACCTAACTTACGATGTTTATATTTCCACAGGTGGTCCCGGTTCTCCAGTAGACTCTAAAAATAGCGAATGGGATAATGCCTATACACAATGGCTGGAAACCATTATCAATAAAAAGAAATGGGTGTTTTTAATTTGTCATAGTTTTCAAATGGCTTGTAGACATTTTGAAATTGGAAAAATTTCATTAAGAAAATCGAGGCAAATTGGCATTCTACCAGTACACCCAATTATTGAAGATAGTTTATTTAATAATTTGGGAGATCCCTTCTATGCACTAGAAAGTCGTTATTATCAAATCACCGAACCCAATGACCAAGTCATAGTTGAAATGGGCGCTCAGATTCTTGCTTTAGAAAAAATTAGACCTGATGTGCCATTAGAACGCGCGATTATGGCAGTTAAATTTAATGACTATATATACGGAGTCCAATTTCATCCCGAAGGAGAGAGTAATATTTTATTGTCCTATTTTAAAGACCCCGAAACTAAAGCCTCCATCATTGAAGAATTCGGAATAGAAAAGTGGGATAAAATCATGATGAAACTAGCAGATACTGCCAAAACAACTAATACGTTCTCCCATTTTATACCTAATTTTCTTGATAAAGCATTAATAGGATGATTCCTTATTTAAGAAAAGCGTTTAATAATTCCTTTACTCAAGCCAAATACGAACAATATTTGACATTCTTAGAAAATGCAGTTCCAAATAGTATACAATTTAGAATTGCAGAAACACCCATTTTTGTGGGTAAAGATTTTACAAAAAAATTATTGGCAGCAGGCGATTCCATATGCAATCAAATTTTAGCTCCTCAATTTAAAGCGCTAACTCAAAATGCAATTCCAGCAAATGCTTTAACCCCAAACGAAGCTAGCCATCCCGATTGTATTGTAATGGACTTTGCTATTGCAATAGACGAAAATGATAACATTGTTCCAAAACTAATAGAACTTCAGGGCTTCCCTTCCCTATTTGGATTTGAAGTAATACAAGACGACGCAATTCGTGCTATTTTTGATATTCCTAAAAAATTCAGCTGTTATTTAAATGGATATACAAGAGCCGATTATGTCAAACATTTAGAAGTGATGATTAAGGGTACACAGAATAAGCATACTGTTTTATTAGAAATTCTCCCACATCAACAAAAAACAAAAATTGACTTTTATATTACCGACAAATTAATTAGTTTACCAATTGTATGTGTTACTGAATTAATCCTGGAAGAACATAGCTTGCATTATTACAGAGATGGAATTAAACAGAAAATAGAACGTATTTACAATAGAGTGGTTTTGGACGAGCTAGAAAAGCAAAGTCATGCCATTCAAGCAAAGGGTGCATTAATAAAACTAGCAACCGACGTAGAATGGGTGACTCATCCTCACCATTTTTTTAGAGTCAGTAAATTTTGCATTCCTTTCTTGAAACAGGAATCTGTCCCTTATACTCAATTTCTAAACAAAGTGCCTAAACTGCCAGTTGATTTAACTGGATATGTTATTAAACCTTTATTTTCTTTTGCAGGCCAAGGTGTGATCATTGATATTCAACCAGGGGATATTGATGCTATAAAAGACCCCGAAAATTGGATTATTCAAGAGAAAGTCCAATACGCTCCAATAATTGAAACTCCTAGCGGTAACGCAAAGGCAGAAATACGATTATTCTATTTTTGGGATACAAAGAAAGAGCAATACATTGGCGTTAATAATTTAACTAGACTTAGTAAAGGAAAAATGATTGGAGTTAACTATAACCAAACTGCCACCTGGGTAGGTGGCAGTTTAGCTTATTTTGAAGAATTTTAATTGCGCAAATTAAATAAATTATTCGCCTGAACTATTTTTCAATTTCATCAATAAAGTATACGCATTCTTAGTAACAATCTCTTGTGCACCTAAATCTGTTTTAATCTCAACAAATCCATTTGTGGCAACTCCTAATTCAACTGGAACCAGCTTGAAACTATCTTTAGTTAATTTAACAAATACATGTGGCTTATTCTCCCATTTAATAACTGCATTTTCTGGCAAAGCTTTTACAATCGCATTATCTAACTCAATTTCCGCATTTGCAAAAGTCCCAGGATATAAATTTTTAATGCCTTCTTGCATATGGCAATGCACTTCCGTTGCTCTTTCTTCATTTATATTGGGTGTGATAACAATAATTTTAGCACTATATTTCTGTGATACTTTATTATTAGTATAAAAACTGACCTTATTACCTACATTTAAATTAGCTGCATCATTTTCGAAAACGATCAATCTTAAATGTAAATCACTCGGATCAATAATTTCAAATATGACGTCTGTAGGGCTTACATACTTACCCATATTTACATTTACT
>CALPWK020000116.1 GCA_943327245.2 Comamonas sp. lk | reverse complement strand
CTTTCCCTGTTGAAATGGTATTGTAACTAGTTGAAACTTGTACGTTAAAAAAGTTTTTATTAGGGATGTCTTTTGTGTTCACTTGAATCAATCCACCTGCCCACTCTCCCGGCAATTCAGGAACGAATGCTTTGTTAATAATAATATTATCAATGATTTGTGATGGAAATAAATCAAATGAGAATGTCTTTCTATCCGGCTCTGTACTCGTTAATAAAATCCCATTTAACATAGCTTGATTGTACCTATCAGCCAAACCTCTTACACCAATATATTTACCTTCTTGAATAGATGCTCCAGGAGTTCTTTTTAAAATTTCAGCCGTATTCCTATCTGGACTTCTTTTAATAGCTTCTGATGAAATTACAGAAGCTACTGTATTTGTATTTTTTTGATACGCTATTAAGGCATTAACTGATTCTCCTTTATTAGAACTACGAGAAGCAGATACTACTACATCTGTCAATTTTTTACCATTCTCTTCTAATAAAATATCATTGATAACTTCTTCCCCCTCTTTTGTTGCTATAATTTTCGCAGTTACACTTTCTTTATAGCCAACATAAGTTGCTGTAATAGTGTATTCCTTGTTTACATCAATATTGAAACTATAACGACCTTCAATATCTGTCTTTGTAGCTTGGCTTTTATCAGATCTTAATATGATAGAAACGCCTATTAAAGACTCGTTTTTATTATTGGTAATCTTGCCCGATAATTTAGCTTTTTGAGCCTGAGCAAAGAATGCAGAAAAAATGACGATTATTAGTAATGATATCCTTTTCACGATATGTATTTATTTATACCGCAAATATTAGACTCTAATGTTACCAAATTGTTACGCCAATGTGAACTTAATATTAACTTAAATAATTAAGGTTTGAATAATGTCTATGATTTCTATAAATACTTGACAACCAATTACTTAAATTTTTCTAGTATAATAATTGTATCTGGGCCTGATAATACTATATTTTTTACTATAATATTTGTGTTCTGGTCCTTAAATTCATAGGGTACTGAAAGGTTTTTATTGATCATATAGATTTGCTTGAAACTTCCAGGTACAACTACAACCCCATTTTCTGGTTTTTCAAATAAATGTAAATATACATATTTAGCGTCTTGCGTGGTTACTCCCCATTTTTCAGGCTTCATTGGACCTCCACGTGTACCATAAATAGTATGTCCATATTGTTTTGTCCAATTCCCAACGGCAGCTAAAGTGTCACTAAATTCTTTCTGAATTTCTCCATTGGGCATAGGGCCTACATTTAATAATAAATTACTATTTCGTCCTGCCGCACCCACTAAGGTTCTGATGATTTCTTGGAAGCTTTTGTATTTGCGATCGGTAATTTTAAAACCCCAAGAATCATTCATGGTTATACAAGACTCCAATGGCAAAATTGAAGCAGATTGAAAATTAAGCCCAGCAGAATTATTTCCTGGCAAGTCCTGTTCAAACATTTGAAAATCCTCCCCTTTAATAGGATCCATATGATGGTTATTGCCAATCATAGTAGTAGGTTGTAATTTATGTATCAAACCATAAATCTCATCATATTTCCAGTCTATTCTAGAAGTCCTATCTGCAGAACCTTCCACATTAGTTTGATCCCAATGGCCGTCAAACCAAATACAAGAAATAGGACCATAATTAGTGAGTAGTTCTGTTAACTGATTTTTCATAAACTTCAAATAAGAAGCATAATCCCCCTTAGTTGTTCTTCCAGATTTTTGACCAGTTCTTCCAGTAACAAAAGGATAGTCTTCTCTAGTCCAGTCCAGTGTTGAATAGTAGAGGCCTAATTGAATTCCCTGTTTTTTACATTCTGCCGCTAATTGCTTTAATGGATCTTGCTTGTAATGTGTATTGGTAATTTTCCAGTCAGAAAATTTAGTGTCCCAATTTGAAAAACCATCATGATGTCTAGTAATAAATACAATATACTTCATGCCTGCATTTTTTGCAGTACTTACCCATTTAGCAGCATCAAAATCAATGGGATTAAATACTTTTAATAGTTTATTATAATCGTCTTTATTGATTCCTTTATTTTCCATAACCCACTCTCCGTCACCCAAAACACTGGAAGCACCCCAATGAATAAACATTCCAAATTTACGGTCTTGGAAATCGGTTCTTGATTTTAAATTAGCGGCAGTTGGCTGATATGTTTGTGCATTTACTAAACCAAAAAATAGAACTGACAATAAAGTCAAAAGGCAATTTTTCATAAGTAAGTTTTAATCGTTAAGCTTATTAGTAAATCATTAAGCTTTTTAAATATACAATTTTTTTAAACAAAAATGGCGGCCTTCTCAGGCCGCCATAACGCAGTTCTTATCAAATTTCACGATTAATCTAAATGATACACTTTATGTAAATCCTTAGTATTTCTGAAGGTAACATCAAGATCGTTAATTAATCCATCATTTATATCATACACCCATCCATGTATATGCAAGGGTTGATCTCTTTTCCATGCATTTTGTACAATAGACGTTTTCCCTAAATCATGCACTTGTTCTACCACATTCACTTCTACAAAACGCCTTGCTCTTAGGGTTTTATCCTCAATGGCATCCAATTCTTCATGATGATAGCGATAAACGTCTTTAATATGTCTTAGCCAATTATCAATCAATCCAAATTGTTGATTTTCCATGGCAGCCATAACACCCCCACATCCATAATGTCCGCATACTATTATATGCTTTACTTTTAATACTTCTACCGCATAGGACAAGACACTTAACATATTCATGTCACTATGCACTACCATATTTGCAATATTCCTATGTACAAATACTTCCCCTGGGTTTGTTCCGGTAATTTGATTTGCAGGCACACGACTATCCGAACAGCCAATCCATAAATATTCAGGGCTTTGTCCATTCGCTAACTTAGAGAAATAGGTCGGGTCTAAGTCTAATTGTTCTTTAACCCATGCTTTATTATTATCTAATAATTTTTTATACGTTTTTTCCATGATAATTTTTTAATGTCCCGATACTTTGATTCGATCAGGTACTTGAATAAATTCGACAGTAATGTTTTTTAATGCTGCTTGAGCCTTATAATCGTGTAATATTTCTAGTACATCAAGGTCAATAAAATGAGATTTTGATGCATCAATTTTGACAATTGTATTATTAGGAATTTCTGCTAATTTTTTTGCAATACTTCCTTTATTAATAAATGTAACATGCTCTGATAGGGTAATTTTTATTCCCCCACCCTCTGCTTTGCTGTCATGATGAATATGATAGTCTCTTCTAAAATTGGTTCTAAGTATGTAAAATATAGCTACTAGCATGCCAATAGCAATACCCTTTAATAGGTCCGTAAACTGAATAACCACAATAGTAATAATGAAAGGCATAAACTGCTCCCATCCTAATTTATACATTTCTTTAAACAACGAAATCTTAGCTAATTTATATCCTACCACCAATAACACCGCAGCCAAACAAGCTAATGGAATTTTATTTAATACGCCCGCAAATGCAATGACACTAATTATTAATAAAAAGCCATGAAATATTGCAGACATTTTTGTTTTAGCTCCTGCATTTGCATTTGCAGAAGTTCGTACAATAACAGCAGTCACAGGAAGTCCACCAATAAATCCGGAGATTAAATTACCAAATCCTTGTGCAACTAATTCTCTATTGGTTGGAGTTACACGTTTATTTGGATCCAACTTGTCGCCAGCTTCTGTACTTAATAAACTTTCCAAGCTAGCTACGATTGCAATTGTAACCCCTAATACGTATACGTTATAATTAGTTAGTGCATTAAAATTAGGCATCGTAAATTGTCCAAAAAACTGATCGGTATTTTTAGCTATTGGCAGTTTTACCATATGATCTAAAGGCAATGTCCACTCTGGCTTATAAAATTTAAAGGCCTCATTTAATGCTACCCCTATTACAACTGCAATTAATGCTCCAGGCACCCACTTAAAAAATGAAAATTTCTTAAGTGCTGGAATATCGCAAATTAAGATGACAGCGATTGAACTAACCCCAATAATGATAGTGCCATAGTGATAAGGAAGATTACTTGCGTCGTTATAACCAATTGCAATAGGCAATTGCTTTAGTATCAATATAATTCCTATAGCAGCTAACATACCCTTGATAACACTTGATGGAAAATAATGCGCAATAAGTCCTGCTTTTAAATACCCAAGGCCTATTTGCAAAACTCCAGCTATCATCACTGCTACTAAAAAAATATCGAAACTTCCTAACTGCGTAATGCCATTTAAAACAATCACTGTTAAACCGGCCGCAGGACCGGTAACACCTAATGCGGAGCCACTTATAGTTGCAACCACAATTCCGCCAACAATTCCTGCTATTATTCCAGAAAATAATGGAGCTCCAGATGCTAATGCAATCCCTAAGCACAAAGGCAATGCAACTAAGAATACAACTAAGCCAGCTGGTAAATCGTCTTTCAAATATTTTAAACTAAGCCCATGAGAAGGCAAAACTGATTTCATAAATTAAAGTTACTTTAAATAATAAGATTTAGCCGCTTTAAACAAGGGCTGAACTATTATTTGATATGGAAATGTATTAAGATTCGATGTAATGACCTATGCCTCGAAATTAGGAGGTGGGATTAGGATAGAAACGTGCCCTTTACTGCTTTTGTTATCATTTTGAATAAAATGAACTTTATAGTCAATTCCATTTTGGGAAACGGCAAAAGCATGCCAGTCTAAATTGTCTGTCAATACTTTCGCTACGTCAGTCGCGTCTTCTTCAATTTGTTCGAATGAAATAGATAATTCGATCTCGTTTTCAGTAGCATACGCACTGTCCATTGATTTCGTCAATAGCATTAAACTTGCTACAGGGAAAATCTGCACAAACATAATAGTAGCAAAAAAGAGGGCAATTAAGTTCTGTTTCATTGAGGCGCGAATATATTTATAAAAGCTTATTTTCGTTAAAACCAGGAATTAAGAAATTTACGATAAAAGAAAAATATGAGCAGTTTAGAAATAGTAGTTGAAATTATGGGTTGGACAGGCTCTGTTTTAATAGTTGGTTCTTATGCAATGAACATATGGGGTAAAATTCATGCGAATAGCAAACCTTATGTTTGGGCTAATATATTTGGAGGCTTATTTTTTGTTGTAAATACCTATTATCATCAAGCATATCCTTCCATGATGGTGAATATTGTATGGGTAATTATTGCAATAGGCTTACTGTGTAAACCGCTATTTACTAAAACGGCTAAATAATATATGTCTAACAGTCATCCATATATTACTACAGTTAATAATTTCATTAAATGGACATTGTTGTGTGGAATAGTTGGAATGAGTATTGGATCAGCTACGGCCTTATTCTTAATTAGCTTAGACTTTGTCACTTTATTTAGAGAACAGCATGCATGGATTATTTTTAGCTTACCCATTGTAGGTTTATTAATTGGACTAACTTATTATTATTTAGGGAAAGAGTCTGTTAAAGGCAATAATCTATTACTTGAAACACATCAATCCCCCAATAAGCCTATTCCATTTTTAATGGCTCCCTTAGTTTTTATAACAACGCTGTTAACACATTTAGCAGGAGGTTCTGCAGGGCGAGAAGGTACGGCTGTTCAAATGGGCGGTGCCATTGCCGATCAGTTTACTAAGTGGTTTAAACTGAATGACAGCCAGCGAAAAACAATTATTATAATTGGAATTAGTGCTGGTTTTGCTGCAGTTTTTGGAACGCCATTGGCAGGGGCAATTTTTGCTTTAGAGATTATGAGTTTTAGAAGAATTCATTTGCGTTCCGTTATTCCAAGTATAGCAGCGGCCTATATAGCTCACTATACATGCTTGGCTTGGCATATTGAACACACCAACTATGCATTGACAATTATAAATAGTTTTAAAATAAAAAATATTGGCTGGATTATTTTAGCTGGAATACTATTTGGATTAACGGCACTTGCATTTACCTGGATTGGGGAAGGATGGAAGAAATTATTTAATTTTATTTCCTATGCCCCTATCAGACCCTTCATTGGCGGCATTTTAATAATTATCGCCATTCAATTATTGGGAAGTACCAAATTTATTGGACTGAGTATACCGAGTATAGTTGCTTCCTTCACAACACAAGCAGGACCTTACGATTTTTTAATAAAATTAGTATTGACTACATTGACTTTAAATGCGGGGTTCAAAGGAGGAGAAGTAACACCCTTGTTTTTTATTGGCGCCAGTTTAGGAAGCGCCTTAATAGTGTTTGTGCCATTACCACTGGCCGTTTTAGCGGCTATGGGTTTTGTGGCCGTATTTGCAGGGGCTACGCATTGTGTTATTGCTTCTATTATTATGGGCTTTGAATTATTTGGATTGCAAGCTGGCTGGTATGTTGGCATAGCAAGTATTTTTGCCTACTTTTCGTCTGGAATAGAAGGCAT
>CALPWK020000115.1 GCA_943327245.2 Comamonas sp. lk | reverse complement strand
TTCTTAAGATTGATATTCTTATACTCTTTATCGCTTTGAATTTTACCTACAATTTCCCCATTTACTAAATAGGCTGTATTGTTAAATATTTTTCCAATAACATTTTTTTGTTTCCCGAAAAAACAATCTCCAATTAAAATTCCTAATACCCCTTCCAACTTTATGTCTAAAATCATCATATTTTGGATATAAGCTATTTCGTCACCCTTCTCGTTCAAAATTGTATACATTAGTTTATTTTTTTGTTTGGTTCATGAGTATTTCAACAATATCAGCTGTTGAATGCTGTAAGTCAAGTTTTATCGCACTAGAGTTATTTACCCATTGGTCGAATTGTTCACTAAATCTTTTATCTACTTCTTTTAATACTTTAATCCCAAGCTGTTCTAGTGCAAAAGCATTGCAGGCCTGTTCAAAATGATTTTTTATTGGAATACTAAGTACCTTTTTATTCATGTACATCGCTTCTGCAGGTGTTTCGAAACCACCTGCGGTAATAATACCATAGCACCTAATTAAGCTATTAGAGAACTGATTGTTATTGATAGGGAAATAGGTGATATTATTTTTACAAACTATCCTATTCACTTCTTTAGTGAAAACCTCGAAATGAAAGTTTCTTTTTTTTAGCAAATAAGGTTCTAGAAAATGAATTGAATATTGTGGCAAATACACTGTAATATGCCCGTCATTAATGGGTTGTGCAATAATTATTTCGTCTTTTATAATAGGATTATAAATATTAGTATCGTAGGAATTAAAATGTAGTCCTACGTAAGATTCACTTTTTACAAAATTTTCTAAAATTAAATTACCAATTGGATTTAAAGATTTTGACCTTGGTGTGTTTTTACTTTGAAAACTAGCTTGGTGACCAAATTGAATACAAGGTACTTTTTTAATAGAACACGCTAACGAAGAAACAAATTCAAAATCGTTTATGACCAAATCATATTGTTCCACAGGTAAAACCTTAGCTTCCTTATATAAATTTAAAGACAAGGATTTAAGTATTTTCATATAATCCAACCCCCCAGTATGTTTATAGAATAAACTTACCCCCTTGCTTTTAAATTTGATTGGTATTGAATTGTTTAGTTGGGAGTTTGAGCCGCTTAAGAAGAAATCTACTTCGCCATATTTCTGCAAGTATGGATATAATTGTATCGCCCTACTTAAATGGCCATTTCCTGTACCTTGTATTGCATAAAATATTTTCATTAAAAAGAAACTTGAAATGCAACTGCGTCCGTTAATACATTTAATTCATTGTTCAAGTGTACTATTTTTATTTTTTCAGAAGAAAGATGTTCAAAATTTTTAGCTTCATATTGATACATATTCCAAGCTTTGTCAAAATATTCCAATGCAGTTAAATTTTCTATCCAATCTCCGCTATTTAAATAAGTTACACTTCCCTTTTCGGTAGTAACTACTCTTTGTTGTGGCTGATGTATATGTCCGCAAATAACATATTGATAGCCATTCTCTATTGCTAATTCAGCGGCGGTTTGCTCGAAATCGCCAATCCATGAAACTGCTTTTTTAACCCCATTTTTAACCTTCTTGCTAAAACTCATCTTTTCTTTACCCATTAACTTTCTTATCCAATTTGATAAACTATTAAGTAAGATTAATAAGTCATATCCATAGCCACCTAATTTCGCTAAAATTTTAGCACTGCCTTTTGTAGTTCTATCAAATACATCCCCGTGGAATACCCAGTTTTTCTCGCCATTTATCTCAAATACTATTTTATCTGTTAAAAAGATATTTCCCATTTCAAAGTCGGCATACTTTCGCATTGCTTCATCATGATTTCCTGTTATATAAACTACTTTTGTACCCTTACTCGCCATATTGAAAATCTCTTTGATAACAGCCATATGGCTAGCTGGAAAAAATCGCTTATTAAACTGCCAGATATCAATAATGTCCCCATTTAAGATTAAGGTAGTAGGATTTATACTTCTTAAATAATTTAGTACCTCTTTTGCATGACATCCGAATGTTCCTAAATGAATGTCACTAATAACACAAATTTCCATTTTGCGCTTTTCCATGGGGTTAAATTTTAAGTAAAAGACGATTAAATTTTCGAGTCGTGTATTACCGCATTGTTATCGAATTATTATCATATTATTACCTAAATTTTTAATACCTTGAATAAGTTAATTTAGCGTTGATAACTAGACCTTTATATGAAAAATAAATTTATTCCAAGAGATATTAGTTGGCTTAGTTTTAACGGAAGAGTACTTCAGGAAGCGAATGACAACTCAGTTCCTTTAAATGAACGTATTCGTTTTTTAGGAATTTTCTCTAATAATTTGGATGAATTTTTTAGAGTGCGAGTAGCTACCTTAAAAAGAATGGTAGAGTTTGCCGATAAAAAAGGTCATGTTAATAATATTGATGTATTAGAATCTCCACAAGTAATTCTTGACGAAATTCAAAGTATTGTATTAAGGCAGCAAAATGAATTTAATAGAATTTGGTTAAACTTAAATAAAGAATTAAAACTTAATAAAGTTTATTTAGTTGACGATAAGAAACTAAACATTGAACAAAAATTATTTGTTAAAACCTATTTTGACGAAGTAGTTCGACCATATATTATTCCATTGATGATCGAAAATGTACCAGAGTTGCCGTATCTAAGGGACAAAAGTTTATATCTGGCAATTGTAATGGGTAATAAAACAGACGCTTACAATCAAAAATTTTCATTAATTGAAATTCCTTCAAGATCGGTAGGAAGATTTATACAATTGCCTTCTAAAATTGGAACTTCTAGTATTATCCTTGTCGAGGATTTAATAAGATTTAATTTGCCTATTATTTTCTCTCATTTCAAATTTAATAAGTTTGAAGCCCATGTGTTTAAAATTACAAAGGACGCAGAGATTGATTTAGATCAGGAAATTGGTATCAATTTTATTGAAAAAATTTCAAAAGGGATAAAAAATAGAAGAAAGGGAAAGCCAGTAAGATTTGTATATGAAAAAGAGATGAATGCCGAGATGCTCGAATTTCTAATAAAAAAACTTCAGCTCACAAGAAAAAGTAGCATTATACCTGGAGGGCATATTCATAATTTTAGACATTTTATGGACTTCCCTAATGTAATTCCAGAAAAAACAAAGCGACCAAGCCCATTAATTCATCCTGCTTTTAAAAAGAAGGAATTGGTGTCAGATTTAATTATGAAAAAGGACATCATGTTGCATTTTCCATACCATGCATATGATCCTATTATAGATCTGTTAAGAGAAGCTGCAATGGATGATAATGTTATTAGTATAAAAATTACAGCTTACCGCCTTGCGTCTAATTCTAAAGTAATAAACGCATTGATTAATGCGGCTAGAAATGGGAAAGCAGTGACTGTGTTTCTTGAATTAAAAGCAAGATTCGACGAAGAAGCTAATATTGAATGGAAGTCTGTAATGGAAGAAGAAGGTATAAAAGTATTAGTCGGTGTGCCAAATAAAAAAGTACATGCAAAACTATGTGTTATTCAGAAAAGAATAAAAGGCAAATTAGTGAAATATGGCTTTATTAGTACGGGGAACTTAAATGAGAAAACTGCTCGTATCTATGCAGATCACTGCTTGCTAACCGCGTCAGTTCCATTAATGAATGAGTCAAATAGAATATTCAACTATCTAGAGCATTGGCAGCAAGGAGATAAGCCTATAGTGAAAATGACCAATTTGCTTATTTCGCCAATTAATATGAGGAACTCCATTATACTACTCATTGAAAATGAAATAAAACATGCTAAGCAAGGAAAAACAGCAAAGATTATAATAAAATTAAATTCATTAACTGACCATATATTGTTGGAGCATTTATATAAAGCAGCAAAAGCAGGAGTTGAAGTGCATTTGATTGTTAGAGGTATTTTAACACTCAAGCAGGGAAATGATAAAATAAATCACAAACTAAATGCAATTAGTATAGTTGACCAATATTTGGAGCACGCAAGAATTATGGTTTTTCATCACAATGGAAATGAGAAAGTGTTTATTTCTAGCGCAGACTGGATGGTACGAAATTTAGATCATAGAATAGAAGTTGCTACTCCTATTCTAGACCCAGCTATTAAAAAAGAACTAATTGATATTGTCAATATTCAATTGAAAGACAATCAAAAAGCAAGAATATTGGACAGCGAATTGGGCAATAAATATGTACCTTTAGTTGGAAGAAAATATAAGTCTCAAGAAGAGACATACAACTATCTAAAAGGAAAAAAATAATACAAATTTGATACTAGCAGCAATAGATATTGGGAGTAACGCAGCAAGACTTTTAATTTGCGAGGTGGAAAAAAAAGGCAAAGAGACGGAATTTAATCGCTTAAATCTTGTTCGTATACCTTTAAGGCTAGGATTTGATGTATTTGAAAAAGGGTTTATTGGTACAAAGAAGCGAAAAATGCTAGTAGATACCATCAAAGCATTTAAACACCTAATGAAGGTATATGATGTGGAACATTATATGGCCTGTGCTACAAGTGCCATGAGAGATGCAGAAAATGCCAAAGAAATAATTAAAGAAATTCAAGTAGAAGCTTCCATTGAAATAGAAGTAATAACTGGCGAGTTAGAAGCCGAAATTATATACGAAAATCATATTGCCGAATTGCTGGATACTGAAAATAGTTACTTGTATATAGACGTTGGAGGCGGGAGTACTGAATTAACACTATATCATAAGTCTGAAGTAGTATTACAGAAATCTTTTAATATTGGCACAGTTAGAATGCTAGCCGGTAAGGTCGAAGACAATAGTTGGAATGACATGAAAATTGCATTAAAAGAAATTGCACAAAAACACGATCATTTAATAGGAATTGGATCTGGTGGTAATATTAATAAAATATATTCACTCATAGGTGCAAAAAATGGAGAGTCATTGTCATTTGAGTCCATAAAAGAACTTTATAAAGAAATGCAACCTTTGTCTGTAGAAGAAAGAATGAATAAATATAAAATCAAGAAGGACAGAGCGGAAGTGATAGTTCCGGCCTTAGCAATTTATAATAGTATTCTTAAATGGGGGGATATTAAGGAGATCAATGTACCTAGAATTGGGCTGGCGGACGGTTTGATCCACCATTTATATGATCAGATTTTAAGCACTTAAGCTATAATCTAAAATATTTTGGTGTATAATTTTTTTTCCGATTTGAATTTTTTCCTCATGTAAAAACTTTGTGTTGTTGTAGCATTTATGTTACATAATACTTCTAATTTATATATAGATAAACTAGCAGCTTTCTTCTCTAAAATCTCAAATAACTTATCAGCGATATTTAATTTTCTATATTTAGGACTTATGTAAAACTCTTTAATTAAAATACAACCAATCTCGTCAAATAAATTGTATTTTTTTTCACAAATAATACTACCTACAATATTCTGAAAATTATTGCATGCAACTAAAATCATAGAATGTTTGCTTTTTATTAGACTTTTATACCTTTCATAAAAAAGGACACTATCTAATTTGGTATTATAAGTCTGCTGGATAGATTCAAAAAAATAATTAACATCTCCTTCAGTCGCAATACGAATATTATAATCACTCATATGACTAGTTTTTGATATTACTAATTATTGGGAATAGTTCAATTAAACTATTAATTATAAAGTCAGGTTTTGCTTCAGACAATTGATTTGCAGTATGTGCCCCTGTTGTAACGCCAATACTATATAAACATTTTGCATTTCTCCCTTCCTCTATGTCAATTTTAGAATCACCAACTTTGATTACTAATTTAGGATTGTCAATTGAAAATAAATTCATAGCGTGCGTAATCATGTCTGGTGCTGGCCTGCTATTAGTTACATCCGAAGCGGTGATCAATAGGTCATAATGATAGGATTGTTTCCAGTTTATTTTGTCTAACAATGAAACCGCAGTAGATCTATCATAACCAGTATTTAAAACGACAAGTACATTTTGGCTTCTTAAATTAACTAGCACTTCTTCGGCGTTTTTCATACCCTTAATATCAGCATTGTTATAGGCTAATTTAAGGTTGATTAAAAAGGAATCAAATATTTTAGATGAGAGTGCCTCTTGCTCCTTAGTTCCAAAAAAATTAACAATATCCTGAATAGCATTAAATTTTTCTTTACCAGCCCCATAAGTTAATACATCTTCTAAAGTCACATCAACTCCTTCTGCTTGAATTGATGTATGCAATGTTGTATATACAATATTGTCTTCGTCGATAGTGGTTCCAGCCATATCAAAAACGATCATTGAAATTTTCATAATTAATTAATTTGTAAACTGTTAACAACCCTTTTTTTATAAAATTCAATTGGTTCCGTTTTTAAGTCTGGGACTTTTGCTAAATCATCCCATCTTCTCAATGCCACTGCTTCTTTATAAAATTCATTTTTTTCGAAATTTTCTTTTTGAAAGCTTGTCATTATGCCACCTTG
>CALPWK020000114.1 GCA_943327245.2 Comamonas sp. lk | reverse complement strand
TTAGGAAAAGACTTAGAAGCAAACCCAGAAGACAACGACATTCTAATTAAGTATACCGACGCTTTACACGAAATAGACATTTTGGATGGCTATAATATCCAACATAAAGCAGAGGAAGTACTTCATGGTCTAGGATTTACCACAAAAGATTTAGCCAGACCTTATAAGGAGTTTAGTGGAGGTTGGAGAATGCGAGTTTTGTTAGCAAAAATGATTTTACAACAACCCGACGTTTTATTACTAGATGAGCCCACGAATCACTTGGACTTGCCAAGTATTGAGTGGTTAGAGAAATATTTATTGCATTACAAAGGAAGTGTAGTTATTGTTAGTCATGATAAGTTCTTCTTGAATAAAATGGTAAATAAAATTGTAGAAGTTTACCAACAACAATTAAATTTCTACACAGGTGACTATGAGTACTATGAAATCGAAAAAGTACAAAGAGTAGAAATTCAACAACGAGCATTTGACAATCAACAAGACTATATTAGACAACAAGAAAAATTTATTGAACGTTTTAAAGCCAAAGCATCCAAAGCAGCAGCTGCACAAAGTATTCAAAAAAGATTAGACAGATTAGATGTAATTGAAGACGTTCAAATTGAAAGACCCAATATTAGAATTAATTTTGCAGTAGACAAAACTCCAGGAAAAGTCCTAGTTGACTTAAAAGGAATTGGCAAGTCCTACCCTGTCCAAACCATTCTAGACAATGCATTTGCAGAGATTGAGCGTGGAGATAAAATTGCTTTAATTGGAGCAAATGGTAAAGGAAAGTCTACCTTATTAAGAATTGTAGCGGGTATGGAAAGTTATGAAGGGGAAAGAGTTTGGGGACACAATGTAGACGAAAGTTTTTACGCACAGCACCAATTAGAATCGTTGAATTTAAATAATACTATTTTACAAGAAGTACAAGAGTGTGGGACAAAAAAGACAGATTTAGAATTACGTGCTTTACTAGGCTGTTTCTTATTTGGGGGTGACGAAGTAGATAAAAGAATTAAAGTATTAAGCGGAGGAGAAAAAGCCAGAGTAGCATTAACAAAAACTATAATTAGTAAAGCTAATTTTTTAATGTTGGATGAGCCTACGAATCACTTGGACATGGTAACTGTAGAGTTGTTAGCAGACGCCTTAACTAAATATGATGGAAGTATAATTTTAGTTAGTCACGACCGTTTCTTTATCTCTAAAACTGCTAATAAAATTTGGGAAATTGAGGACGAAAAAATTGTTGAATTTAAAGGCAGTTATCATGAATGGTTAGAGTGGAAAGAACGCATGGCTAAACATAAAGCTGCTAATCCAGAAGCTACGAAAGCGCCTTCCGAAAAAAAACAACCTAAGCAAGAAGTGATAGCACCTATTCCAGAAGTTAAGCAAGTTGCGATTGACAAAGATTTACAAAAGCAGATTCAAAAATTGCAAAAAGCAATCTCCCAATTAGAACATAATATTGAGACGCTAAATAAAGAGAAGACTGAAATTGAATTACAAATGGCTGACCCTGCTATTTATTCAGACACTGTGAAATTCCAATCAGTTGAAAAAAGTTATCACGACAAAAATGCATTAATACGTTCTATGAATAAGGAATATGAGATTGCCTTTAGCGACTTATTAATTCTAGAAAGTAAATAGTTTTCCAAAAAACTAACAAATGCTCGCAAATTAGCAGAAAAATACCCACAATTCATTGTATTAGGAGGAATATTGCTCTCAAATGATTAAATTTGTAGCTCGTTTAATCGACAGTCACTAGGTTTACAATTGTAAATCAACACTTTAAAGTACAATTGAAAAAAATATGTCAACTAAAAAAGTAAACAAAATTGCTGTTTTAACATCTGGTGGAGACGCCCCCGGTATGAACGCCGCTATCAGAGCCGTAGTTAGAACAGGTCTTTATCATGGTTTAGACGTTTTTGGGGTGGCAAGAGGTTATAATGGAATGATTGATGACGATATCATTCAAATGGATTCTAAGTCGGTAGCCAATATTATACAAAGAGGTGGTACCATTTTAAAAACAGCTAGAAGCAAGGAATTTTTTGAACCAGCTGGTCGTCAAATTGCATATGAAAATTTAAAGAAAAGAGGTATTGACGGCATCGTTGTCATAGGCGGTGATGGCAGTTTTAAAGGAGCTCAGAAATTTAGTAACGAATTTGATATTCCTTGTATTGGATTGCCAGGAACAATTGATAAAGATATAGCAGGAAGTGATTTTACTATTGGCTTTGATACTGCAGTAAATACAGCAGTGGAAGCTATTGACAAAATTAGAGATACTGCAGACGCGCATGACCGTTTATTTGTTGTAGAAGTTATGGGACGTGATGCTGGTTATATTGCTTTGCATAGTGGTATTGCTACAGGAGCAGAAAATATTTTGATTCCTGAATCAAAAACTGACATGGAAGCGTTAGTAGCATCCTTAACAGAAAAAGAGAAGAGAAAGAAATTAGTAAACTTAGTGGTGGTAGCCGAAGGGGATGAATTTGGTGGGGGGACACAGGTGGGAGATTTCTTAAAACAGAGATTACCTAATGCAGACATTCGCGTTTGTATTTTAGGTCACATTCAAAGAGGTGGTTCACCTAGTTGTCTGGATCGTTTAATTGCTAGCAGAATGGGTTACCATGCTGTGGAGTGTTTATTAAATGGCACACATAATGTTATGGTAGGTATAGAAGACAATAAAATGAGATATACCCCATTAGACAATGCAGTAAAAGCAAAACAAAAAATTTCGGAAGAATGGTTAAAGATTGTAAAAATCTTAGCTAGCTAATCTTATAAATGAAATTGCAGGCAATAAAATAATTAGATAAAATAATCCCAATAATAACAATGAGCCAAACTATTTACAAACAAAAACACCATAAGACCAAAATTGTCGCTACAGTTGGTCCCGCTTGCGAAACCTATGATCAATTAAAAGACTTAGTAATTGCAGGTGTAAACGTTTTTCGTTTAAACTTTTCTCATGGAAGTCATGAAGACAAGAAAAAAATCATTGACAATATCCGAGGAATTAATAAAGAATTGGGATGTTCAGTTGCTATTTTAGGTGACTTACAAGGTCCAAAATTAAGAGTTGGAGAAATTGAAAATAACCGCTTAGATGTAAAAGTGGGTGATGTACTTACTTTGACAAATGAAAAATGCATTGGTACTTTAGAAAAAATTTATGTATCCTACCCTAATCTTGCTGGTGATGTATTAGTAGGTAATACTATCATGATTGACGATGGCAAAATTGAAGTTAAAGTTTTAAGTATTGAAGCTAATGGTGATGTAAAAGTTACAGTAAGCTTAGGTGGAATTATCTCTTCTAAAAAAGGACTTAATTTACCAGACACTAAAATCTCTTTACCTGCATTGACAGAAAAGGATTTAGAAGATGCTGAATTTATAATGAAAGAAGAATTAGACTGGGTTGCGTTGAGCTTTGTGAAAAGAGTTGCTGATATTGAAATGCTAAGAGAAATTTTAGTAAGACACAAAAGCAAATCTAAAATCATTGCTAAAATTGAAATGCCAGAAGCTATTGTAAACTTACGTGATATTATTATTGCGAGTGACGGTATCATGGTAGCTAGAGGAGATCTTGGAGTTGAATTACCAGTAGAAAAAATTCCTTTAATTCAAAAAGAAATTATCAGAAAATGTATTCATAGAGCGAAGCCTGTAATTGTGGCAACACAAATGATGGAGTCCATGATTGACCGCGTTAAACCTAACCGTTCAGAAATCACTGACGTTGCAAATGCAGTTATTGAAGGAGCTGATGCTGTTATGTTAAGTGGAGAAACTGCTACAGGTCAATTCCCTGTTTTAGTTATTGAAACAATGCGTAAAATTATTACTGAAGTAGAACAATATGGATATAATTACAACCGCTCTGAGGATTTAAAACCTCAACCTCATTCCCCTTCATTTATGAGTGATGCTGTTTGTTATAACGCATGTAAATTGTCTGAGGACAGTGATGCACAAGCTTTGGTTGGAATGACGCAAAGTGGATACACTGCATTCATGTTAAGTAGTTTCCGTCCAAAAGCACCTTTGTTCATTTTCACAAAAGAAAAGAGTTTAGTAAACCAACTGTCTTTAAGTTGGGGCGTTAAGGCTTTCTATTATGATAAAGAAGAAAGTTTAGATGATATTATTAAGGATCAAATCCAAACTTTGAAAAAAGACGGATATGTGAAGTTAGGTGATGTGGTAGTAAACACTGGTAGTACACCAATTAAACTGCACTTACCAACCAATATGATTAAAATAAATAAAGTAGATTAATTTTAAAAACGTCCCTGAATTGGGACGTTTTTTTTTATATTTATAATGTAATAAATACACGATTGCTATGTTAGAATCATTTGAAAAGATCCCGGTTAAAATTTATAAAAATCCAACTGAAGGATCCAATGCATTGGCAGCACAAATTGCCAAATTAATAAAAGAGAAACAAGCGCAAAATTTACCTTGTGTTTTAGGCATGGCAACTGGCGCCACTCCTATTTTATTGTACAAAGAATTAGTGCGTATGCACAAAGAAGAAGGATTAAGTTTCAAAAACGTAATCACTGTAAATTTAGACGAGTACTATCCTATCTCAAGAAAAGCTTACCAAAGTTATTGGAGCTTTATGCACCGACATTTATTTGATCATATCGACATTGATCCAAAAAATATTCACTTACCCAATTCAGAATGGACAAAAGAAGAGGTTAAAGAAAAATGTTTGGCGTACGAACAAATAATTGAAAAGTTAGGTGGTATTGATTTACAAATTTTAGGTATTGGGAAAAATGGACATATTGGTTTTAATGAACCAGGCTCTAGCTTTCACTCCAAAACTAGAATTATACATTTAGACCAACAAACTAGATTAGCGAATGTTTATGAGTGGCAGGAATTAAATAATGTTCCAAAGTTGGCTATTACAGTTGGTATTAGCAGTATTATGAAGGCTAAGAAAATTGTTTTATTAGCATGGGGAAACAAGGCAGAAATAGTTGCTAAAGCGGTGGAAGGAGATGTGACAGAACATATACCTGCAAGTGTTTTACAAAATCATGACGACTGTACTTTCTTTATAGACGAATTGGCTTCTGTTGAATTAACAAGAAACAAATCTCCATGGTTAACTGGCTCCAATGATTGGACTCCACTAATGATTAAAAAAGCAGTCATTGGATTAGCCTTAAAATTAAATAAGACCGTATTAAGTTTAACGGCAAATGATTACACGGAGAATAGTTTGTCTGATTTATTAGTATTAAAAGATTCCGTATACGATATTAATTTGCAAGTGTTTTATATGTTGAGGGATTCTATTACTGGATGGCCTGGTGGAAAAGCAAATGCAGTAATACCAGCACATCCAGAAAGAAGTGCACCACATCCAAAAAAAGTGTTGATCTTCTCCCCTCACCCAGACGATGATATTATAAGTATGGGTGGAACTTTCATGAGATTGCATGACCAAGGACATGATGTACATGTAGCTTATCAAACAAGTGGAAACATTGCAGTAACAGACGAATTTGTTACGCGGTTCTTAGACTTTGCTGTAGGCTTTGAAGACATGTTTGGAATAGATAATAAAAAGAGTCAGGAAATATTAATCGAAGCAAGAGCTTTCTTAGCAGGTAAAAAAGCAGCACAATTAGATACTGCAGAAATTAGAGCAATTAAAGGATTAATAAGAAGATGTGAAGCAAAAGCAACTTGTAGATATGTTGGTATAGCAGAAGACAATTACCATTTCATGAATTTACCATTCTACGAAACTGGTACTATTGACAAGAATCCATTGGGAGAAGCGGATATCCAAATCACCATGGAGTTGTTAAGAAAACTAAAACCTCACCAAATATTCTGTGCTGGAGATTTAGCAGATCCACATGGTACGCATAAAGTATGCTTAGACGTTATTTTTGAGAGCATGCGCCGCTTAAAAGAAGCTGGCGATACTTGGATCAAGGATTGTTGGGTATGGTTGTATAAAGGTGCATGGCAGGAATGGGATATCTCAGAAATTGAAATGGCAGTTCCTATGAGTCCAGACCAAGTAATGAAAAAGCGTTTCGGAATATTTATTCACCAATCTCAAAAAGACAGTGTACCATTCCAAGGAACAGATGCTAGAGAGTTTTGGCAAAGAGCCGAAATACGTAATGCAAATACTGCAGACTTGTATGCAAGCTTAGGATTGACCAAATATGCTGCTATTGAGGCGTTTGTGAGATGGCATTATTAGTTGTAAAGCAATAAATGGACAATAAATTAACTGAATTCCTTTGGAAGAATAGGAATTTGAGGTATATTTGCACCCCTTTCTTACCTAGGTGAGAAAAAGGAATGGCTGCGTAGCTCAACTGAATAGAGTACCTCACTACGGATGAGGGGGTTTCAGGTTTGAATCCTGACGCGGTCACAAAGCCCACACGAACAGTGTGGG
>CALPWK020000113.1 GCA_943327245.2 Comamonas sp. lk | reverse complement strand
GGTTTAATTTGATCGCCAATAAAACATATAAATTAGAAGCTGCAATTGGAGGAGCTTCTGGCGGGTATGCTTATTATGGATGGGTTGATAATTCAAATAATTTATTATCAGGAGGAAGTATTGGTGCAGTTATGAAAGCTGGTCAAGCATTTTCTGATGCACCACAAGATAAAGCAGTCGTTTATTTTACCCCAACAGTTGATACTAGAGTTTTTTTAAGAGTATATAATTTATCAGGGACACTAACAGCTTATGCGCCATCCTTATCTACAAATTTCGCAAGTACATGGGCAAGTATTCAGCAAGTAGGATCTTCCGCAATTATAAATCCTTGGACACTTTCAGGTACAAATACCTATAATTCAACTGGTAATGTGGGTATTGGAACGAATGCGCCTTCATATACACTTGATGTCAATGGAACTGCTAAACTTGCAACAACACCTTTAATCACCACTGCACAAAATGTATTAGTTAAGGATCCTTCGACATCCCAAATAAGTGAGCAACCTATCTCACAAATTACCGGTGTTGCAAAATTTATCAGAAATACTTTTCAAGGAAGTATCGCTGCAGGTACAAGTATATTATTAAATACAAGTAGTAATAATACTATTTCAAACTATGTTGCTTTAAATACGAGTACCGGCGTGATTACCTTACAACCAGGCACCTATGAATTAAATGGCTCTGTGGGTGCTTTAGGGGGTTCTTCTGGTTTTAATGGGGATTGTAGAATTTACCCTGTGTTTCATAATGGTACTTCTTATGTTGGTACAGGGGGTGTTTCTGAAACCGGTCCTGCAGGAAACTGGAACGGTATGCCACAAAATAATGCTAATTATATAATCACTGTACCCATCGGGCAAACAGCGCAACTCACTTTGAAAGCAGCTATTGTTAATAATGTTTCAACTTTATCTGAAACGGGTGATTATGGCGCAATTGGAGATGCAGGTAGGGCTTGGGTGGTTGTAAGAAAATATAATTAGCGAAAAAATTATATTAGGTTTAATTATAAATTAATTAATTAAACCGAGCCACACACGAGCAAAAAAACTCCAATTTTTATAAGACCTCGAATTTTTTAGTACTATTAATATGCTAGGTTTTGAGCTTGCTGGAACTTGAATTTTATAATACCCCTGCGTGAGGAAAACACCCCCTAAATTCGACTGAAATCAGTTGATTTCGGTTTTGTTAAAACCTAATGCCTTACAAATCAACGAGGAAGGCGACTATTCAAGGATGACAATGCGCTGCATAGACAATCCCTGTCTGAATTAGCTGTTATTCTTGAGATTATTATACTCGTTTTTTGTAATTTCATTTAAATACTCTTAATGAAAAAAATCACAATCTTTATACTTGCATTTGTACCATTTATTGGGTTTGCCCAAAAAGGAACAAAAGACATTACCATTCTTTATACCAATGACTTTCATAGTGCTTTTGATCCTATTCCAGCATACTGGTTAAAAAATTCACCCAAATTGGGAGGTGCAGCAGCACTTACTACTATGATTAACCAAATAAGAGAAAAAGAAAAAACTAGTTTCTTGTTTGATGCAGGCGATATGTTTACAGGCATGCTTTCTAATGTTAGTGAAGGAGAGATATTGATGGAGATGATGATGAGTATGAAATATGATGCTATGGGAATTGGGAATCATGAATTTGATTATGGAAGTAAAAATTTTTCAAAGCAAATGAATCGAGTATCCTTTCCAATATTAGGAGATAATATTTTTTATAAAGGAACAAACATTCCGTATTCAAGGCCGTATACAATTATTGAAAAAAATGGGGTACGCTTGGGAGTAATTGGTATCATTGGCCTTGATGCATTTAGTGTTTTGTGGCAGGAAGGCTCAGCTGATATTGAATTTCGGGATCCAATAGCTATTACTAAAAAAATTGTAGAGGAGCTAAAACCACAAGTGGATTTAATAGTAGTGCTTGCTCACCAGGGAAAAACAGGACCACAACAGACCGATGCTGAAGCAAGACCAGAAGTGCAAAGAGATTTTGACGAAGATATTCGCTTTTGTAAAGAAGTTCCTGGAATAGATATATACATTGGAGGTCATGCACATAGGGGTATTGAAGCTCCATTCAAAGAAGCAACAAATGGGTCATTGATAGTGCAAACCTATGGTTATGGAACAAGATTAGGTTATCTAAAAGTTCAGATAAAAAATGGCAAGGTAAACAATGCAAATGGAGAACTATTAAAGGTTTGGAGTGATAAGTATATACCTGATGCAGGTGTTCAAGCAAAAATAGATGCATACAAATATAAATCTGCATATAAAATAGGACAACCCCTTGGGATATTAAAAAATAGGTTAGTAAGAGACTATCAAAGGGAATCTTCTTTAGGATGTTTTATAGCTGATGTAATTAGGCAAGCTGGCAAAGCTGATGTTGGTTTTGAAAATGCTGGAGGAATAAGAGCGGACATTCCTGCGGGTACAATAACAAACGGTAACGTATTAGATGCGGTACCATTTTTTAATAATTTATCTGTGTTAGTAATGACTGGCAAACAAATTAAAGAAGTTTTAGAGCAAGGGTTTTCTTTAGAAAGAGGAATGATGCAAGTCTCTGGTCTTACAGCCTGGTATGACATGGCTAAGCCAATTGGTCAGCGATTGGTTAAACTTAATATAGGCAATGAACTTGTGAATGATGAAAAGACATATAAAGTAGCAACCAATAGTTTTGTTGCTGACGGAGGAGATTTATATTCAACATTCCATGATCTTAAAAAGACTAATTCTGTAACACCATTTTCCACATTAGTAATTGATTATATAAAGGCCAATAAAGTAATTGAAGAACCAAAAATGGGTAGACTTATTCAAGTAAAGAAATAATTACATTAAAACTAATACTAGTAAAACATTCTTAAAATGGGCTGATTCATATTGAGTACTTGTTTTTTTGAAGCTTATTGTTGAATGATTTATAACGGTTCGGCTAAAATGTCGTTTCAATGCAGTTTAGGTTTTGTTAGAACTGTTTTTAATTTAATTATTATTCCTATGAGGATTATCAGATAAGTAATACTTGATAATATCAATTTAAACGAGTTGATTCCAGATCCTATCGAAACTAATGTTTCTAATATTGGACCTGAATTTAAATAGGTTTTAAGCATAATTAATTCAACGTAATTCTCTGCCCAATCGGCAGTCATACATACAATAGGAATAATCAATAATAGACGCTTGTTATTAAAAAAGTACACAATCCAAGATGCGTACATCAAAGTATAAATAAATGCAAAAATTGCATCCCAAATTTGAAGGAATTCGCTATAACAAAGAAGTTGCTCCTGAGTCCTTGATTCAAAGAATTTTTGAACCATTTCTAAAGAGTAAGAAAAAGAAAGACCTAATGAACTTGGTCCAGTATCAAGTTTGAAGCAGCTACTAAAAGGAGCTAATATGTATGTTATGTACAATAAAAAAACTAGAGTAAAACCTATAGCGAAATATAGAGTTCGGTTTTTCTTGAAATACGCAATCATTATGATCATTTTTTATTGATTAATTGTTTCTAATGGGTTGCAGCTAAAATAATTGTAAATAAAGATGTTGCATTAGAATTGCAATAGAGTGTGTGATTTACTTTTCAAAGTAATTATTATATTTTAATATTTAATATATTTCACCTTGTAAAGCCCTATATTTAATTGTTAAGATAACTTAAATTTCAAATCCCTCTGCGTGAGGAAAAAATCAGCTACTAGCATCGCAATTATTCAATAACTCAATGTCCAACTTCCCTCTTCCACCTCCGCTTCCAATTCTCCCACATCCCATCCGCAATAGCCGATAAAAAGTTGAATATCTTGTTTATTGGCATCCCTGGTGTTGATGGCGTCGATAACTTGCTCCATATTCCCACCCAAATAAAGACCATTGGGTATTTGTTCGCCCCCGTCTATGAGATCCGGTCGCTTGTGCAATACAAAGAGGTGTTCTCTATCAACGGGGCCACCATCCATCAGTGGATATGGTATAGAGTGATTGAATTCAATTAGTTCATGCAGCGATTTTTCAAAGGGTTTATTGGTTACAAACCCCATACTTCCTTTTTCATTGTGTTCAACGAGCAGAATGGTTGTATGCTCGAAGAAACTGCCAATCAACGCGGCAGTGCTTTTGATATACATTCCGGCTTTTAGATCTCTCATAAGTTTACAAATTATTATGCTTTAAATCGTTAGTCTAAATTAGACAAAAAAGTGGAGTTTTCTTAAAATCAAGGACTTACGTTAAATAGTGGTTCATTTGATGTTTTTGCGTGAGGGATTTTACTTTTCGACTAGTAAATCATTTGGACAATTCGTCATTAAGGGGTGACATTGAAAATGAAGGTTTTTACACATTCTGAAACTTTTCATTTAGTATAATTACTAATTTTGAATCATGGCACTAAATAATTACGAAAGATTAATACAATTGGCTGATGAAGTATTCTCAAGCCGGACTGATCCTGACCAGCTAAACGTCGATGAAAATGTGATGGAGCACTTACAGCTGATTCACCCGAATACAATGTCTGAATATGATAATGGAAATGGTCCTGTTTGTTGGATTTTATGTATTCCCACAACTCTAGATTTAATGACCATGTTTATAAATCAAAAAATATCAGAAAAGGAGCTTTATGAATTAACGCCACTGAATACTAAATATGAAGCAATTTATTTATGTTCGGCTTTATTATTGGAAGAGTTTCGTGGCAAAGGAATTGCACAAAACTTAGCTGTTAATGCAATAGAAAGTATTAAAATAGATCATTCCATAAAAGCACTATTCTATTGGGCTTTCAGTAAAGAGGGTGAAAAGCTCGCAGAAAAGGTCTCTGGTTTAATTGGTTTGCCTTTGTACAAACGATAAGAAAAAACCATTTCAAATTGGTCTAAACCAATTAAAGTCAATTGTATTAATTTGCATCCATGAAAAATCTACTCATCCTTATTGTCTTTTTATCAACATTCACTTCTGCTAACTCACAGAATGAAAAAGATAACTACAAACAAGTGTCAACAAAATTTGTTTCTTTATTTAATCAAAGTAAAAATGATAGTATTGTTGCAATGTTTTCACAAGAAATGAATGCTGCCTTGCCTATTGAAAAATTTACACAGGTAAGCGCAGGGTTGAAATCGCAACTAGGATCTATTAAGAAAATAAGATTTGTTAGATTACAAAGTACCTCTGCTTTTTATGAAACTACATTTGATAATGCTGTTTTAGGAATGACGATTAGTCTAAATAGTAGTAATGAAATTACAGGGTTATTAATTAAACCCTATACCGAAACAAAAGAAATTGTAAGAAATACTACTAAAATGAAATTGCCGTTTAAAGGCGAGTGGTTAGTAACATGGGGCGGAGATACGAAGGAGCAAAACTATCATGTAGAAAGTGTTACTCAAAAAAATGCATTTGATATCTTGATTAAAGATGAGCAAGGTGCTACCCACAAAGGCGCAGGAGAGTCTAATGAAGACTATTATGCATTTGGCAAAGAGTTGTATGCACCATGTGATGGTGAAGTGGTTTTGGTTGTAGATGGAGTCAAGGATAATGTCCCTGGAGTCCTAAATCCTATTTATATACCAGGAAATACAATTATAATAAAAACTGCAACTGGAGAATATGCGTTCTTTGCTCATTTTAAACAACATTCCATTGTTGTGAAGCAAGGACAAAAAATAAACACAGGTGAATTATTGGGTTTGTGTGGGAATTCGGGAAATTCTTCTGAACCACATTTACATTTTCATTTACAAAATATGGAAGAAATGACAAAGGCTACAGGAGCTAAATGTTATTTTGATCAACTGAAAGTAAATGGAGTATTAAAATCGGATTATTCTCCTGTGAAAGGAGATAAGATATCAAGTAATTAATTTCATTAACCTGTGTGAGGAAAACACCTCCTCAGATCGACTGATATCGGTTGATTTTGGATTTATGTAATTCTAACGACTTGTAAATAAACGCCTTCATTTTATCAAAAAAGCTTCATAACCGAGAGCTCCCGGGTTCAAATCCCTGTATGGCTAAATTAAATCAACCGATATGATCTAATACGCTGAATTTTCTTCATGCATCGGGGCTATGTAAGTTATAGTAGGCATAGAAATATTTTCAAGAACTAAATATTTATATATAGCTTTGCAAAGTAGTTTTAAATAGCATATTTCAAGCTAAAATTTAAGAAATCTTAGAGTCTATATGGAAAAAATAAGCATTATAACTGCAGTTCATAACGGGTTAGCAATTAATAAAATATTTGTAGCGTATCTTGAAAAATATACTTTTAACCCATACGAACTCATTATAATTGATAACAATTCATTAGACGGTAGCTTAGAATATTTTCATTCAAAAGGGGCAATTATAATAGAAAATAAACAAAATTATTCCTATCCAGTTTGCCAAAATCAAGGTATCAAACAAGCTAATGGAAATTTCCTTTTCTTTTTAAATAATGATGTAATTGTATCACCTAATTGGGATAAAAATTTAATAGAAACTGCTAAACAAAAT
>CALPWK020000112.1 GCA_943327245.2 Comamonas sp. lk | reverse complement strand
CTTTCTCTCTATTCTCTTTACTATTTAGATACAGTGCTTTTAATTTTAGACTCCTACTTCCCTTAGTTACTTTATTAATTGTTTGCTGCGCTTATATCATTTTCAAACATTTAGAAAACACAAAATGGATTCAGCTTGCAATGATATCCATGTTTTTTGTAGCACTCCTGCCGGTGTACTTCAATAGAGCCAAACCCATTATTGCCGACCCTTTCTATCTAAAAAGAGTCTTGTCTCATTCTCCTAAAATGTTGGAAGGCAGTAAAACCATTTTTCAACGAACTAAAATGGATCATTATTTTGCGCAAAACCCGAGTTTACAATCTAACTTAGTCGCTGTCTTTGATAGCCTAGCACCTGCTCAAAATAATATACTGCTTGAAACCGAATTTGACTCCTATGAATACTTGGCCTGGGTGCTTGCTAAGGAGAAATTTGGGTCCAATTTTTACATTGGTTATTTGCCCAACGGCAAGTACATGTCTAATGAAGCGAATATTCAACCCCCTGCTTTTTACAACACTAAACTGATAGACACTAAATCCCATTGGTCAATTGTGACCAATAAGTAATATAATTAATATATTTGTGCATGATCAAGAATAAAAAAGTTACTGTTGTATTGCCCGCTTATAATGCGGCCAAAACACTCGAAAAAACAATTGCCGAAGTTCCAATGCATATTGTGGACGAAATTATTCTTTGTGACGACAATTCCACAGACGACACCATTGCAGTTGCGCAGAAATTGAATATCTCGCATATTATTAAGCATGAAATAAATAGAGGGTATGGCGGGAATCAAAAATCTTTGTACGATAAAGCAATCGCGCTGAATTCTGATATTGTGATTATGTTGCATCCTGACTATCAATATACTCCTAAGCTGATTACGTCCATGGTGTCTATTATTTCTGAGGATTTATACCCGGTGGTTTTTGCCTCTCGTATTTTAGGTGGTGGTGCGTTGAAAGGCGGTATGCCTATGTACAAGTATATTGCGAACAGAGCGCTTACTAGTATTCAAAACATTTTATTAGGTCAAAAGCTTAGTGAATACCATACCGGCTATCGTGCTTATTCCATTGACGTCTTAAAAGCCATTGACTATAATGCGAATTCCGACGACTTCATTTTCGACAACGAAGTGATTGCTCAAATTTTTGAAAAGGGTTATGAAATTGCCGAAATCACTTGCCCCACCAAATACTTCCCCGAAGCTTCTTCCATTAACCTTACACGTAGTATCAAATACGGTCTTGGCGTACTTGGCGTTTCTGTTAAATATTTCTTTAAGAGAAAATAGGGGGATTGATAGTGTGAGTAACCAGTTCGGTTCCAAATAATCCTCCAAAATTGCAATATCGATCATATACTTAATATATTTTAGCGTAATATTATAATTTTGGTACAACAACAAATTATAATTTTAGTACAACAAAATATTCTAAATTGGTTTGTTGTGGTTTTGGGGTGTGAGATTTCCCCGCTTGAGTCTTTGATTGCTGTCTATTGGCTTTTACGTTTCCTGCTCAATTTGACTAGTCTTTTTGCTTTATTAAATCAGTATATATACTGAACTTGGGTATTAGATAATAATCTAATTTTATTTGAATAAATATCGTTTGTATGAAAAAATTATTTTCTATTCTTCTACTCATGTCTTTTTCATCCCTTTTAATTGCAAGCACAACCATAACTGCTTCTAAGAACAAAGCAACTTGTACCGGTTCAAAAAATTGTAACGCATGCAAGAATTGCAAATACTGTAAACACTGTTCAAAAGATGGCGGGAAGTGTGGGGTTTGTAAGTAAATTATGAACATAATTATAATATGAACACTCTATTAATTTTAGGGACAAAAGAACATATGTCTCCGTATCAACATCTTCCTCATGCAATGCAAGACTATTATTACGAATCGCTTTCGTTATATGATGACATTATGCTTTCTTATAAACTATGCACCAAATGATGCCAATGAAATTACGTTTACACCATCTTTGCGGGTGTAACTCATTCCTGTTCCAGTAATAATGTTTAACGATTTGGGAGGAGTACATTTTTCTGTATTGATCAAACTAGCAAATCGCAATAAATTTGAAGCTGCATCATCAATTTGTCCAGTACCCAATTTAATCTCAAAAGCACACCAATCACCATTATATTTTTGTACGATACTATCTATTTCTAATCCAGTGGAATCGCGATAATGAAAAACCTTGGCATCATTCGCTTGTCCATAAACTCGAAGATCATGTATAACCATTGACTCAAATAAAAAACCCGTGAAATTAAGATCATTTAATAAAGTTTGTTGATTAGCACCTAAGGCTGCCACTGCCAACGAAACATCCGTAAAATGCCTCTTTGGTGAATTTCTCAAAGTATGTGTTGAGCGGATATGAGTATTCCAAGCTGGCTGATCCTCTAAAATCATTAAACGGTTCAAGACATCTAAATAATCATATATAGTAGGGCGCGATAGTCCCGTGCTTTCGTTCTCTTTGATGTCTTTTTCTATAACCACATTATCAACTAACGTGCTTGTGTTGCGCGCCAATGATTTTAATAAGCTTTTTATTTTTATTGGATCACGACGACTTTGAGACACTCTACTCATATCTACTTCTGCCAACAATTCTACATAGGCCCGATTTACTTCTATCGCTTGGTTAACATTGCTATTCATTAAAGTTGGGAACCCTCCTTTTATTATTTGATCTACAATCAATTCTAATTCAGTACGGTTGTCTTCTAACTCAATTGGCTTTCCTTCAAACAAATCGGATAATTTAATTTTGGCAGTCGAAATTCCCAATTCTTGCCATGACATTGTACGCATATCAACGATGGTAAATCTTCCTGCACCTGAATGCATCTTGGCATCTTCTTCAGGATTAGCGGACCCTGTCAAAATAAATTGCCCACTCTTTTTTCTGTCATCAACTTCATGTCGTACAAGATCCCACAATTTGGGAATTACTTGCCATTCATCTATCAAGCGTGGAGTTTCGCCCATCAATAACCTTTTTGGTGCAGTGTCAAACAAGAGTTGTACTTGTTCGTCCCTATCAATATGAATTATACTTTTTGCCAACTGCTTAGCAGATTCTGTCTTACCACAAGCTTTTGCACCACGAATTAGAACTGCCCCCGAGGATTCTAATTTTCTTTGTAATTCTGTGTCTGATATTCGTTTTCTGTACTCCATAATCAAATATAGTTCTATTTTACATTTTGAGATACTTTTATTTTACGTTTTGTTGTCTTTTTGTTTTACATTATATAAGAATTTGCTCTTCATTTTCCAAAGTAAAGTTTGAGTAAAATGCTTGTTATCAGAATTGAGTACAATTCTTAGTTAAATGATTTTTTAAAATATTGAATATCATTTAGTTATGAGTAAATAACTTGATAGTCCACACAAATTCAGCAATCTTGTACCTAAATCGGATATGATAACTTAAGTTAAAATTCAAGATAAAAGCCATTTTATACATATTATCTTGTATTTTTACTTAATGAAATCTCAAAAGCTACATCTAAAATTAGAAGAACACTTGGACAATGAACTTGCCCATGGTAAGTGCTTTTTTACCATTCACCAGGTAAAGGAGCTTTGGGGTATATCAGTTTCATCTTTTAGACAACAGGCTCGAACCCTGCAAAAAAAAGGTAAAATAGCTTTAATTAGAAATGGCTTTTATGTAATAGTGACTCCCGAGTATAGGGTCATTGGGGCGCGCCCCGTTACACATTATATTGACGGAATGATGAAATATTTGAATCGACAATACTATGTGGGATTATTGAACGCAGCAGCTTGGTATGGGGCAGCACATCAACAGCCGCAATCTTATAATGTATTTATTCAATCTCCTTTTTTACCAGACATTAAAAAAAAGTATGCATCCATCCATTTTGTTTACAAAAAAAATTGGGACGAAGCATATATTCTAAAAAAAGAAACAAGTGCTGGTTATTTTAATATTTCATCTCCAGCTTTAACTGCATTGGACTTATGTAGTTTTAGTAAACATGCGGGAGGTATCAATAATGTTGCTACTGTTTTAAATGAGTTATCTGATAAAATTGAAATTAGTAATTTATTAATGGTAGCTGAGCAGTATAATAATTTAGTTGCTGTTCAGCGATTAGGATTTATTTTTGATTACTTTGGTAAAGAATCACATGCACTGGCTTTAAAACAAATTTTAAATGGAAAAAAATATTTTCCTGCAAAATTAGAATCGGCTATAAAAAATATTGAATCAAAAGTCACTGGAAATTTTTGGAAAATTATTGTAAATGAAAAACTAGAAATTGACGAATGATACCGCAGGCTTACATTAACGAATGGCGTCAAATTGCACCCTGGCAAGACGATTATCAAGTTGAACAAGACTTGATAATATCCAGAGCTTTAACTGATATGAAAGCCTTGATCAAATCTGAAATAGATTATGATGCAAGAATTGCCTTAGAAATAGTTCAAAGTAAAATTATTGAACGCATTTAAATATAAAGGCATAACAATTTAATCTACTTCTCACTTATTTCACCCCCTTCACCAATTCCCCCGGACTCATTAATCTAGTATGATCTAATAGTTCCACCAAGGCCATGGTCTTCTGTGTTTTTAAATCACTCAGTCCTTTTACCACACTATAGGAATCCTTTATTAGGTAAAACACATTGGTGCTTAGGTTGATGTTTCTGGATTCCTGCATTACGGTGGGTTGAATATAAGTTTCATAAAACATTTCTATGTCTTGTAAATTTTCTTGCTGATCCGTCTGGCTTTTTCCGCCCACGCACCATTCATTTAGTTTTCTTATTTGTCGCGGACTATTGGCGGCAATCATCTCACTGCTTATTTGATACACAAATCCGTCCACCTTCCACCTTAGGGTATTGTAAATAGCCATAGCGCTGTCTTTTTGCTCCTCCTTTTTTATGCGGTTACTTAAATACAATTCACTCGAGTATTTTATTTCAATAAGTCTTTGTAATAAGCCCTTTGCATTTGTTGGTGCTTGCTCCCGCTGCGCATTAGCAGCTGTAACAAATAAGAGACAAGCTAGTCCAACCATCACAGCTCTGTTTACAATGCAATTGATAAATTTCATATTTTAAAAGTTTAATGGGTTATACAAAAAATGTTTTCTTGGCTAATAAGCCCTCGCTTTGTGCATCTTGATCATATCCATAATGATCCAAGTCCTTATTCACCAATTGTACTATTAATTCCATGGGCTTGGTGGCACCATATTCTATTAGGTTCTGTATTAAGTAATGGGTAAAGGCTCCGTTGAATCGGTTATTAATAATTGCGTCCGCGCTTAATTGATGCGAGGCACAGGCACTTAATAAAGCGCCACGGAAGGGCCCTGCGGCTATCATTAAAGGATTCGGAATTGGGTTATTGTACAAATGGCTTTTCTCAACTCGTGCTCCTATAAAATTGCGAAACATCACTGCTTCGTTTTCCATTTTAGGGTCTCGAGAAAGGTCCTCGGCATGACAGCTATCCGAAATCCATACAAAATGTACGCCTTTGGGGATGCCTGCAAATAAATGCGCAAATTCCTTATCCCTAAACATAGTCTCATTGCTTCCGTTAAAATTATAAGGGCAAATAATTTCGTCTAGTCCATCCGACTCAGCATGTGGGTGTAGGGTAGCCGCTTGCGCGCCATGCCCACTATAATGAAACAATAATTGATCGCCTGCCTGTGCGCCTTCTGTTAACCATTTAATTTGGTTCACAATTTCTTTTTTGGTAGCCTGCCTGTCCGTTAATTTTTTGATTTTTGTTTTGTCGTACACTTTGTTTTTTTCTGATATAAAGTATTCCATATCCAAAATATCATTTATGCAACCTCTCAAAGAATTTCTTGGATCGGGGTATTTATTTATACCTACTAATAGTGCTTTTGTATTCATAAAATATAGTTTTGTTTAAATGAATGTAGAACTAAATTGTATGGTTCAAAATATTATTTATACATTTATTGAACGTTCTGTAATGCTTTTATAGAAAGGATTCTAGGCGGTTTTAGGAAACTCAAACACCGCTTATATTTTATAATATTGACTACTTAGAAAATAGACTAAACAAATTTTATGAGAGAAAATAAATTCACCACTTTATTCAAGCATTTTTTACTTTTTTCCATTGCTTTTATATTATTTACCACCACCGCACCTATTGGTTTTTTGTATGCTTTGTTTAGACAATTAATTTTTAAGAGCGTTAATTCACTCAGTGTATTTTTATTGCAAGTGGCCCTCTCCTTGGACGTTACTGGAAATATTTTAATGCAACATGTGTTAAACGATTCCTTACTCATTAAAAATGATGACACACATTATTTTGGTAACACCAAGGAAACCATTAGTAGCGTATTGGGTAAAAACGCGCGTACAAGCACCCTCACAAGAGCGGGTAGGTATGTGAGTGCTTTTCTAAATTGGATTGACAAAGACCATACCTTGAATTCTATTATGTACGATATTAAAACAGGGAAATGGGTTGTGAAAAATGAATCGTAATCGCCTCACCATATTGTTTAAATTGAATATCACTTACATTATTACTACGCTATTTTAAATAAATAGTTAAAAATGTCTATAAAATGTATGAAATATCATACAATATAGCTAAATTTGATTATTATGAATGATAAGTCATACAAAAATAATGCTCTAATGAGTGATAGAGCATT
>CALPWK020000111.1 GCA_943327245.2 Comamonas sp. lk | reverse complement strand
TTTCCGTAAAGAATTTTAGGAAATAAGAAAAGAAAAATATTTTGCATAAAAAATCCCCCGCCACAAATCTCAAAATAGTATTTCATCGAAAATATTTGAGTAGACGGAATACCTAATATTATGAAATGATATCCATACAGGGTTGTCATATGCCCAATACTATTTACCGCAATAACTATCTGAATAAAACTTAAAAGGTAAATCCATCTTCTAATCATGCTATGATTAGAAGGAAGCTTTCCAAAGCTTTTAAGCGTCTTCCTACTAAAGCCAAAAAAATAACCAATCGACAAAAGGGAGTATATCAACAAGTGGATTGACCTAGAGAATAGGATAAACTCGAAGGATGCAAAATTGAAGTTTAAAGTATAATTTTTGGTAATATTTACAATTTCATGAGCAATTCTAGCTTTTTCATTAAAGGGGAGCGTGGTAAAAGGGAGGCAATTGATAATGGTAAGGAAGGCGGGTAATAAATGTAACCAGTCCCATTTCCTCAATTTATTATTATCCGACAATGTTGTTTTAACATAATAAAACAAAAGTGGTCCCAATAAATAAGACAAGGGAAGCCAATTTACAAAGCATACCCCCTCCCAAAAAAGGTCTTTTGAAAAATGTAATCCAAAATATACCATCACCACCAAGTTGCAACACAAAAAGAATAAGGCTAAGAAAATATTGGACCTATTTAAGGAGCTTAAATAGTAAAGAAGAATAAAAGAAGTAAAAATCCCAAACAAAGGGAACAAAATAGCCATAATCCAATGATTGTTAAATGAATGTAGTTCAAGATAAGAAAAATCCCAAAAATGGAGGCCAAATACTAAATAAATGATTACTTGGCCAAAATGTTCCATTTCCCCAATTTGGAACAAATTTGAACCGCTTTTCTACTATGCTTCTATGATCAAAAGTGTATTTTAACATTAGATAAAGTAGTTATTAATCAATTGATTAGCTTTTTATCAATCGAATACCTTCTATTATCCCCCCATTTAACAAACATTAATATTACAAATTAAATATATATGAAATATATAAGCAGCTGTCTTATAGGTTTTATGATGATTTTTTTAAGTCAGGCGGCTTATTCCCAATCCATTTCAGACTTTATGTTTGACGCCTATTTAATTAAAGATGGCATGTCTCAAAGCTCCCCGTTGACAATATATCAGGATAAAGTTGGCTATATATGGGTAGGCAATGAAGCAGGTTTAGATAGGTTTGATGGATATACATTTAAGCAATACACACATGATTTAAAAAATAATAACAGTCGTTCGCCTGGGTGGGTATTGGAAATTACAGAAGACAAAGATGGCAATATTTGGACAGTTGATAATTATGGTGCTTTTTCAACCTTAGATAAGGTTACTGATAAATGGACCAATTTTAGGATACCCATTCGCGATTCACTATTTAGCGTAAATAAAAAGTTACCCTACTATTACGGTGCTCCAAAAAGTATATATGTGGATTCGTTAACGAATCAAGTTTGGTTAGGGACGCTTGGAACTGGATTATTAGCATACGATATAAAAACTAAAAAATTCAAACAGTTTTTAGTACACCCCGAAAATCCAATCAAGCACGGAATACAAGAAGCGGTCACATTTGTTAAACCCATTTCAAAAGAGGAGTTAGTGGTAGCTACAAATGATGGTTTAAAATTCTTTAATACTAATAAAAAAACGTTTTCTACAATATTCAATTCAACAGATTCCATTTTTTTAGTAGCCCCAAATGATTGTAAAATTTTAGGTAAAACACTTTATGTAGCAACTCGTTTTGGTGCATTTGAGTATAATATTATAACAAAAGCGGTAAGAATATTTAAACACGAAAATGCTAATGTTAATTCAATTGCTAATAATAACGTAAATGGGATTCATTATAGTAAGAAACATAATTATTTATGGTTTACTATAATTGGTTCAGGTATTGATATATTAAATCTGTCTAATAATAAAATAGTACACTTAAATAAAAATAATGCTAAGGACAATGGTATTTTAGAGTCCAACTATGCAGACATTTTTGAAGACAAGGATAATAATATCTGGATTGGTTCAGCTATATCAGGTTTATTAAAATATGATCCTAGTAAAAGAGTCATTGGTTTAATGAGTAAAACATTCCCAAGTGATTTTAATATGGGTATTAAGTCTACATGGGGCATTACGGTGGATAATAATGGTATTATTTGGCTAGGAGAATATGAAACAGGAGGTGGTGTATTGGCTATAGATAGGGTACATAAAACTAAAAAGAGCTATTTAAAAAATGTAAATGGAACTAAGCTAAGGTCTTGGAAATTTGTAGTAGATCATAAGAACAATTTATATGCTTTCTCTGGTGGTTTTGCAAGTGGCCTTGAAATGTACTTCAAACCTAATAATGAAGATGCCTTTAAGAAATTCGGATTCATAAATAATATCTTACCCAATGCCTCTAGCAGTGTTAATGGCTCAGAATTTATAAATTATAAAAAAGAAACCATCTTAATTGGCATCCAGCCTATTTTGTTAGCTGATTCTAATGGAAAAATGGTATTTAAATATTATAATTTACCAAAGGGCTTAGAAAAAGGGATGAATTCTGTAGAGCGAAAGTCTAAAGATGAATTATATGTTTTAAATGCAGACGGTTTATTTCTGCTAAACGAAACCACTAATAGCGTTGAATTATTAACAAAGGGAATTAAGTTT
Source organism: Comamonas sp. lk (assembly GCA_943327245.2). Lineage (GTDB taxonomy): Bacteria > Bacteroidota > Bacteroidia > Chitinophagales > Chitinophagaceae > Sediminibacterium. The sequence continues at coordinate 4,067 of CALPWK020000111.1, read as the reverse complement.
AATAATGAAGAAGATTTATTGGCTGCTTATCCCTCTTTACATGTAGTAGATAATAAATATGTTTTCATAGCAAGCTATGGCAATGGCTTAGTAAAAATAGATTTAGAAAAAAAATCAAAAACATATTTGACTTTAAAGGATGGTATTCCTAACCTTTATTTATATGATATAAAATCAGGGAAGGATAATATATTATGGATTTCTTCAAATTATGGAATCATAAGATTCAATCCCTATACCAATAAATTTAAGTCATTTGGACCAGCAGCAGGAGTACAAGATTATGAGTTCAACTCAAATAGCTCCTTTATGAGCACAACGGGTGAAATATTTTTTAATGGCGTTTCTGGTCTAAATTATTTTCAATCAGACGCGATTAAGGTAGATACAAAAGCACCATTTGTAATTATTCAAAAATTTGCTACAAAAGACCGTACCCAGTTTATAGAATCTGATAATGCTAATCAAGTCTTTGAAGTAGAGTATAAAAATAATAATTTATCCTTTGATTTTCTTGCATTCAATTTTAGGGATGCTGAGAAAAATCAATACGCTTATAAAATGGAGGGATATGATGAAGATTGGGTTTATGTTGGATCTCGTCGATTCGCTTCTTACACTAATTTAAAAGAAGGCAATTACACATTTAGGGTTAAAGCTGCCAACAGTGATGGAATTTGGAATGAAACTGGTGCAAAGATGATGGTCAAAATAAATCCACCAATATGGAGAACTTGGTGGGCTTCCTTATTGTATTTAATTTTTACCATTGGATTTATTTATGCATTCTCAAAATATAGAGAAAAACAACAAATAAAAAAATTAGAAGACGAAAGAAAAAATGGAGAACTAGCGGAAGCAAAAGCTTTACAGGAAAGATTGCTTCCAAAACATAACCCACAAATTGACCACTTAGACATTGCTACTTATTTAAGAACGTCTACAGAAGTGGGCGGGGACTATTACGATTTCTTTCAACAAGCTGATGGTTCTTTATATGCAATATGTGGAGATGCTACTGGTCATGGAACGCCTTCTGGAATGTTGGTTTCTATTACGAAAGCAGGTTTAATTGGACTTCCTCAAATGGAGCCTCATAAAATGTTGTCTGCACTTAATTCAGTGGTTAAAAAAGTGGACCTAGGAATATTAAGAATGAGTTTAAATATTGCCTATTTAAAAGGTACAGAGCTGGTTTTAAGCTCTGCAGGTATGCCTCCCTATTTTATTTATAGAGCAGCTGAGCATAAAACGGAAGAAATTATGATTTCTGGTATTCCACTAGGAAGCTTTAAAGAAGTAAACTTTGATCAAATCACTACGACATTTAAGGAAGGAGATATTTTAGCAATTATTTCTGATGGACTTGCCGAAGCCCCTAGTTTAAACGGTGACTTGTTTGACTACCCTCGTATTCAACATATAATTAATGAAAATAGCCAAATGAATGCGAAATCATTAATTGACGAATTAATGAAACAGGCTGATGCTTGGTTAGCGGGCAATCATAACCCCGATGACATCACGATAGTAATGATTAAACATAAGTAATAAAATATATTAAACACAATTATTGAAATTAAGTAACGAAAAATCTATAAGAATAAACCAAACAACATGAAACAACCAAGCGTGGAACTCAAGTTGCCTATCATTCCAAATATGGAATTAATTGCAACACAAACTGCCGACGTTATAGCAAGGCATATGCATCTTACAGAAGATCAAGCAGGAGAAATTAGCATGGCGCTAATTGAAGCTTGTATTAATGCCTTTGAACATTCTAAAGCAGAAAACAATGTATTCATTCATTTTTTAATTGAAGAAGATTCTTTAGTGGTAAAAGTAATTGATCAAGGTATTGGATTTGACAAAACAAAAGTAGAGATACCTAAGATCGAAAATAAAATTGGAAAAGACGAGCGCAAGCGTGGCTGGGGTTTACAACTAATTCAAGAATTAATGGATTCTGTTGAGTTCGAATCAAACAGTGAAGGCACCACAGTGACAATGAAAAAAAATATAAACAAATAACTAATTAAATAAATAACATGAGCGACTTTATAAAAAGCACAAAAGAATCTAATCAAATTGTAATCATTGAAACCGACGGTTATTTGAACAACGAAGGTGGCGAAGCTATCTCTGCAATTTGTTATGACAAAATGAAATCTGGTCAAAATAAATTTTTAATCAATATGGCAGCAACAAAAGTGGTAAACAGTATTGGTGTTTCTATCTTAATTGAAATCATCGAAAAGTTACAAGAAGTAGACGGCAAAATAGGCTACTTTAATTTAGCGCCAATTGTGTCTAAAACCTTTAATATTATGGGGCTAACAAAATATTCAACTGTATTTGCTACAGAAGAAGAAGCGGTTAGTGGATTATAATGAGTAAACAGTTTAACATAAATGAGTTACAGTTAAAGTATCTTGAATTAGAAACTTTGTTGGACATTACCAATGAGCTAAGCTCTTTTGAAAATGTATCCATATTGTTAGAAGAGATATTAATTAAATCCTGTGCAGTTTTAAATGCTTCTTCTGGTATGATATTAATGCAGAATAATAATTCTGACTTATTTCAAATTGAAGCAGAATTTAATATTGACGTTGAGGCATTGAAGGGAATTATATTTAATAAGAAAAGAGGATTTTTTAACGAAGTGAATCAGAATCGTAAAGCGATTAATGTTGAAATTTCAAATGATCCTTTTTTAACAAGAACTAATTGTACCCATGGCTTAATAGCACCCTTACTAGACAAAAAAGATCTAGTGGGGGTGATTATATTATTTGACAAAGAATCTAGGGCAGGGATTTCGGCATTTGAAGTATCAGATACCAATATGCTTTCTGCTATTGCAACTCAAGCGGGTGTAGCATACAATAACATTAAACTCATTGAAAGCATCAAAGAGGCTAAAACCTTTAATGATAACGTAATGCAGTCTATTGTTACGGGCGTTTTCACCACAAATTTAATGGGGGAAATTAACCATGTTAATAGAGCCGCCGCCGCAATTATTAATTTAGATAGAGAAATGGTTATTGGAAATCATTATGAATATGTTTTCGAGTCCAATGAAATTATTAATGAGCTTATTTCAAAATGTGAAATAGAATTAGATACAGTGTCGGAAACTGAAGTCCAATTAGATTGTAATGGAAAAGTTACAGCTGTGAATATTTCAGTTTCACCATTATTGAACGATATCAATGAACCGATTGGGTCGGTTGTAGCTATGGAAGACTTATCGAATTTGGATAAATTAAAATCTACTTTTAAAAAGTATGTGTCCAAGCAAATTGTGGATCAGCTTTTAGAAAATGACGACATGTTAAACCTGGGTGGTCAGGAACAAGAAGCCACCATATTGTTTTCAGATATCAGAGGTTTTACTTCTATGTCAGAAACGATGGCGCCGAACGAGGTAGTAGAAACTTTAAATGATTATTTCAATTTAATGATTGAAATAATTTTTAAATACAATGGGACACTAGATAAAATTATTGGTGATGCCCTAATGGTTATTTATGGAGCTCCTAATTCCACCGACCAGGATACTGAAAATGCAGTACTTACTGCAATTGAGATGCAAGAGCGTTTAATTGAATTTAATCAACAAAGAATAATACATTCCAAACTACCCATCACAATTGGAATTGGTATAAATAGAGGTAAAGTGATTAGTGGAAATATTGGATCAAGACAACAAATGAATTTCACTGTAATTGGAGATTCTGTAAATCTTGCATCACGTTTATGTTCCGTTGCAAAGGCTAACGAAATTATTGTATCAGATACCGTTTGGAAACATGTGAAACATAATAAATTTCTAAAAAGCAAAAAATTAAATCCTGTTAAGGTTAAGGGAAAAGTTAAACCAATAGAAATTAAAGAAGTGCTTTATGATCGACCTCCATTTAATTATGAAGTGGCATTCGGCATGATAGAATCTTTTTTGATTAACAATTTACCTAAGGACTATACCTACCATACTATATATCATATACGTGATGTAGTGGTACAGTCTGAAAGAATTGCTAAAAAAGAAAAAATTA
>CALPWK020000110.1 GCA_943327245.2 Comamonas sp. lk | reverse complement strand
TCATATCTGCGTAAATTTTAAAAGGAAGCCCTCCATTAATATTGGTGTTTTTTATCCAATAAAAACCATCTGTTGAACTTGGATAATCTTGTTTAATTTGATAGGCACTTGTAGATGCAGTATTTGGACTAAGTCCATCTTTCTCAGCATAAAATCTTGTTTTACTAGTGTTGAAATTATTCGTAATTTCTTGTGTAGTCAACTCCCTATTGTAAATTTTGAAACTAGCCACATTTAAATTCATCAACCAACCTATGTCATTTTTCCAACTCGAAATTCTTCCCGCTCCTGAATTGAAACCAGCATTAACGGAACTAAATGCATTAGCGATTTGTTGGAGCGCTTCACTATATCCGTTCACATATATTTTATTGTTCGTCTTAGAACCCGCATTCATTACAAAAACAAGATGTCTCCAGTTTCCTTCAATTCCTAAATAATCCACTCTCGAACTAAGCATACCATATTGGTCACCCGCTCCGGTATTATATCCAATATTCCCACCATTTGTCCAAGCATCATAAAGACCAAACCCAAAATACATAGCGCCATTTGGTGCTTTTAATGAATTTGTTTTCACCCACATTTCCACTGTAACTACATTTGTACTACCAATGTTGGCTGTAAAATCCGCATAACTTGAACTGCCATTAAAAACTATAGAACCCCCATTAGATGCATTATAAGTAGTTGATGTTAAAGTAACATTAGATCCGTTACCTGAAAGATCATTCCATACAGTCGATCCAGAGCCACTATAACTTGATGTATTACCTGCATCTAAATGCAATACTAAACCAGAATTAGACAAACAAGTAATGGAAACACTTCCGTCACCATTGTTATTTGCAGATCCAAATGAATTATGACCAGAACTTGTTTTTGTTGCACCCCCTGCGCCACCTCCATTTGCTGCACCCCCACCAGCACCTCCACCGCCGCCATAAAAACCTGCACCTCCACCACCTCCTCCAGTCCAAGAACTAACACCAGCATCAGTACCACCAATTCCTCCATTAATATCGCTACCATTGCCTCCTCTTGTTCCAGTTGCAACATCAAAAGGTTCACCACCTAATCCTGCAGTAGTATTGGTTGCTCCATATCCAAATTGATATCTCCCATTAGTAACATATGCAGTTTGAGAAACTGCAGGCTCATTTCCATTGCTAGATGCTCCAGTTGAATTATTACCTGCATTTCCTCCTGTATAATCAGAGCCGGTTGGATTTCCTGAACCACCACCACCACCGCCAGCAATTAAGATTGCACTTGCAATATTTGGAGTAACATTAGTAAACACCCCAGACAAGCCACCACCTGCTCCACCATATCTTGTAGCACTAACATCGGATCCGCCATTACCACCAAAACCATACTTTGCTGTTGAGGCTTGGCCAGCATATCCACCTACAACCACATATAGTACCTGACCTGGTGTTACATTTATTGTAGTTGTAATATTTGCACCTACTCCTCCAGTTTGTCCACCGCCTCCGATTCCACCTCTTGCACCAACAGCATTCACTTGAATGGATGTCACTCTATTAGGAACAATAAATTGTTGTATTGCCCCTGTATAATTAAATGTGTAGGTATTGGGTACTAAAGGTTTTCGAATAGCAATATTCTTGATTGAAAATTGCGCAATTGAACCACTTGTAATGATTGAAAAAAATAAGTATAAAAAAATATTTTTCATAAACTAATAGATCGTATCTCCAAATACAAAGCCTGTTGTAGTGCTGTTCATAACCAAACCAATCACACTATTAGTTACTCTAGAACTTAAACCATTCGCTGAATTTAAAGTTGTTCCAGAAACGGCTAATGTAATTATTCCTGTTCCTGTTTGTATAAATTGACAACTAAAACCAATGGGTAAAGTTGGTACTAAAATTGTTGCCGTTGAAGCTGAACTGATTAAAAATAGTTTGTTATTATCCGCCGCGGATAAAGTGAAGCCTGCTGACTTACTATTGTCTATCACTAATCCACCTGCTATTTGCACCCATGCAGTTCCGTTCCAAAAATAATATCCTGGTACTACATTATTAGGGATGGTTCCTGCAGTTGCAGTATTATAAATTAATAAACCAGTTGCTGTGGACGAAGTGCCTATGATAGGAGTAAAAACATTGGATGCTGTTAAGGCAACTCTTGGGGGTAGAAATCCTTTATCAGTTGCTGCCACTTCTAATTTTGCGGAAGCATTAGGAGCAGAAGTCCCTATACCAGTTTGCGCAAAAACTTGAACTGACAGTAGTATTCCAACAATAATTAACAGATTCTTTACCATGCTGACTTAAAATAGATAATTGCAAAAATAGATTATAAGCGACTATCTACAAAAATGATTTTAAAAAGCATTTAGGCAATGCCTAGCTCCTTTAATTTTTGAACCAATAAACTTACTGGCAGGCCCATTACATTGTAAAAATCGCCTTGAATACCTTTAATTCCAACTACGCCTATCCATTCCTGAATGGCATAGGCCCCCGCTTTATCAAAAGGCTTATACTGATCCACATAGTATTCAATTTGAGCGAAGGTCAAACTATGAAAATCTACTTGAGTAGTTTCACTAAACGCGTATTCTTTACCTTGATATATTACTACCACTCCTGTAATTACTTGGTGTGATTGACCCGATAATAAACTTAAAGAATTAACGGCGTCTTGGCGATCAATTGGCTTTCCTAAAATTAATTGATCCAGTAAAACAATAGTATCCGCAGCTATAATACAATAATCTTTTTTAGCACCTTGTTGTTGAAGTGATTGCTGCTCAAGTTTCTCCAATACCGCCTTCGCTTTATTACTTGCAATATAAACAGGCACATCCTGCTTAGTCATTGTTTCTGGAAATGTCTCGTCGGAGTCTGAAACCACAATTTCAAATGGGATATTGGCCCATTCTAATAATGTTTTTCGTCTTGGCGACTGCGAAGCTAAAATTATATCTGCCATAAAAAATTATAAAAGAAAATAAAAAAAGCCCATAGAAAGAATGCCAGAAAACATGGCAAGTTTTATCCAAAAACTCAATCTAGTAAAGTCTGCGCTAGAAAAAGCTTTAGGTAGTTTTACTAAAACATAAATTAATGGAGCAACTATTAAGACTAAACAATAAATAATACTAATCCACCACCCTAGCGGCAATACGAATATCTGAATAACAGCCAGCATCACAATTACTACCATTAACCAAACCGCTATATAAACTTTGGTTGGCATTAATCCCCACACAATTGGTAAAGTTTTACATCCAAATTTTTCGTCCCCTTCCATATCTTCCATGTCCTTTAGTGCTTCTCTAACTAAAGTTAGTATAAACGCAAAAGCACTATATAATAACATGAGTTTAAAAAATCTAACATTAGCTGTTGATCCAACCTCAGGATGAACTAATTCCGCTACAGTGAACTTTGAGAAATATACAACTGCAATTGACCAGGCTGTAAGTATTGATATTACAACATTTCCAACCAAAAAGTCTTTTTTAAAATTAGTTGAATAAAACCACAGAAATAAAATAGTTGCTAAATTGGCTACATGAATATGCCAATATAATTGGAATGGGAAAGCGATAGTAGAAATGTAAATGCCTAACAAACTAAAAATTAAATGCCAAAATATAACCCATCTTCTACTAATATATTCTCCAACCACTACTTTTTCGGGCTTATTAACTTGATCAATATTTACATCAAAATAATCATTAATAATATACCCTGCTGCAGCAATTAAAACATAAGTAATAACTATGAAAAGGAATTGACGATCCACCGCATTAACTGCATTTGGGTATAACGGTTTATAAATACAAAAATGAAATAAACATTCTGCTAATAAAATAAAAAGCAAATTAGGCCAGCGTACTAATTTTAAAAAATGTATGAATACTTTCAAAATGTTTTATTTACTATTTAGCTCGAATATGATCTTCCAAATCCCAATGATCATTTAGCTTTAATGTCTTTTCAATAACTTCTCTAGCACAACCATCTCCACCTTTTGCCACCGCTTTATAGGTGCAAATGGATTTAATATCAATTGCTGCGTCACTTGGACAGGAAGGCAAACCTACTATTTGCATGGCTTCATAGTCTGGCATATCGTCGCCCATATATAAAATCTCGTCTAATGGAATTTGTTCTGTAATAGATAATTGCTCAAGCAACTCTCTTTTATCTGAAACTTTCATAAATACATCATGAACACCCAATCGGTAAAGCCTGTCTCTTACCTCTTCAGAATTTCCGCCAGAAATTACCCAAATTTTATAGCCCTTCTTGATTGCTAGTTGTATTGCATAACCGTCTTTAATGTTCATGGATCTTGCCATAACTCCATTAGGCATAACAATTAACATGCCGTTCGTTAAAACACCATCTACATCAAAAACGAAACATTTAATTTTTTTGAAGGCTGTAAGCAAAACTTATGAATTTTAATAAGCTAAAAGTAAACTTATTTTTGGTTATCACGCCACTCATATACCCAAGCACTTTGAATCATCTCTAAATGACCCTCACTAGACGCTTCTTTCTTACCTTCAAAATGAGGTAAAGTCAATATCCATTCTAATAAATCGGTAAAACGTACTCTGTATATTTTAGATTCGGTGAAATCATCTCCGAACTTTTCATATAATTTTTGAGCAATATCTTCATGGTCATTCCAATGAATGGGTGGTTCAAACTGAGTCATAGTTGTAATTAATTTTATTCTCCTAAAAATTGAGTTTGGTCAGGTAAGGTTACTTCAATCACACCCTCACCAGGTTGTAATTCACACTGACATCCTAATCTGGATTCAATTCTTGGAATTAAAGCTCTATCAATAAAGTCCTCTTCTTTGTCAGACAATTCTGCCAAATGCTCACTTCCCTTGTTTACATATAAATGACAAGTGCTGCAAGCACATACTCCACCACAATTATGATGTAATTCTATTCCATTATCTAAGATAACTTCTAATATACTTTGGTCGGCTGCAATATTTTCAAGCGTTATGGACGCTAGTCCTTTTTGCTCAAAGTTGATTTTCAATGAATACATAGTTCAATCTCGATTTTCGCAAAAATAACTTTTATCATTCAATACCCTGCCAGATTTGTCTTTTTTAGTTTGCGAAATACAAAAAAAATGAATCACATCACCATGACCAGCATATCTTTGAACCAATAATTGAAAATATGGCGAAGCAAGGGTTCTCAGAAAGAATGTATTTAAAGTTTTTAAGGACGAAATTTAAAGCATTGGGCATGGTTGCGCCATCTGTAGCTGGGAAATCCGCTTTTGACTTGTTTTGTACCCCCTACCCAAAATATAAAAAACGAAAAGTACCTGCCATTTTTAATCAGGCAAAGTCCCTTAATGTAAAGGTCGATGATGATATTACTATTCATGGTTTTGAGTGGATCCCAACAAAACCAAATGGGAAAACTGTTTTAATTGTTCATGGCTATGCAAGCTGCTTCTATAAATTTGAACAATATATAGCTCCTTTATTAAAAGCAGGTTTCCGAGTAATCGGTTTTGATGCTCCTGGACATGGCACTAGCCAAGGCAAGTACATTAATATACTTATATATAAGAATGCAATTGAACAAATTATTAAGTCTTGCGGCCCTATTGACCACTTTATTGGACATTCTTTAGGGGGAATTACCCTTGCGCTTATTGCTGAAACCATGGAAAATCCTACAGCACATAAATTTGTACTTATTGCACCTGCAACAAAGACAACTACCACTTTTGCCAGCTATTTTGATATGATGCACTTTAGTGAAGCAATTAGGGACGCATTTATAAACGAATTAAATAGCAGAACAGCCCATCCTATAACTTATTTTGAAGCTGACCGAGCTGTAGAAAAATACAAAGGGCCTCTACTTTGGGTCCATGATGAGGGAGACCGTGTTTGTCCTTACAAAGATTTGGTTAATTTTAAGAATTCAGCACCAGAGAATATTAAATTCTTGATTACCAATGGATTAGGTCATAATAAAATATACAAAACACAGGAAGTTATTGACCAAATAGTGTCTTTTTTGGCTTCCTAGAAATAGCTAAATTTTTTTTTCGTGGGTGAATACTCTAATATTGCAGCTATGTCAAAGAACTTATTAATCGTTGAGTCACCTGCGAAAGCAAAGACTATTGAGAAGATTTTGGGGGAAGAATTTGAAGTAAGAAGCTGTTATGGTCATATCCGTGATCTAGAAAAAAATGATATGGGGATAGACATGAAGAATCATTTTGCTCCAAGATATATTGTCCCAAGTGAGAAAGAAAAAGTGGTTAAAGAACTTAAATCAATGACCAAGAAGGCGAAGGAAGTATGGCTTGCGTCGGATGAGGACCGTGAAGGAGAAAGTATCAGTTGGCATTTGGCAGAAGTATTAGGATTAGACCCTAAAAAAACAAAGCGTATCGTTTTCCACGAGATTACTGCACCTGCTATTAAAAAAGCAGTAGCGAATCCACGTTTGATTAATATGGATTTGGTGGACGCTCAACAGGCAAGAAGAATATTAGACAGAATTGTTGGTTTTGAATTGAGCCCGGTATTATGGCGCAAAATTGGTATGCAAAGAAGCTTAAGTGCTGGTCGTGTTCAAAGTGTTGCTGTAAGATTAATTGCAGAAAGAGAAAGAGAAATTAACCATTTCCTTCCCGAAAGTGTATTTAAAGTATCCGCTTTATTTACTGCATTAGATATTAATAAAAAGAAAGTGAAGTTCAAAGCAGACGGTCCACAAAAATTGACCACTGCAGGAGCTGCTGAGAAATTCTTAAATGAATGTAAAGGT
>CALPWK020000109.1 GCA_943327245.2 Comamonas sp. lk | reverse complement strand
GCTTCTTCCCCTACCTTGTCCGTATATTTTACAATAGAAATACCCGGTTTTAAAATTGACTTTGCATAATCATGTAAATGTAAACATGCATTATACACTTCCTTTTGACGCTTTGTGAACTTTCCATTTACTGGCACTGTTCTTGTCATGTCGGCATTATATCCACCATATTCCGCTCCAAAATCCATCAATATTAATTCTCCGTCCTTGCAAATATTATTATTACTTGTATAATGCAATGTTCTTGCATTATCTCCACTTGCTAATATGCTATGATATGCAGGTCCAGTAGCACGTTGACTCAAAAAAGAATGATAAATTTCTGCTTCAATTTCATACTCAAAAACACCTGGTTGTATAAATTTCAATAACCTTCTAAATGCTGTTTCTGTAATATCAACTGCTTTTTGAACGACTACTATTTCTTCTTTGGTTTTTACACCTCTTAGTTCCTTTAATAGTTTAGCAGCACGACAATACTGATGCAATGGATATCTTGATTGCATCTCGTCTATGAATCGATACTCATTAGTTCTTACTAAATTATTCTTTCTGTCATTCTCATTAGAATCTAAATAAATACTATCCGCTAAATGTATCCATTGTTGCAAAACACCATCTAAAACATCAACCCATACAATGGTCTTAATACCGGAAATAGCAGTTGCTTCATTGGATCTTAATCGCTTACCATCCCAAATTTCCTTTAACTCCTGTGGACGAACCAATACCAATACCTCTCTATACTTAGGATCTGGATTGTCTGGAAATAAAATAACCAATGAACCCTCTTGTTCAATACCGGACAGCCATAATAAATCTGAATTCTGCTTATAGGTATGTAAGGCATCCCCGTTATTTGGAAACTCGTCATTACTTACAATAATAGCAATACTGTTTTTCTGCATTTTTGAAGCAAAGCGTTTTCTATTCTGCGTAAAAATACTAGCGTCAAGTGGTTGGTACTTCATAATATTTATTTGAATGCGGTTTAGATTAGCAAGATACTTAAAAATGCTAGTTTTAGGCAATCTTGCCCCATCCAATTTTACTTTTCTGCGACTGCAGATACGCTTTAATTACAGCATGTTCTGGAAGATTCAATGTAGGGTCTTTTTCACAAATCAAAGTTGCTTGTTTTTTTGCTTCCTCCAACGCTTCTCTGTCATTAATTATACTGGCTAATTTAAAGTTCAAAGCTCCGCTCTGCCTTGTCCCGTCTATATCTCCCGGGCCTCTTATTTCTAAATCTTTTTCTGCAATAACAAATCCGTCATTGGTACTACACATTATTTTCAATCGATCCTTTGCTTCTCTACTTGCTTTTACACTACTTAATAAAACACAATAACTCTGTTCCATTCCTCTTCCCACACGTCCTCTTAATTGATGCAGCTGCGATAAACCAAATTTTTCTGAACTTTCAATAACCATAACACTGGCATTAGGCACATTTACTCCAACTTCTATCACTGTTGTTCCCACTAATATTTGTGTTTCCCCCGACTTGAATCTTTGCATATTCATTTCTTTCAAGTCATTGGGCATTCTGCCATGCACCATGCTGATTTTATATTTGGGTTCAGGAAAGAAACTCTTCACTTGCTCATACCCTTCCATTAAATTCTCGAAACTCATTTTTTCACTTTCCTCTATTAATGGATATACATAATAAGCCTGTCTTCCTTTTTCAATTTCTGTTTTTACAAAATCCATCACACTGGCCCTCGCTGTTTCAAACCGATGCACTGTTTTAATTGGCTGTCGTCCAGGTGGCAATTCGTCCATCACACTGTAATCCAAATCCCCATAGGCTGTCATGGCCAAAGTTCTTGGAATGGGGGTAGCTGTCATTACCAATACATGTGGCGGTATAGAAGACTTCTTCCATAATTTTGCTCTTTGAGCAACCCCAAATCGATGCTGCTCGTCAATAACAGCCAAGCCTAAATTTTTAAATTGTACTGTGTCTTCTATTATGGCATGGGTGCCTACTACAAAATGAATAGTGTCATCTAATAACCCTTGTAATATTCTTCGTCGTTCTTTAATTTTAGTACTACCTGTTAACAATGCCACTTCAATTGGCATTTCAAGTAATAGTTCATTTAAACTTGCATAGTGTTGTTGTGCTAATATTTCCGTAGGAGCCATTAAGCAACTTTGAAATCCATTGTCTGCGGCAATAAGCATTGCTAGTAAAGCTATCATAGTTTTTCCGCTTCCTACATCACCTTGTAATAAACGGTTCATTTGATAGCCCTTTGCGGCGTCTTGTCGAATTTCCTTAATTACTCTTTTCTGTGCCCCCGTTAATTCAAAAGGCAAATGCAGATTATAAAAATTATTAAAATAATCTCCTACTTTGCTAAATAAATGACCCTTACTATTTTTATGTCTTTCAATTTTTATTAAGGCTAATCTTAATTGTGCAATAAATAATTCTTCAAAAATTAATCGCTGTAAAGCTTGCTTATATTTTTCTGGAGAACTTGGGAAATGCACTTGTCTAAATGCTTCCCACCTATTCATTCTGTCTTTTAATAAATGTGCAGGCAAGTTTTCCGGTAAATCTTTTTCACTTATCTGCGTAAATAATGCTTGCGTTAATTTGCCAATTTGTTTTCCATTTAATCCTCTTGCCTTTAATTTTTCAGTAGACGAATAAACTGGTTCTAACGCAGATTTCTGAGCTATTATTTGAGGAATATAAGGTTCAATTTCGGGATGCACTATTTGCGCCCTTCCATTAAAAAAGCTCACCCTCCCAAAAACCAGATACTGCTGCCCTTCCACTAAATTCTTCTGAACCCAACTTATTCCCTGAAACCAGGCTAGTTCGATCGCCCCGGTATTGTCTCTTAATTGACCTACCATTCTCCTAGCTCTTTTTTCCCCAATCGTCCCCAATCCTTGTAAAACACCTCTCACTTGGACAAAATCATGATCTGGCTGTATGGCATTTATGTCTAAAACAAGCGTCTTGTCGATATGCCTGTGTGGAAAATGCTGCAATAAATCCCCAAAAGTGTACAAATCGAGCTCTTTTTTGAGCATATCTGCCCTCAAAGGACCTACTCCTTTAAGATATTCAATCGGACTAGATAAAAGTGAAGCTTGGCTCAAACTGTTTTTTTTAAAATTATGTACAAATATCCCAAAAAGATGGCAAAAAATGGGGTTGTGATTCATTATCTTCGCACAGCTATGAAAAAGGAAATTGTATTGAGTGGAATTCGCCCCACTGGCTTCTTACATTTAGGGAATTATTTTGGAGCCATGCGTAATTATGTACGTATGCAAGACGAGTATGATTGTTATTTTTTTGTTGCCAACTGGCATAGTTTAACAACACATCCTGATACTAAAACTTTACAAGAAAGTGTGTTAAGAGTAGTGGCTGAAAATATTGCTTGTGGACTAGATCCAGAAAAAGTGTCTCTATATGTACAAAGTGATGTTCCAGAAATTGCTGAATTATATCTATACTTAAATATGTTGGCTTACAAAGGCGAGTTGGAAAAAACCACCACATTTAAGGACAAAATTAGATTGCAACCTGAAAATGTAAATGCTGGCCTGCTAACCTACCCTGTTTTACAAGCAGCAGATATCTTAATTCATCGTGCGGTGAAAGTACCTGTAGGAAAAGATCAAGAACAGAATTTAGAAATGGCAAGAAACTTTGCAGAACGTTTCAATCATAGATACGGGGAAACCTTCCCATTACCATATGCATTTAATTATAATAGTGAACTAGTTAAAATATTAGGATTAGACGGCGTTGGTAAAATGAGTAAGAGTGAGAATCAAATGACTACGCTATTCTTAGCGGACGAAGATGAAATGATTCGTAAAAAAGTGATGAAAGCAAAAACAGACCAAGGACCTTTAACTCCTAATGCTGTTATGCCAGATTATATTGAAAACTTATTTACTTTAATGCGTTTAGTAAGTACGCCAGCTACTGTTAAGAAATTTGAGGACGACTTTAACAATAGCAGTGAAGGCAATTGTATTATTCGTTATGGTGATATGAAAAAACAATTAGCGGAAGATATGGTTGGTTTTATTAAGCCTATTAGAACCCAAGCATTGGATTTACAAAACAACAAAGATCTACTATTAAAAATAATTAAATCCGGCGCAGACAAGGCAAGAGCAAGTGCTGCTGCTACCTTGTCCATGGTTAGAAACGCTGTTGGAATGAATTATGTTTAATGGACTCAAATTATTAATAGCATTAGAAAACTTATTTATATAAACTAGATTATGGCAAAAGTTAAAAAACCAAAACACGTAGCAATAGCAGGTAATATTGGTGCTGGAAAAACAACACTTACAGAGGCGTTAAGTAAACACTATCGCTGGATACCTCAGTTTGAAGACGTTGACCACAATCCTTACCTAATGGACTTTTACGAGGACATGTCACGCTGGAGCTTTAACTTGCAAATTTATTTTTTACATGGTAGATTAAATCAAATTTTAGAAATCCAAAATGGAACTGAAACTGTAATTCAGGACAGAACTATTTATGAGGATGCTAATATATTCGCTCCTAATTTACACGAAATGGGATTAATGACTAAGCGCGATTTTGATAACTACTATTCCTTTTTTACAACTATTAAAGGAATGGTTCAACCTCCAGATTTACTTATTTACTTGAAAGCGTCTGTGCCAACATTGGTTTCACAGATTCAAAAAAGAGGAAGAGAATATGAAGAGAATATTCGCTTGGATTATTTAAAAAAGCTGAACGAGTATTATAACAAATGGATCGAAAATTATAAAGAAGGTCCTTTGTTAATAATTGATTGTGATAAAAACAAATTTGGCGAGTCGGAAGAAGACCTAGGCGAAATTATTAGCAAAGTAGACAGCACCTTATATGGTTTATTTTAGGTGATAAATTATTATTAGAGACTATTAATATTACTGGAATGAATAAAATTAATATTGAATTATTATCGCAGTTTAAAGCTATTGTTGGCGAAGCATATACTTTTACCGACCAAGAGAGCTTCGAAAAATACGGTAAAGACGAAACTGAAAGACTTCATTATAATCCAGAAGTAGTAGTGAAGCCAAGAACTGCTGAGGAAATTAGTGCTTTATTGAAATTATGTAACCATCATTTAATACCAGTTACTCCTAGAGGTGGCGGTACGGGGCTTAGTGGTGGCGCTTTGCCTCATTTAGGGGGGTTAGTTATTTCCATGGAACGTTTTAATAGTATCCTTGATATTGATGACAGAAATTTACAAATCACCACTGAACCTGGTGTAATTACCGAAGTACTTCAGGATGCGGTAAAAGCAAAAAACCTATTCTACCCTCCTGACCCAAGTAGTAAGGGAAGTTGTTTTATTGGTGGAAATATTGCAGAAAATTCTGGTGGCCCCAAGGCTGTGAAATATGGTGTTGTAAAAGACTATGTTTTGAATTTAGAAATTGTATTACCCACTGGGGATATAATTTGGACAGGTTCCAATGTATTGAAAAATTCAACTGGATATAATTTAACACAATTACTAGTTGGTAGTGAAGGAACATTGGGTATTGTGACTAAGATTGTTTTAAAACTAATTCCACTTCCTAAGTTTGACTTATTAATGTTGGCCCCATTTAAAGACCTAGAAAAAGCTAGTGAGGCGGTTAGTGCTATTTTTAGAGCCGGCATTATTCCAAGTGCTATGGAATTAATGGAGATTGACTCTATTAAGATTGTGAGCAAGATGGTGGACAGTACTGCTTTCCCAGTGTCTGACGATATTGCTGCACATTTAATTATTGAAGTGGACGGAAATAATATGGATGTATTAATGGGAGAAATGGAAGCCATCGCAGAAGTATTGTCACAATATGATGCAGGTGAAATTTTCTTTGCTGACGATGCACAACAAAAAACGGAATTGTGGAAATTAAGAAGAAGAGTTGCTGAAGCAGTGAAAAGTGTTGGTTATACTATTGAAGAAGATACGGTGGTTCCAAGGGCCGAACTTCCTAAATTAGTAAGAGGCGTAAAAGCATTAGGACTTCAGTACGGGTTTCATGCAGTTTGTTATGGTCATGCAGGCGACGGTAATTTACACATTAGAATTAACCACCCTACTATTAAAAATAGTTATGGAAGCGAGGAGATGAATAAAATATTAAAAGAATTATTTGTAATAGTAAAAAGCTTAGGTGGCACTATTAGTGGAGAACACGGTATTGGCTTAATTCAAAAGTCTTATTTAGATGTGGTATTTGAAAAAGCTACTCTGGAAATTATGAGAGGAATTAAAAAAACTTTTGATCCTAATAATATCCTAAATGCAGGTAAAATATTCGATCTAAATTAATAGCGCTAATAAAAATTTCGACTTAAAATAATCAACACTATGTTTCTTAGAAAAATCACTTTCCTTTCTTTGGTTATTTTATCCATGAATGCTACTGCACAAACTGTAATTCAAACTAACAAAATAGTACAGGAAGAAAAACCAGTATACTTAGGTGGTGGTATTGTATTAGGCGGTGGGTCTGGCTCTTTTCAATTTGGATTAAATCCAGAACTAATTAAAAGTTATAATCAATATATAGACCTTGGTTTAGCCATTAATCTTTACTATTCCTCATATAAGTATGTAGAAGATGGCACCACCCAAAATGTCAAATTGAACAATACCCAAATAGGTATTGGAACATTGGTAAGGGCCTGGCCAATTGAACAATTTTTCGTTCAATTGCAACCCGAATACAATTGGACTTTTACAAATAAAAAAAATATTTCTGACGGCTACTCTGGTAGTACAACAGTGAGCGCCCCTAGTGTATTAGCTGGGCTAGGTTACGGAAGGAGAAACGAACATGGCTTT
>CALPWK020000108.1 GCA_943327245.2 Comamonas sp. lk | reverse complement strand
ATTAAATAAAGTTGAATTGGTCTTATTTTTTTTAAAAAGAAAACCCTAAACAATCTATTGTAAGAATTTTAGGGTTTTCTTCATCAATTTCTTCAACAATTTCTTCAACAATATTTTTCAAAGAGTTCAATTATAAACTCTTAATCAATTCTTGTGCAGATCTTACATAATCAGCATTCTTTCCAGCTTCAGCCATTTTAATACATGCTTCAGCACTTGCTCTTGCACCTTTTTTATCACCTAATTCTTTTTGAGCTTTAGCTTTTAATAGAAATAACCAATAAGCACTAGCATTATTAGCAATAGCCTTGTCAACGTAAACTAATGTTTTGTCATAGTCTTTATCTATATCAAAATAAAAATTTGCAGCAGCTTGGTATGCAGCTGGGTTTACAGTAGCTCCAGTTGTTGCTTCCGCAATTTGTTTGCGAATAGTTGGTTTAATATCAGTTTTCACGGGAATGCAAACCATTGTTTTTGACCAGCTTAAACAGATATAAGCAGATTCAGCAGTGATATTATCTAAATTGATAGTAAAAGTTTCAGTGCTATAATTTGTAGTTTCCGGTTTAACTTTTATACGAACTACATCCTCCGTTTCCTTGTATTCAAAACTTCCCCATCCTTTAGAATTGGTGTTGAAAATAATAGTCCATTCTGTTGCTCCAGGAATAGTGAATAAGCCATAAGATCCAGCAGGTATAGTTTTGTCTCCAATAGTTACAGGATCCGAGAAAGTAACTTTGGTAGCACTATTTGCTCCAGTTCTCCATACGATGCCGTTAGGTGCTAATAAAGTGCCATCACCAAATGCAGAACGACCTTTTAAACTAGGTCTTGAATAAGAGATTTCCACCTTTCCAAGTCCAAATTCTTGACTTAATGTTTGGGTTGGGCTTGCCGCTGGCATTTTAATTTGTGCCGTTGCTTGTAAACAGATAATGCTTGTTAAAGCAAAAAGTATCTTTTTCATAATAAGTTTGATTTTTTAGAACAACAAACCTAAACCATTTTGGTTGATTGATTTTGTTATTTTTTATGAAAAGCGGGGTGGAAACGGTCTAAAGTATCTCTAAGGTATTCTCTATTAATATGGGTGTAAATTTCGGTGGTCGTAATACTTTCGTGACCTAGCATTTCTTGAACGGCTCTTAGGTCAGCTCCGCCTTCTACCAAATGTGTGGCAAATGAGTGTCTGAAACTATGAGGTGATATCGATTTTTTTATACCAGTTTTTTGAATTAAATCCTTAATAATATAAAAAATCATCACCCTACTTAAACCCTTGCCACGATTATTCAAAAATAAAATGTCTTCGCAGTCTTTAGCTGGGGTTTGATGAATTCTAATAGTGTCTTTATATAGTTTGATGTATTTAATGGCATCCGTGCCAATTGGGACTAATCTTTCTTTATCTCCTTTGCCAATTACCCTAATAAACCCAACATCAAGGTATAAACAAGAAATTTTCAAGGTAATAGCTTCGGTAACACGTAAACCAGAGCTATACATGGTTTCCAATATGGCTTTATTTCTGCCACCTTCCGGCTTACTCAAGTCAATTTCTCCAATGACTTGTTCAATTTCTTCAAAGCTTAAAACGTCGGGCAGTTTCCTTTTTGTCTTGGGTGTTGGTAAAAGTGTAGTGGGGTTGATAGTACAAATTTGCTCTAGCAAACAATATTTAAAAAAAGACTTTATTCCTGAAATGATGCGGGCTTGAGAAGTAGGGGCCATCTCCATTTTAGCAATACGTTGTATGAAATCCTGTAAATGGTTAATGGTTACTTCAGAAGGACCAATTGGGCCAACTTCGTCAAAAAGAAAGGAAGATAATTTGTCTAAGTCGCGTAAATAGGCTTCTACCGAGTGTGCACTGAGTGATTTTTCAAGTTGAAGAAAAGCTTTGAACCCTTTTTTATAACTGTCCCAGTGCATGTATATTTTGTAAAATATTTGATAGTTAACGGATAATGAATTTAATTCGCGTCTGATTCATCTCATTATGCAAGTAAATTTAAGGTCATTTAAGCAGAAAGTAAGACACAACGCAAAACAGTTAAGAACTTTTTTAACAAAATTAGAAAAGCGAGCACCTAAAGGGCTAGACAATTTGGCCGAGATAGTGAGTCCTCAAGTTTGGGCAGAAATTGATTGCTTAAGTTGTGCCAATTGTTGCAAAACAATGAGTCCAACATTTACGCCTGCTGATATTAAAAGAATTTCTGCACATCTTGAAATGAAACCAAATGAATTCAAGGAAAAGTGGTTAGAATATGACAAGAAGGATAAGGATTGGTTGAACAAATTAAGACCTTGCCAGTTTTTGAACTTGAAAACTAATATGTGCAGCATTTACGAAGTACGTCCTGCAGACTGTGCTGGCTTTCCACACTTGAATAAGAAAAAAATGACAGAGTATGTTCATGTCCACAAACAAAACGTAGAATACTGTCCAGCTACATATAAAATGGTGGAAAAAATGAAAGATCTAATTGGATAAATCATTTTTTTTAGTGGACCTTCCTTTAAAAGCATCCATTGACTTATACATGCCAAACCATTTTCCTACAATAAGGTCGAACCAACTTGAAGGAAATATTCCTTTGAATAAGGGAACTAAATAAACAATTCCTGGCATTCTTACATATCGACGATTTTTTTCTATGCCATTTATTATTTTCCGTGTTGCCTTTTGTGGGCTAACAATTGGTATAATTGGACTATGAACACCCTCAAACATACCAGTACTTATATAAAAAGGTGTCACGGTGGTAATAGCAATATTTTTATGAGAAGCCTCCATTTCAAGTCTTAAAGAATCGCTCCATCCGACCACTGCAAATTTACTTGCTACATATACGCTCATCTTAGGATTGCTTACCATTCCAGCAGCTGAAGCAATATTTACGATATGTCCTTTGTTGTCTGCAATCATCTCTGGTAAAAAAGCTTTAGCAATATGCATTAAAGCAGAAGCATTTATACTCATGGTCTGGTCAATTTCTTGGTGTGTATGGTCTACGAAATTTTTACCTATAATAATACCTGCATTGTTAATTAGGATATCAATTTTTCCTATTTCGTTTTTTACTTGTGCTGCTTTTGCAATCACCTGCGCAGTGTCCATCACATTTACAATATATGGAACTACATGATATCCCTTTGCATTTAAGTCATTGGAAACATTGCTTAATAATGTTTCATTTATATCCCAAATAACAATGGTTTTGGCTCCTTTTGCTAAAAGAGATTCGCCCATTAGTTTCCCTATACCCGAAGCCCCGCCTGTAATTAAAATGGTTGCATCTTTTAGCTGACTCATAATAATAGATTTTGTAAGTACAATTTAATCTAAAAATACACGTCTTCAAAATAATCTAAGACCCAGGGATTAGAATGGTTTTTGTAGATGGCTATAACCCCAAATTGAATTCGTTTCCATTTGGGGTTTTTGTATTGAAATACTGCTGCCGCATTTTTAAGGAACTGCATTTTTTTTCGACCAATACTATGTTCCGGAAAGCCGAATTGAATGCTGCTTCTTGTTTTAACTTCTATGATATTAAGAAGGCCATCTTTACTTGCAATAATATCTAATTCTAAATGCTTATAGCGCCAGTTTCGTTCTATGATTTCATAACCTAGATGGATAAGATAGTCGGCAGCCATATTTTCGCCTAAAAACCCAGTATCTTTGTTGTTCATATCTTTACATAATTGAGATTTAAAACTTCATTAATAAAGGATAAACATAAGTCATCACACCACATGCAAAAAGCGTATAAATTACAGGGAATACATAGACATTATGACTGGGGTGGGAAAAGTTTTATTCCAAACCTAATGGGGATTGAAAATCCAAGCCAAACTCCCCATGCTGAATATTGGATGGGTGCGCATGTTTCTGCACCTGCTATTGTTCAAACAGAATTAGGAGAAGTTTTACTGGATCAATTTATTCAAACCAATCCTGCCAAATTATTAGGATCAAAAACGGTACAAAATTTTGGGGTATTACCCTATTTATTTAAAGTATTGGATGTAGCTAAAATGTTAAGTATACAAGTTCATCCAAGCAAGCAAAATGCGTTGATAGGGTTTACTAAAGAAGACGCATTAGGAATTTCATTAGATGCATTTAATAGAAATTATAAAGACAAAAATCATAAGCCAGAAGTAATGGTGGCATTAAGTGATTTTTGGTTGTTACATGGTTTTTTAGCTCCTGATTTATTGGAAGCTAGACTACAAGAATATTTTTATTTCAATCCTCTTATGGATCATTTTAGAGGGGTGGATTATCAGGGGTTGTACAGTTTTTTTATGCAGTTGTCATTAGCAGATTCTGATAGAATTTTAAAACCATTAATGATGGACGCTATTGCTGCTGTAAAAAGGGGAGAAGTGGACAAGTCACATCCACATTGGTGGGCTAACAAATATTATAATGGTATAATGCCAGAAAGTGGAATTGACAAAGGTATATTTTCCATTTATATTTTAAACATTGTGCATGTTTCAAAATATGAAGGGGTGTTCCAGGGAGCGGGATTATTACACGCCTACTTGGAAGGACAAAACATTGAGTTAATGGCCAATAGTGACAATGTTTTAAGAGGTGGATTAACGCCTAAATATGTTGATATAAAAGAGCTTGTTGAACACGTAAAATTCGTACCTACTTATCCTGCTATTTTAAAAGGAGAATTAATTAACGAATTTGAAAGGGTTTATCCTTGCCCTGTGCCAGATTTTGGTTTAAGTAAAATAGGGATAACTGCAGGTAAATCTTACACAATCATTCCAGATTCTATAGAAATGTTATTAGTAACAGAGGGGATACTTAAAATTGACCACATTACGCTAAAAGCCGGTGAAGTAGCCATGTTGGTAGCTGGGCAATCTATTACAATTGAGGCAAATTTGGATGCAGTTGCATTCAAATCCTTTGTTCCATAGAGGTTATTCACATTTGAGGAAAATTGATACTGCGAACTAATGCCTTAATGCCTTATTTTTGTCTTCGTCTTTAAGTATACCCTTAATGATATCAAAATTATAGTAAAAAGAATTTTATGAAATTGAACAAACAAATAATATTGGCCTTAGTAATTATGATTGCATCAAGTGCAATTTATCGTGTATTACCTGGTCGTCCAGTAGGATTTGCGCCACAAATTGCTATTGCATTATTTGGAGGTTCTTTGTTTGCGAAACAAAAACAATATGCATTTTTATTGCCTTTAGTTTCTATGTTCATTTCTGATTTATTGTATCAAATTTTGTTCCTAAATCACATGACTAACATACAAGGATTTTACGAAGGACAATACATTAATTATATTTTAATTGCAGGAACAACCGTTTTTGGATTTGGATTACAAAGCAATCGTCTTTCAAAATATATTGCTAGTTTTTTAGCAGCACCAACTGTTTATTTTTTAGCATCTAATTTTATAGTGTGGGCATCAGGTGGTGGTTATCATCATGCGTATACTTTGACGGGTTGTATACAAACTATGGTTGACGGATTGCCATTTTATCCAAATAGCGTTGCAGGTACATTAGTGTTTGGTGCAGTTTTATTCGGAGCTTTCCGATTAATGGTGCCTAAGTTTAAAGCGATCTAATTACTTAGCAATTGCTTCGTATTCGGCGTCTATTTCCCAAGGGCCATTGTCGGCGGCTAGGGTAGCTAATTCATCACATCTATTATTGTATGGGTTGTCAGCATGTCCTTTAACCCAATGAAACTGAATCTTCAATGATTTAGCTAAACCATGATATTGCATCCATAAATCTTTATTCTTTTTTCCTCCTTTAAAATTGGTTTTAATCCAATTATCCAACCATTTCTTCTCTACAGAATCCACTATGTATTTACTATCTGTGAAAATATGAACGGGTAATTCTTTAGTTTTTAATGCTTCTAAGGCACTAATAACGCCTAGTAATTCCATACGATTATTGGTCGTTTTACGAAATGCTTTAGATAGCTCTTTTACTTTTTGACCCCACATTAAAATTGCACCATAACCACCTGGGCCAGGATTACCTCTTGAAGAACCGTCAGTATAGATTACAATTTTATTCATTTACAATATCTAAAGTATTGATAATTAGTTTAATACACAAAATAATTACCTACAATTTACAAAATTTGAACTAATTCTATTAATGTGTTTTTTATACACACTATTTTTTATCTTTATTCCGGCTTTAACATTTTATAAACGATTGAATTGCAAACAAGAACCTATGTCCCCAGTAGAATCCAATAAGGCTATGCCTAAGAAAAATTTAAAGGAGCAGGAAGTTACTATAAAAGTAAGTTTTCATTTGAAATACAAAACAAGTTTTGGCCAAGGGATTTATATTTATGGTGATCATGCTTTGATAGGTAACAATTCAATCGAACATGCAATACCATTAGTATACTTAAATGATGACTATTGGGTATTACATTTAAATTTGACCGATTTTAAAAAGGAGGACCAAATTGGCTATCATTATTTTATTAAGAACGCAGATGGTACCAAAATATTTGAGGCAGGAAATGATAAATGTTTTAAACCTAATGCCATCCATACGAGTGAATTAGTTTTAATTGATAGTTGGAATTTTACTGGTTTTACAGAAAATGTATTTTTCACCTCTCCTTTTGTGAATGTGCTATTAAAGCAACCTGAATTACAAATGCCTGCTAATGGGTATGATAAAAATACTACACATCTATTTAGAGTTAAATCCCCTTTATTAGAGCCACACCAAACAGTATGTATGGTTGGTGACGCTAGTATTATTGGTGCATGGGATATAAGTAAAGCTTTGGTTTTAACAAAAGTAAAAGAAGCTACTTATTATGAGATAGCATTAGACGTTCAAAAAAGCAACTTTCCCTTT
>CALPWK020000107.1 GCA_943327245.2 Comamonas sp. lk | reverse complement strand
ATGCAAGAGAACGGCACCAGAGTAAACTGTATTAGTTATTTGGCGGATATCACGAATAAAACTAGAATGAATATCCTGTTTGAGGAATTCAAACCACAATATGTATATCACGCGGCTGCTTATAAGCACGTTCCTATGATGGAGCTTTGCCCTACCGAAGCCGTGCGTAATAATGTAATTGGCGTGAAAGTAATTGCTGACTTATCGGTGAAGCATCATGTTGAACGTTTTGTAATGATTTCTACTGACAAAGCTGTGAACCCTACCAACGTGATGGGTGCGAGCAAACGCATGGCTGAAATGTATGTGCAAGGTTTGGCGCAGGAAACGGCGTTGGCTACTAAATTCATTACGACTCGTTTTGGTAATGTGTTGGGTTCTAATGGTTCGGTAATTAATAGATTCAAAGAACAAATTGAAAAGGGGGGTCCGGTTACTGTTACCCATCCTAATATCACGCGTTATTTTATGACCATTCCGGAAGCTTGTCAATTAGTTTTGGAAGCAGGTAGTATGGGTAATGGAGGTGAGATTTTTGTTTTCGACATGGGACAGCCCGTTGCTATTTCTGACTTAGCTAAAAAGATGATTCGTTTATACGGTATGATTCCTAATATTGACGTGAACATTACGTACAGTGGTTTGAGACCTGGTGAGAAATTATACGAGGAACTTTTGAACGACGAAGAAAATACTACGCAAACCTATCATGACAAAATCATGATTGCTAAAGTGCGTGACGTGCACTTTGAACAAATCAAACTTTGCACCATTGAACTAGAAACCATTTTGACTACTAGCAACGACGAAATGAAATTAGTTAGTAAAATGAAAGAACTAGTTCCTGAATATATTAGTAACAACAGCGTGTACGAAAAATTAGACGCTGCTGTGATTTCGATGGCGAAATAATTAACTGAACTTATTGCGACTTTTTTCGCATACTTAACGCTCGATATTATCGGGCGTTTTTTATTTGCGTACAAATACTTACTTATTGGTTTTATTTAAATATTAGTTTCCGAGAATAATATTTAAAACATGTTGACAGGAGATAAGTATGACTATCAAACGAATAGCTCTTTCTTGGATTATGAATTTATAAGTTCAGGTAATAAAGGGAGTATAAAAAAAGTAGCAAGATTTAATCTAATTCAGGATAAGCTATATAATTTCGGTTTTGGTGATTTAAATGAAGTTACTGGTGAAATTTCTGATACCACAATTAGTAATAATGGTGACGGAGATAAAGTATTAATTACAGTAGCAAGTATTATTTACGATTTTACAGAAAGCCATATAGGCGTTGCAGTTTTTATACAAGGAACGACACCTTCTAGAACTCGGAGATACCAAATGGGTATAAATCAACATTGGATTCAATTAAAGCCAATATTCTTAATTTGGGGTTTGATCAATTTAAAATGGGAGCGATTTGAAATTGGCAAGAATTATGATGCTTTTATAGGGTTTAGAACTAATACCTTATAGATCAATTTTTTATTTACCATCATAATGAATATTAAATTATTTAACTTTACACCATGGATATGAAAGTCAAAAATACCAGACCTAAATCTTCAATACAAAACCAGGTTAAACTAGAATTGTCTGATGCCGTAGGTTCTTATGAAAAGCATCCATTCTTTATTAAGAAAATGTTATCTGCAAAATCATTAATTAATGATGCAGGCTTGCCTAAGCAATTAAGCAAAAAATTAGTTTAATTGAAGCATCCCAAAGTTGACATATTAGGTATTCAAGTAAGTTCTATTTCCAATACGAATTTGTTAGAAGCATTCACAGACTGTATCGTCAACAAGCAATTTGCACAAGTGAGCATTACGCCTGTTAACTCTATTCTGGCTGCTTTGAAGAATGAAGAAGTAAAGCAAGTGTATAATAATTCTGAATTTGTGATTTGCGACAGCGTTCCAATGCAATGGTCTTCGGTTTTTTTAGGCACCCCCATTATTGAAAGAATCACTGGCTTGGACTTACTGCCTGACTTAGTTGACCTATGCGCTCAAAAAGACTTCAGCATTTTTTTATTGGGTGCTAGCCCTGGTGTTGGGGAGCAATTGAAACAAGTCATTTTACAAAAATATCCGCACTGCCGTATTGCCGGCATATATGTTCCTCCTTTCATGAAAGTGTTTAGTGCCGAAGAAAACCAACTCATGGTGGACGCCGTAAACGCCACTGGCGCCGACGTTTTATTAGTGAGCCTTACCGCTCCCAAACAAGATATCTGGATTGCACAAAACAGATCCGTGCTTAAAACACCACTTTGTGTGGGTATTGGTGGTGCTTTTGAAGTTATGGCGGGTCTAGCGAAGCGTTCTCCAAAATGGATGCACAAAGCAGGTTTGGAATGGTTCTACCGTTTCATACAAGAACCCAAGCGTATGTTCCGCCGTTACTTTATAGAAGCCCCGCTTTTCATCCCCTTAGTCATTAAGCAGCGCTTTAGACGACTAAAATCTAGATAGATTCAGTAGATATACGGTACGTTGGCATGCCAATTACCAATACATTTGAACAAATCTGGTTTTGTGCAAAACGATTCATTTATTCTTTACTTCAATTTAACATTAATAATCCCAGCTATTATTTGTTTCATAAGACTTAAAAATATCCCAAAAGAATATTTGTATTTCTTTATTTTTCTATTTGCTGGTTTTTTAAATGAGTCAATTTACTTAATTAATATTTCTACTAAAGTAAATACGATTTCAACTATAGTTTATTCATTTATTGAAACACAATGCTTGGCTTATATTTTTTGTAAATGGAGAAACTTTAATTTAAAATATACTAGGTACTTGCAAATTGGTTTATTCTTTTCTTGGATTACAGGACATATAATACAATTGAATGCTTCAGAAATCAGTATTGATTGGTTTAATTTAGTGAATAAAATTGTGTTAATGTATATTGCTATTCCTGTATTAAATAAGACCTTTTCTCCAAACACCTATTCACAAAGACTTATTATAATTCCTTTTGTAGTGTTTAATGTATATTTTATTATCATTAACTTACTTATGGCATTTTTATTTAATAAAACTACACAGCCCTTATTTATGAATTTGTATAGTTTGATTTTAATAATTAATATATTATCTTACATTTCATACTCCCTAGCAATATTATGGGCCCCCAAGAAAGAACAATTTTTATAGCTTTTGGTTTTGTTGTTGCTTTTATGGCAATGATGATAACATACTTCTTCTTAAATATATTTAAGCATCATAGACGGTTTCGTCAATTACAATTTGACAAATTGAATGCAGAAATTTATGCTTCTGAATTTGAACGCAATAATATAGCTACCGAATTGCATAATGAAGTGGGCCCTTATTTGTCCAGTGTTAAAATGCGCTTAGACGTTTTACATACTAGTAATCCAGATCATTTAGCCTCTTGTATAGAAGCACTTGACAAATGTGTTACTCAAATTAGAAATATGGCGAAAACATTAGCACCACTTTCTGTTATGGAACTGTCTTTTCAAGAAGCTATAAATAATTATATCCATACTGTTAATTATACTGGTCAGCTAAAAATTATTTTTACGGAAATTGATAGTGTTAAATTTTCTACAGAACAGAACAATCAAGTATATCGTATTTTGCAAGAAATCATTTTAAATACCATTAAGCATGCACAAGCTAATAGTCTTAAAATTGAAACTTCTATAGCAAACAATGAATTTCTAATTCGTACTTCCGACGATGGAATTGGATTTAATTTAGATAAAATTCAATCTGAAAATAAAATGGGTCTTGGCTTGTTTGGTATTCAAAGTCGTATAGATTTTTTAAATGGAAACCTAACTATGTCAGAAGAGGTATCAAAAGGAACTCGATATAATATTCGGATCCCCCTTAACAAAACTGGGGTATCCATTAACAATATTGCGGGGGTAAATTAATTTTAATAATCGCTTGCTAAATTCTTTCTTATGTCATCATTTCATAATCCTATCACCATTATCATTGCAGACGATCATCCTTTTTATAGGGAGGGCTTGTTAAATGTATTACATTCTAATAAAAGATTCAAAGTAATAGCAGAAGCTTCTAATGGTCAAGAGCTTATTAATTTAGCCATGGAGCATGAACCTGATATTTTAATAGTAGATATTGGCATGCCTATAATTAACGGAATTGATGCCATTAAAAAAATTACTGCAATAGGTTTAATTACCCGTTCCATTGCTCTTTCCATGCACTCTGAAGACACCGTGATGTTACAAATGTTGAATGCAGGTTGTATGGGTTATTTAGACAAGAACACTTCCAAAGAAGAACTTTTTGAAGCGATTGATAGTGTAGTGATTCATGACCGTGTGTATTTTCCAGCGTCTACCAATTCCCATATGATGGAATTACTAAGCACTTCCGACTATAAGCCCTATCCTGAACCTATATTAGATTTTACAGACAGAGAGACCGAAGTAATTAACCTAGTTTGTAGAGACTTTAACAGTAAGGAAATTGCAGATAAATTAAACCTAGGGCATCGTACTATTGAATCTCATAGAGCAAGAATCATGGAGCGCATGAATGTTAAAAGCGTTGCGGGTTTGGTAGCTTATGCTTATTCCAATAAGATTGTGGGCTTCGTTTAATTCAGTAAATCTACGGAATCAAATATTGACTTCTGTCTGTAATTTTATATAGTGATTAGGTCTATCTAATCTTTTGAACCATCTTGGCAAACTGTTTGGGGGAACAGGCTTTGTTAAGGTGGTTCTTTTTGTGTATTTATACTTTAATTTCTATTGATTTTTTTTAGCTATTTACAAGTCTATAAAAATCAATCAGTATGAATCTTTTTTTTAATCAAAAAATAGTTTTTGTAAAGGTAGTAAATTTACTACCTTTGGGATTATGTTCTAATGTAATAGATTTCAATTAATATGAAATCTAGCGAACTACATAGAAAAATAAGAAATAGTGGCTGGAAGCATATAAAGACAGAGGGCAGCCATTACATTTATGAAAAAGATGGGAAGAAATATCCCGTTCCCTTCCATGGAGCTAAAGAAGTTGGCATTGGAATTTATAAAAAAATTGTAAAAGAAATGTTTTTAAAATAACAGCTATGAAGCACATAAAAATTATAATCGAGAAAACTAAAGATAATTATTCTGCATATGCTGAAAATATTAAAGGTATCTATGGAGGAGGAGAGACTGTATCGGATGCAAAGCAATCCATATTAGATGCTATTAAATTGTATAAGAAGTATAATAAAAAAAATATCCCCAAAATCTTAGATGGTGAATATGAAATCATTTATAAATTTGACACACAAAGCCTTTTGAATTATTATAAAGGAATTTTCACAAATGCCTCACTTGAAAGAATAACTGGAATAAAGCAAAAGCAAATTCAACATTATGCTTCAGGCTTAAAAAAACCTAGAGCAGCACAGAAACAAAAAATTCAAGATTCCTTGCATATACTAGCTGGGGAATTAATGGCAGTAGAGTTGTAAAAACTTTAAAATGAGATTTAATTATTAACTTCAAATTCCTCATAAAATCTATTTTAAAGCTTACTTATGAATAACCTTAATTTAAAAGCTGTCCATCATGTTGCCATTATTTGTGCTAATTATGAAGTATCAAAATATTTCTATACCAATGTATTAGGGTTCACAATTGTAAAAGAAACTTACCGCGCGGAGCGCGATTCTTATAAATTAGATTTAGCCTTGAATGGACTTTATATTATTGAATTATTTTCTTTCCCAAATCCAGCTGCACGTCCTTCACAGCCAGAAGCTTGCGGATTGAGACATTTAGCTTTTAGCGTGAATGACATAGAAGCTTCTATAACTGCCTTAAAATCAAAAGGAATTACTTGCGAGCCTATTCGCATTGATACTTTAACCAATAAGAAATTTACCTTCTTCGCAGACCCAGACGGTTTGCCTTTAGAATTATACGAAGGGTAGATTTATTTTAACTCTAAATTATTGAATACCAATTACATAAATTTTATCTCCCCAATTACATAGACATTTGTCTATGTTTTCAAACATTTGTTATATTATACTAATCTGTTAAGTAGTATATTTGATACACCCTCATTTTAACTAAATTTTTTCTATGCGACATGGGGTACTTTTTTTGATTTGTTTTTGCCTAAACTATTTAAGTTTAAGTGCACAGTCAATTTCTCCCTTTACTTTAAACATTGCAGGTTTTACTTCCCAACAAAATGGGTACGCTCTTACTATAAGTACAGGTGAAGCAATTTCTATTACAAATTTTACATCTCCTAATGGAGCGAGTCTAAATAGTGGGTTTCTTCAAAATAATCCTCCCATAGTTACAGGCTTGGAGGAGTTGTTGTCAAAAATAGGGGCTAATGAAGTTTCAATTACCCCAAATCCTACAAATTCAGTTACTAATTTGATTTACAATTTTAAAATTCCCGGACAACTTCAATATCAAATTTTAGATATTGGCTCCAAAATTTTATATAGAGGTCAATCACAAAAGGTATTTGGTACGAATCACAATCAAATAGAATTAGCTACTTATCCTGATGGAATTTATTATATACAAGTATTTTTTAAACCAAACAGTGGCATACCAAAAACTGGAATTTATAAAATTGTAAAGCTGTAATTATGAAAATCATGAATAAATATTTATTAATAATCCTAATTGTGCTTATAACAAATATTGGGTTTTCGCAAGGAATCAATTTTCAAGGTGTTGCACGTTCTGCCAATGGAACAATTATAGCTGGTTCAAATATTAGTTTAAGATTGTCAATTATTAGTAAGAATGTGGATGCAACTCCTGAATACGTTGAAACTAAAACAGTAGTTACTAATAACCAAGGGATATTCTCAGTTGTAGTTGGCGATGCTTCAAGCACTTCTGTAATTTGGAATTTCAAAAATATTGTTTGGGCAGATGGTCCTAAATTTTTAAAAGTGGAAATGGATCCCTCTGGT
>CALPWK020000106.1 GCA_943327245.2 Comamonas sp. lk | reverse complement strand
GACTGCACCTACCCATTCAAAGAATTATGTGGTTGCGGGGTGGTGTTTAAATTAATTACTGCATTGGCGCAAGTACACAATTTACAACCGGAAACTTATTTAAGATACTTAGACTTAGTTGCTACCGCTATTGCTGCTGATATTGTTCCTGTTGTAGACGAAAATAGAACCCTCGCTTTTTTTGGAATTCAAAAAGTAAACGAGAACCCTAGTTTTGGTATAAAGGCATTAATGGAATTAGCTAAGCAGGTACCTCCAATGAAAATTAGCAATCTTGTTTTTGCAGTAGCTCCAAGAATTAATGCTGCAGGAAGAATGGATGATGCAAAAAAGGCAGTACAATTATTTATTGAGCCGGACTATCAAAGTGCTATGGCGATTGCTTCCTTATTACAACAAGATAATTTAGACCGCCGCGAAGCAGATACGAGTATTACCGAGGAAGCATTGGCTCAAATTGAATTGGACCCAACCCATATACTAAGAAAATCAAATGTGGTTTTTCAATCACACTGGCATAAAGGAGTGGTTGGAATTGTAGCAAGTAGATTAATTGAAAAACATTATAAACCGACTATTGTTCTTACTCAAAGTGGAGATGTAATCGCTGGAAGCGCACGCAGTGTTTTAGGATTTAACTTATACGAAGCCCTGCATGCTTGTCGATCACATTTATTAGGATATGGAGGACATTTTGCTGCAGCGGGTATGACCATGTCTGTCGACAAATTAGAAGAATTTAAAGCTGCTTTTGAAATAGCTGTTGCAGAAAGAATCACAGAGGAACAATTGACTCCCGAGATTGCTATAAATGCTTTACTTCCGTTAGATAATATAACAATGAATTTTTTTCAAATTATATCTCAAATGGAACCATTTGGCCCAGACAATATGAGACCAATATTTTTAGCACAGAAAGTATATGATAATGGGTATAGCAAATTGGTAAAAGAAGCGCATATTAGTTTCAATGTTACACAGGGCAATAGCATTGTCAAAGGGATTGGATACAATATGCCACAGCATATTGACCTTATTAAATCAGGATCACCCTTTGACTTAGTATTTCAATTACAATTAAATGAATGGCAGGGAACACAGACCGTTCAAATGCAAGTTATAGATGTAAAAAAAAGCGACCTTAATTAGGTCGCTTTTTTCCTTAACGTATTTCTTATTTATTTAATAATTGGGCGATTTTCAAACCGAAATAAAATATTATTCTATTTTAATAAATCAACACTTCTGTTTATAAAATTGGTTAGCTCTGACCCATTCAACAAACCTTGTGACAACAAAGCCAAGTCAGCTAAATTGCGTGCCTGCTTTTGTTGCTTGTCTACATCAGACTCTTTTAATAAAGATTGATATATAGGGTGATTGCCATTAATAGTTAAATTAACCTCATCTGGCATTTGAGCATAAAACGCAGTCATTCCTCCACCGCCCATGCTAGCCATGTCCTTCATACGACGCATGAACTCTGGGCGTGTAGCAATTACTGGTGCAGCGTCTTTACTAAGTCCTTTAACGTCCACTGTTAATGTTATTTCTGGAACTTGAAATTCGAATAATTTTATGGCCTGCTCCACTTCGTCCTTAGATAAAATAGAATCAACGTTTTCTTGCTTGTCAATTAAGTTGTCTACCACATCTGCATCAACTCGAACAAACTGAACACCTTCCCATTTCATTTCAACGTTATTAATAAAAGCAGCGTCAACCATTGTCTCCAATTTTACCACTTTGTATCCTTTGCCCACTGCCGCTTGAATAAAAGCATCTTGCTGAATCGAATTGGTGGTATATAATAATACATGCTTTCCTTCCTTGTTTTTTTGAGTTGTCTCTGTTGCAGCCTTGTACTCGTCTAAAGTATAGAATGTTCCTTTTGAAGCAGCGTCTTCTAAAATTAAAAACTTATTACCCTTTTCTAAGAACTTGTCATCTGTTATCATTCCGTATTTTACAAACAATCCAAGACTCTCCCATTTTTCTTCAAAAGACTTTCGCTCTGTATTAAAAATTTCTTCTAATTTATCTGCTACTTTTTTAGTAATGTGCGCATTTATTTTTTTGACATTTGGATCTCCTTGTAAATAGCTACGACTCACGTTTAGAGGAATGTCTGGACTATCAATTACTCCATGTAATAACATTAAAAATTCTGGTACAATATCTTTTACTTCGTCTGTTACAAATACTTGATTGCAGTATAATTGTATTTTGTCTTTTTGAATCTCAAAACTTTGCTTGATTTTAGGAAAGTATAAAATACCCGTCAAGTTAAACGGATAGTCCACGTTCAAATGTATCCAGAATAAAGGAGTTTCTCCAAATGGATACAACTCTTTATAAAAACTTATATAATCTTCTTTGGTTAAATCTGCAGGCTTACGCACCCACAAAGGATTGGTATTGTTGATAGATTTTTCAGTTACTTCCTCTTCGCCTTCCTTAATCTCTGCCTTAGCTGCGTTAGCGTCGTTGAAATAAATAGCGATTGGCAAAAATTTACAAAAACGATCTAAAATACCTTTGACGCGATTCGCGTCTAAAAATTCAGCACTTTCCTCGTTAATATGAAGCACCATTTTAGAGCCTCTATTATTATAATCTACCTCATATAATTCGTATTCGGTACTTCCATCGCAACTCCAAAAAACACCTGGAGCAC
The DNA here is from genome assembly GCA_943327245.2 of Comamonas sp. lk. Lineage (GTDB taxonomy): Bacteria > Bacteroidota > Bacteroidia > Chitinophagales > Chitinophagaceae > Sediminibacterium. Next base: position 4,370 of record CALPWK020000106.1, on the reverse strand, counting down.
CTGTATGACTTTTACTGTAAATGTCTACTTTATCACTCACCATGAAAGCACTATAAAACCCAAGTCCAAAATGCCCAATTACACTTGCTTCTTTATATTTTGTGACGAATTCTTCTGCTCCACTAAACGCTAATTGGTTAATATATTTGTCAACTTCTTCTGCTGACATACCAATGCCATTATCCGTTATTGAAATTGTTTTTTCTTTAGCATCTAATACCACGTCAATGCGCAGTTGCCCTAGATCCCCTTTTGCTTCCCCCTTACCATGTAAGGTTTTCAATTTTTGAGCCGCATCTACCGCATTACTTACTAATTCACGTAAAAAAATCTCGTGATCACTGTAAAGGAACTTCTTAATAATGGGAAAAATGTTCTCCGTCTGAACGCGTATTTGACCTTTTTGCATAATAATGTCTTTTAAGGGTACTATGGCAAATTAAATACCAAAAGGCATTATGCTGCCAGACTGTCAACAAATAGCACTCAACAGGGACTAATGAGGTAGATTTTGAAGCCAGGCTGCTCCTGTGCAGCGTTTTCCCTTTAACAAAATGTCACTTGTGTCTCTTATGAAAATTTGTTTTTCAGTATTAAAAACAGAGTAAACCCCTACAATTTCGCCATTCCCCGAAGGCAACTTTATTCCAGCAAAATTGGCATACCCACTAGTTCTTAAATAAATAGTTCCCCCTATACAAAACTTGACTGCCCTGCTAGCTCCGATTTTATTTTTCTTGTCAGAAAACGTTTGACCCGTGTCGGCCGACGCAAATTCAACATTATTGATTTTGACAAGTCGCCCCTGAAGTGTGTCAGATAAATTCTTATAACTCACACTGAGTGGCGTTACCGCTACATTTTCTTTTAAAATAGTAATATGTTTTGAAAACATTGGGGAAGGAATACCAGCAGTTGAAATCGCGCCCGAGCTAGTATCCACTGCTGCTACCAATTGTACCATTCTTCTGTAATCCGACAAGATTAAATCTTGAACACGTAATTTTAAAAGTGTGCCAATGGGATATGTCTGGTAAATATTAGTAGCATCTAATAATAACATGATGCCACCTGTACTGTCTTGAATTGAAATTGTTTTGTATAAATTATCTGATTCGTCATTGGCTACAACGACACCTTGAACTGCATAGCTTTTTTTAATAGTTTCAACGGCCCCCATAACATGCAACTTTCTGAGCGCCTTTATGGTCATGATAGAATCTGTAGTGGTGCCTTGATACGGAGCAGAATAAGAATTTTGCTTGAGACAAGCTGAAATAAAGATAAAAGTAGAAACAAAACTCAAGCATAAAAAAATAGGTGTTGACTGATTTTTTTTCATAATATTATTATTGAATTTGAAATTGAATGCCAATAGCACACATGAGCCCTTGGTCATATAAATATTTGATTGGAAACTTATTGGGGTTGTGATTTATATAGTCAAACCTAGACTGTTCAAAACTTAAGACCGGAATGTTTTCGTTTAAGCAATTTTTGACGTTGAAGCTAAATCGAACTTGTAGTAAAGCATGTTGTAATTTAATATTGAATGATTTAGACAAAAACGCATTCACAACTAATTGATTTGGCGCTTTTGTAACTTGTAGAATAGCTTGCTTGTTTTTAGCCTCCTTGATCTGACTTAATAATTTTTCGGATCGTCTAAAATAATCATAGTCAACAAATCTATTGATAGCATAAACAGCAGTAATGCCCATCTGCATGGAATAAGACGGCTGAAACCTTAGCGAAATAGCTTGCACTATTTCTGGACTTGTAGCCGCCGGAAGACCTTTAATTTGTAAGACACCCGACTCTACTTTATAGAGGTCGTTTATAAGTTTAATTTCATAAATAGGATTATTGAGTACTGTATATTTCCCAATCGTACTGGTTGCTTGTAATTGGATAAGTGAAAACAGATCCGTTTCAAATGAAAATTCGATGCCTTTAAACCCCGATTCCATTTGTCCATATAAGCCATAAACAAAAGCATTGTAATAATCATGATAAAATAATGTATGGCCAAACTGTCCAGTATTTTTCTGCCAGTAAAAATTGAACTGAAATTTCTCTGGAACACCGCGGTATATTAATGACAAATCAATTCCTTGCTTACTTGTTGGTTGTATAAAAGAAGCTAATTGGTCTTGAATATTAGGGTTAATATAAATACTGGCGGTATTAAAGAGTTCAGGTATTTTAAATAAACTAGTTCTTATATAGAATCGTCCTGAAATTTTACGCAAATAGGCATATTTGATTCCATTAGAATTGAAATTTAAAATAAGGGATTGACCATAGGATTGATTGGGAAATAATCCATTCTTATTCAATCCTTGCCTAAAAAATTGATCGTTATTTCCCAACAGACTTATAGAAGATTCAAACCGAGCTTCTTCTAATTTTAATTGTACACTTATAGTTGAACTCCAATTAGTAATCCAATAATTTGGCCCCCAAAATCCTCCTTCTACCACTTTCTGATTTGGATTTAAAATATTATTTTCAAAATTATTTGATGTGCCGTCGTCGTTCACCCAGCTATTGTAATTATAATAATAATTACCGCCTAGTAAATTACTCAACTGATTATAATAGTGCGTTTTGTCGATCGACATATTAGCCTGTATATTCCAAGACCAATGTGCATTATAAAATTGTTGATAATTGAATGCCCCTCTAAATAAAGCACTCTTCATTATGGAAGTGTTTATAATATAAGAAGCTTTTCCAATTGGGCTTGATTTATTGATTTTCTCTATTTCATCAAACTCAATCTGAAGCTTATTGGGGTTCAGTAACAACCAACTGGCCCAAGTCTTTTGCAATAAACTATCATGACTATAGGAAGGCAAGTATTTATAATAATCCGGTCGGGGATCTTTAGTTTGTGTCCAATCCAATTGAGACTTTTTTTGAAGCCCCCCAGCATACCCGATACTACTATTAAAAAAAATTCGATCATTCCATTGCTTCTCATAGTGCAACATGGTTACTGGAACATTGTTTTCTTTAGAACTTGGATATATTGCGACACCATGATACCAGCCCCAATTTGGATTGTACCTATTATTGCCTGCTAATAAAAAAGCTTCTTTTACAGCAGGAGATTGGCGCCCTTGAGTAGACTGATCCCACCAAAATGCGAGCCCTATTTTTTGACCCTGTTTTAATACTCTATCAATACTCACTGCGAGCCCCGACAATCGCTTCTGTCCAATAGGCAAAGCGCTCCAATTACTATTTTGGAATATCATTACCGAGTGGACATACCAGTATTGCTTAAGCTTTCCTGAACTATAATTAATAAGCCTTTCATTGAGTTGGAAATTATTTGAAAATCGATTTGAAAATTGAATCGATTTTTTATACGGAATAGCAGTAGTTGAAAAATAATTAATGTTTGATGCTGCTGAAAAACCATTTTGAGTGTGCGCATTTTGTTCTGAAAACTCTTCTTGTCTAAATAGCTTATATAAACCTGCATAAGTCATCGCGGAATTCCAACCTGCATTTTTAGATTGCCAATTCACTCCATTTATATAAGTGACCGTTCGCTCCTGCTGCCCTCTTGGGATCCAGCCAAATGGATAACCTGCAAAACTTGAAAGTTGATATAATACCGAATGACTAGCTGACAATAAAGTTGGTATCCAGCTGCCGGTATCGACAGGTATGTTTTCGTGATATTCAATATTATACTGAGTCTCTGATTGAGCGCCAATATAAACACTACTCAAATTGAATAATATTAGTAAAAGGAATTTTGCGTATTTCATTTAAGGGCCTGTATTTAGAATACACAATTTGAAATTAAAATACATCCAAAAAACTTCGGCAAATACGCTGCTTTACAAAACAGGAATTCACTATTATGAGTTATATAAAAAATATTATGAGTTATATAAAAAGAGTAAAGACAAGGTATATCAACATGAGATCAAAAATAGTATTAGTATTATTCTTACTAATTATAAAAAGCAATCTTACTGCTCAGAAAATAATAGTAGGTTTTTATAATTGCGAAAATTTCTATGACACTATTAATCAAATACAAGTAATTGACGAAGACTTCTTGCCTGAAAGCGATAAGGGCTATAACTCCCAACGATTTCAACAAAAAACTAAAAACATTGCAACCACCGTATATAAATTAGGACTATTAGGAGATCGCAATGGAATCGCATTGTTAGGTTTGGCAGAAATTGAAAATAAACTAGTGCTAGAAAATCTAGTACAGTCACTCATATTAAAAAAGTTCAATTATAAAATTATTCACTTCGACTCTAAAGATCTAAGAGGTATCGACGTGGGCCTTATTTACAATCCATCTATTTTTAAACCCTATATATACAAACCATTCT
>CALPWK020000105.1 GCA_943327245.2 Comamonas sp. lk | reverse complement strand
TATTCAAATTTTGATCATTGGAGCTGGAAAATCAGCCACTGTTTTAATCAATTATTTACAACAAAAAGCGGTAGAAAACGATTGGTATATTGTACTTGCTGACGCAGATGCTAGCGTAGCCGCCAAAAAGTGGAAAAATGCACCAAATGGGCATACCATTGGCATAGCCATTGAGCATAATGAACAACGAAAAGCCTTAATAGCACCGGCAACAATTGTAATCTCTATGCTACCTGCAGCACTTCATTTTCTAGTAGCAAAAGACTGTTTGTTTTTGGGAAAGTCCTTATTTACGGCTTCCTATGTGGACGATAATATGAAGTCTATAGCTCAAGAAATATTGAATAAAGATTTGTTATTTGTCTGTGAAATGGGCTTAGATCCCGGAATTGACCATATGAGTGCTATGGAGCTCGTAGATAGAATAAAGCAAAAAGGTGGGCAAATTACAGGGTTTAAATCCCATTGCGGAGGGTTAATAGCCCCTGAATCAGACACTAATCCATGGCATTATAAAATTAGCTGGAATCCAAGAAACATCATTTTAGCTGGAAAAGCAGGTGCATTGTATATTGAATCTGGTGAAAAAAAGTCCATTGAATATAATTCCATCTTTAAAAACACGCCCATTATTGCTATTCCAAGTAATGGAAATTTGACTTACTACCCTAACAGAGATTCACTTGCTTATATGGAAACATATCAATTACAAGGCATTCCAAATTTTGTTAGAACCACACTAAGACACCCTGAATTTTGTAAAGGTTGGAATGCCATTGTGCAGTTACAATTAACAACAGAAAATATTTTCGACAGAGATGATCAACTAACCATTATTAAATGGATGGATAATCATATTGAAATTAACAAATTACAAACTGTACTAAAAGCATTGTGCAATGACCCTGTAATTGAAAATCAATTAGAATATTTAGAACTTGATAGAGATCTTATAATACCATCGCAGCTCAATACCAATGCGGGAATTATACAATGGATTTTAGAAGATAAATGGAAATTAGCTAGTTCAGACAAGGACATGGTTGTAATGATGCATGAAATAAATTACACATTAAATAATAAAGCATATTTAGTGCAAAGTAGCATGGTATTAAAAGGCAAGAATGAATTAGAAACTGCTATGGCTACTACCGTTGGGCTGCCGCTAGCAATGGCTGCTTGTGCTTATATACAGGGAGAAATTAAATTAGCTGGATTGTATATTCCAACAACTCCTATTATTTACAAACCCATTTTAAAAAGTTTAGCAGCAGCGGGAATTGAATTCCAAGAATCAGAAATAGCATTATAATTTATTTTATAACATCTTATAAATAACAAACCCCTAAAATTTAATAGGGGTTTGTTAGTATGAAATATACTTAGTGTTTCTTATTTAAAATTATAAACTTGGATCCCATTCATAGTCCAATTGACGCTTGTCTAAATTTGCAGCAACTATTTTTATTTTAATTTTATCGCCCATGCTAAATTTACGACCAGACCTTGATCCTACTAAAGAGTAGCTTGATTCAATATGTTTGAAGTCATCGAATTTTGATAATGAAATAATGCTTACTAAGCCTTCGCATTTATGTTCGATTGTTTCTACAAAAAATCCGAAAGTAGATACCCCACTTATTACTCCTTCAAAAACATGGCCAACATAGTCACGCATAAACTCCACTTGCTTGTATTTATTAGAAGCTCTTTCCGCCTCCATTGCTGCACGTTCTCTTTCGCTACAGTGAACACATTTCTCTTCCAATGTACCTTCGTTCATTGCATTACCTTGAATGACACTTTGAACAATTCTATGTACCAACACATCAGGGTAACGTCTAATTGGCGAAGTAAAATGGCAATAATGTTCAAATCCTAGTCCATAGTGTCCAATATTATGCGTCGTATAAACAGCCTTCGCCATAGTTCTAATACCTAATTGCTCTAATACATGCTGTTCTGGTTTCCCTTTAGACGCTGCCATTAAATTATTAAAACTATGCGCAATATGTTCTGGAGTATCTATTGTAAACGTATATCCATGTGATTTTGCAAAAGCAACAAATGGTGACAATTTATCTTCATTGGGTTGGTCATGCACACGATAAGGGAAAGGCAATTCCTCCGACTTGATTTTAATTTTACCCATTTTCTCTGCTATTAATTGATTGGCTTTTAACATAAGCTCCTCAATTAATTGGTGTGATTCTTTACTTTCTTTTACAGTGATACCTATAGGTTTCCCTTTTTCATCTAAAGTAAAACGTACTTCCTGTGAGGAGAAATTAATAGCACCATGATCGAATCTTGCCTTTCTTAATTTTTGCGTGTATTCCAATAACCATAAAATTTCTTCTTCATGATCTCCTCTTTTGGTTTCAATAATATCTTGAACTTCTTCGTAAGTAAATCGTCTATCAGAATAAATAATTGTTTTACCAAACCATGTTTGTACAATTTGACCAGTAGCATCTAATTCAAAAGTAGCAGAGAATGTCAACTTCTCTTCATGCGGCCTTAAAGAACAAAGTTCATTAGAGATTTTTTCTGGCAACATTGGATACACTCTATCTGGTAGGTAAACCGACGTAGCTCTTTCATAAGCTTCTTGATCTACCAAGGTGTTTGGTTGTACAAAATGACTCACGTCTGCAATATGCACTCCTATTTCAACATTGCCATTAGGCAATGTTTGAAAAGAAATAGCATCATCAAAATCTTTTGCGTCAACAGGGTCAATAGTAAATGTGAGTACTTTACGATAGTCCTTACGTTTTGCTATTTCTGCTTCTGTAATATTTCCTGATAATGAATTGGCAAAGTCCATTACTTCTTTACTGAATTTCAAATTAAAACCAGCTTCTGCAACAATAGTCTTCATTGCCAGATCATTTTCTTGTTCAGGAGTGAATATTTCTATCACTTCCCCTTCTGGCTTCTTACTTGCTTTCTCCCATGAAGTTAATTGGACAATGACACGATCTTTATCTTTTGCTCCTTTTAATTTATTCATTGGAATATAAATATCCGGCATAGGTGCAATCGTATTTGGAATAAAGAAAGCATGACGATCCATTACTTGCATGGTACCTGAGAATGCTACTTGCTTACGCTTTACCACTTCCAAAACTTTACCCTCTTTCTTTCCTGAGCCTTGTCTTATTTTAGTGATTTTCACTTTTACTTCATCCCCTTTTAAGGCAGTATTAAAGTCCGTTGGAAAAACCAATATATCGTTCTCTAAACTTTTAACAATTACAAAACCCATTCCAGACTTTGCGATATCCAATATCCCTTGATACGTAGTCGTCAAGTTAGTATGCTTTGTTGTTACTGCCTTATTCCTAGTTATTTTCTTTTTCGTTCCCATTATTATTTTTATAAAATTTTGCTATATAATCAATTACTAATTGATTAAAATGTGATTCAGCATCAAATAAAAATGCAGGTTTAATTGGTAATACATATAAAGGAATATCATGTAATTCCTCCGTATATTTTACTAAACGTACCGCATCTTTTTCCGTGGTTAATATCAACTTGCTTTTAGCGTTGATCTCTTCGAATTTTGATTTAATTTCTTTTAAATCTTCAATTGAGAATATATGATGATCACTATAACTTAGTTGATAATAAGTATGTGTATTTTCATGCAAATATTCTTTTAATGGTAATGGGTTCGCAATTCCACAAACCAACAAAACTTCATCCCTCAATGTTAACACCCATTGCTCTAATGGATGATAAATATGATAAGGTGTTTCATAAGCAATTGATGTGAAAAATATACTTTGATGCTGTTCTGGGTATAATTTTTCAATAATGTCATCCCTTTCTAAGATAGATAAATTAGGAGGACATTTTGTGACAATAATAATATTTGCTCTTTTTGCCGATTTACGTTCGTCCCTTAAATCGCCAGTTGGTAAAAAAAAGTCATCGCAATATAAATTACTAAAGTCTGTCAATAAAATATTAAAGTCCGCAATAATTTCACGATGCTGATACGCGTCGTCTAAAATTATGGCTTGTAAATTTGGTACATCTTGGATTAATTGGGGAATTGCTTCAATTCTTCTTTCACCAACTGCAACTGCGACGTTGGGGAATTTGATATGAAATTGCATTGGCTCATCTCCAATTTCTAATGCGGTTGTACTTTCACCCGCTAAAGCATATCCTTTTGTTTTCCGCTTATACCCTCTACTTAAAGTAGCCACTTTATAGTCTTCTGACAAAATCGATAACAAGTGTTCCACCATTGGTGACTTCCCGGTACCTCCCATTGACAAGTTTCCTACACATATCATGGGTACATTAAACCTAACAGACTTGAAATAATGTTTAAAATATAACCAATTTCTTAATGACACAATCCACCCATATAAAATGGCGAATGGTAAAAGTAAAACTCTGAAGGATTTTAAAAAAAGGTTATTGAAATTCATAACTTGTCCAAGGCGTAATGCAATGGGTTAAAGGTACGTCAAATTGATGGGTATCTATAATTTTTGGGATAGGTTCAAAGTAAGAAATTCCAATTCTCCTTGTATTTTTAGTACATCTGGCAAAATATCGATCATAAAAGCCCTTTCCAAACCCTATACGTTGCCCATTTAAGTCAAATCCCAGTAAAGGAACAAGAATAGTATCCAGCATTTCTGGCTCCATTTTATTAAAGGGCAGTGGCTCATGGATTCCCCATTTATTTACATTTAAGGTGTCTGTTTCTTCATAGAAATTCATAGAAAAATCTACTGAAGAAATAGGATAGGCAACCTTTAATTCGGGTAAAATATATTTCAAATATTTCACCAATAACAAACTATTGGGTTCTGATTGATGCTCCAAGGGATAAAAACTACCTAAAAAAGCAGTTGTAGACCAATCCATCTTTTGCAATTGGATCAAAAGCAAATCATCCAACTTCATACAATCTGAAGCTGATAGCATTTTACGCTTGGCTAGAAGTTCTTTTCTTATTTCAGATTTTGACATGAATAGAATTACTTGAAATAACAAATTTAATCACCTTGGAAAAAACTAAATATAGTAGTCCCATAATTTCGTTGAAAACTATACCCAGGAAATTTTTCATAAGCATTTCTTGGGGTGTGTTCCAAAATAAAAAAACCTTCTGGAGCAATTAATTTCCTTTCTACAATTATTTTAGGTAAATCGTCGATCGTATTTAATGCATAGGGAGGTCCGGCAAATATGACATCATATTGATTAGTACAAGAATTTATAAACTGAAAAACGTCCATTCGTAAAATTTGTGCATTTTCAATTTTCAACATCTCCACATTCTTTTTAATAAAATCTAACATGATGGGATCTTTTTCAACAATTGTCAAATGAGTAGCCCCTCTTGAAGCTAATTCATAACTTATACAACCCGTACCCCCAAACAAATCTAAAGTATCAGCATCTTCAATAGCTACCCTACTTTGTAAAATATTAAATAAACCTTCTTTTGCGATATCGGTTGTAGGCCTAGTATGCGGCATATTTTGTGGCGGATGAATTCGTCTTCCTCCAAATTTTCCTGAAATAATTCTCATTAAAAAATAAAATAAGTAGCGTAATTGTGATGAGGGTATTCCTTATTTAAAGATACCCCAATTCCCGTTTCTGGAGCGTTTATAATAGCAGCATTTTCAAAATAGCTTACTAAGTTATTAGCCCATAGATGATCCATTTCGTTATACCCTGTAATATAAACTGCTAAGCTGTTGGGGTTTAATCCAACGCTTTTACAAGCATTCAATATAGTATACACATTTTGATTATCTCCGCTAATATCTTGATATTGTAGTAATTGAACTTTACCTTCCTTTTGAATTAATAAAGTGTAATTATTTTCGAATAATTGAACGAACACTCCTTCTGTGCGTTTGTCATCTAATAAGTAGCTTGCATAATGACTCCATCTCCCTGTTGGAAAAACTCTAGATAATAAAGATTGTAATGCATCAGGAACACTATATACTAAAACGGTATTTGGTCCGGCAGGTGAAATCATTAATTCCTCCTCATATTTTTCTCCATGAACTAAATTAAGTTCATTTAAATAAATAGTTAAATCTGAAATTTTTTGCTTTTTACTTAATATCATTCTTGGACTATTCATTACAAAATGAACATTCCCATAAATGGCTTGAATTAACTTAGAGTTATTTTGTAAATAAGCTACTAACTGATTCCACCCATTATTTTCATTTGTATTAGCGAAAGCTTCAAACGCTACAAATTCATTTTTCACAATATTTTTTACAGAAAAACAAATAGATTGATCATCAACAATAAGGTATAAGTCTTCTACCTTATTGTTTGCTGTACTTTGTAATTGTCCGTAAATGCCGATTTTCTTTTTTGCCATACATTAAATCTTATGCAATGATATAAAAAAAGGGGCAGTTCTTTGCTAAAACTAATTGTAGATTTGCAAATATATGAGTACCCATCAAGCTACCCCTTCTTTACAGGTTAATATAAGCAGTAAGCAAATACTGAGTATTTCTATCCCCATTGCCTTAGCGATACTTGTACCTCAGATCAATTTTATTATTAATAATATTTTCTTAGGAGCTTTAAGTAAGCAAGCATTAGCTATTGGAGGTATTACAGGGGTATACTACCTAATTTTCGGAGTTATGGGACAAGGTTTGAATAATGGACTTCAAGCCCTTATTTCTAGACGTGCAGGAGAAAATAGAATAGATGAAATTGGCATACTTTTCTCTCAAGGGGTTTTTATCTCTATCTTTTTGTCAATAATAGGTATCTCATTTACCTATTTTGTAGCACCCTACCTATTTCATGCATTATTACATGATGCTGAAAGAGCAAATGCGGTTATTGAATTTTTAAAAATACGTATTTGGGGGATCCCATTTTTGTTTATTTATCAAATGCGTAATGCCTTATTAGTTGGTACCAATCAAAGTAAGTTTTTGATTATTGGAACTGCTACAGAAGCATTGGTTAATATATTTTTTGATTACAGTTTAATTTTTGGACATTTTGGTTTTACTGCCTTAGGACTTAACGGCGCAGCCTAC
>CALPWK020000104.1 GCA_943327245.2 Comamonas sp. lk | reverse complement strand
CTTATTTATTTTAACCCCAGGATAATTTAAACTTACAGTTGATTTTGAAAGGTCAGAATTAGGCGCTCTTAATAATACTTGCACTTTGTTCAACTTCATTTGAACAAACCAATTACTTGGATAGGCTTCCACTTTTTGCCCTATTGTTGGCAAGGAAATAAATAGCACAATTACTAACCCAAATATTCCCCAACACTTATTTATAGCTAATCTCATTATTATCTTTTTTCTTATTTACTTTTTTCTTCTTTAATAATTACCATACATATAACACTAGCAAGCAACAATAAAAATCCACCAATTTGCACTGCCATTAATCGGTCATTATGCAAATAGGTTGACATGATTTTCCCGAAAAACAGAGAGGCAATAATTTCTGGTAAGACAATAAAGAAATTAAATATACCCATGTAAATACCCATTTTATGTTCGGGAATAAATCCCGCCAACATTGAATAAGGCATTGATAGTATGGAAGCCCAAGCAATACCAACTAACCCCATACTAATATATAAATAATTAGGTTGTTGAATATAATACACGGAAATTAAACCTACAGCCCCAATAAATAAACACATAGCATGTGTATACTTTTTACCTATTAGGCCTACCCAAAAAGATAATGTAAATGAAAAACCGAAGGTCACTAAATTTAAAATAGCAGAAGTAGTATTCGCATGTTCTAATCCCATGGTATAAACATTGCTGTTCGTAATAGGATCACCATGAAATAATTGACTTGCCACACCTGTACTATAATAAAACCACATTAAAAACAATCCTGGCCATGTAATGAAATTTACCAATGCCAAACGCTTCATTTGTACTGGCATATTTTTTATAGAATCAAATATTTCCTTTACTATGCTTTCTTTTACTTCCTCTTTTTTGGCATACTCCAAATTAGATGGCGGATATTCCTTACTTCTAAAAATGGTATACATTACGGAAACAAAAAATACAGCCCCACCAATATAAAATGATAATAAAATATTCTGTGGAATAGAACCATGTAATTTTTCGCGAGACACATGAAACCAGTTTACTAATAACTGAGGTAAATACCCTGCAATAAAAGAGGCTAAGCCAATAAACATACTTTGCATGGCAAATCCGAATGACCTTTGCTTCTCGTCTAAATTATCTGCAACAAAAGCCCTAAAAGGTTCCATAGTTACGTTGATACTTGAATCCAAAATCCATAATACTCCCGCCGCCATCCAAACGGAAGAAGAATTAGGCATCACAAATAATAATGCGGAACTCAAAATAGCACCAATTAAGAAGAAGGGTCTTCTCCTGCCTAATTTAGGATGCCATGTTCTATCACTAAAATATCCAATAATAGGCTGGATAATAAGTCCTGTCATAGGAGCGGCTAACCATAAACCTGGAATCTGTTCTGGCGTTGCTCCAAGAAATTCATAAATGGCACTCATGTTACCCATTTGCAAGCTCCATCCAAATTGTATTCCAAAAAATCCAAAACACATATTCCATATTTGCCAAAAACTTAATTTGACTTTCTCTCCTGTATACGCTGTACTCATTTAGTTCTTTTTTAAATTATAAACCCATTTGGGATCACTGCTCCTTTTTTAACTACTACGATGCCGTCTTTAATAGTATACAAAGTATGCTCTACTTTTTCACGATGTGTGCCGCCTCTTATTACTACGTCATTCCCTATGGAACAGTTCTTATCAATAATTGCGTCTTCAATTACACAACGCTCTCCAATTCCTAAAGTGGGTTGATCCTTAGACTTTTTATCAATAATTTGCTCGATGGTTTCATAATAATCACAACCCATCACATAGGCGTTATTAATAACGGTATCCTTGCCAATTCTTGATCGAATACCAATTACAGATTTTGCAATGGCAGCTGCATGAATAATGCAGCCTTCGGCAATAAGTGCCTTGTTTATTATTGTTCCACTAATTTTTGCAGGTGGCAACATTCTTGCTCTTGTATATACAGTTTGTGCATTGTCAAAAAGATTAAAAGGCGGAATGTCGTCCGTTAAAGCAATATTGGCTTCAAAGAAGGAATATATATTTCCAATGTCAGTCCAATAGCCATCATATTGATAGCTTATTACTTTATAGTTTGCAATTGAATCCGGAATAATTTCTTTTCCAAAATCTGTAGCATTAGGATGTACTTCGTTTAATAACTGATATAAAATTTCTTTATTAAAAACATAAATACCCATGGATGCTAAATAGTTTCTTCCTTGATCCTGCATTGCTGCTCCCGTATCACTTACCCAGCCTGGCAGTAAGTCTTTATTTGGCTTTTCTATAAAGGAAGTAATTACATTTTCTTCATTTGATTTTAGAATTCCAAATTCTGGTGCTTCTCTATCTCCTACTGGAATAGTCGCAATGGTTAAAGCTGCACCACTTTTTTTATGGGCATCAATCATTTTACTAAAATCCATTTGATACAACTGATCCCCACTTAAAATTAAAACATATTCAAAATCAAGTTTATCCAAATGTCTTAATGATTGTCTAACCGCATCTGCAGTTCCTTGAAACCATCCTGGATTATCAGGCGTTTGCTCTGCTGCTAAAATATCCACAAAGCCAGAACTGAATGCACTAAAATGATAGGTGTTTTTTATATGTTGATTTAACGACGCAGAATTGAATTGTGTCAACACGAAAATTCGGTTCAAATTACTATTAATACAATTACTTATTGGGATATCCACTAATCGATATTTACCTGCAATGGGTACTGCAGGCTTTGACCTACTTGCCGTTAATGGAGACAATCTTGAACCTGCCCCACCTCCTAAAATAATCGAAACGGTTTCTTTGGTATATACTGACATACTTTTCGAATTGAAAATTTATAATATAGATTGATAAATATTTTTGTAAGCGGACACTACAGACTCCCAACTATGATCAATGGCCATACTTTGAAGAATCATTTTTTGCATTTGATCTTTATCTTGATATACAGAAATGGCTCTTTCTATTGCATGCACTATATCATTTTCTGTAGCATGTAAAAAACGAATTCCAAATCCATCTGGGTCACCCATATCTACTACCGTATCATGTAAACCACCTGTGTCTCTCACCATTGGAATAGTTCCGTAACGTAATGAATACATTTGATTTAATCCACAAGGCTCCACTCTACTTGGCATTAATAAAAAATCTGCTCCTGCATAAGCTTCATGTCCCACTTTTTCATCATATCCAATCCATGTATTAAAATTACCCGGATACAACTGCACTAAATAGTTCAATGCAGATTCAACGGGTGTTTCTCCTGTTCCAATAATTAAAAAATTAGCAGCGCAATTCGTTTTATCCAAAGCATGTTGAATCGCCCCAGGCAAAACGTCTGCAGCTTTTTCACCTACTAGTCTTCCAATGAAAATAATGAGTGGTTTATTAATGTCTAAATTATACTTTTCACAAAGCAATGCTTTGTTTTTGTGCTTCCCTGTTTTATAAGTTTTAATATCATAATGATGCGTAATCATAGGGTCCGTTGCTGGGTTCCAAACTTCATTATCTATACCATTTAAAATTCCAGAACATTTTCCTTGTTCATATTCAAATAAAGGTTCTAGTCCAGCAGACTGATATTTTAGCTGTTGCATATACGTCTCACTTACTGTAGTAACTTTGTCTGCACACTTAATTCCAGTGGCTAAAGAATTGATTGAATTATCCCATTCTAATAAGCCATGTTTCCAAGTATCCCATTTTGGAATTAAAATACTTTTCTCCCAACCCATAGATCCATGATATTGGGCATTATGAATTGTTAGCACAGTTTTAACGAATTGTAGGTTTTGATAATCAAAACAGTATTTCATCATGAAAGGTATTAACCCCGACTGATGATCATGGCAGTGAACTATAGTTGGTTTTTGCTCCCAGCTAGATAACCAATTTACTACAGCAATTTGAAATCCTATAAAACGGTCGTTGTCGTCGGCATACCCATATATTTTAGGACGGTCTAATAAACCATGAATGTCTACTAAGTATAAATCATACCCTAATTTGCCAGTTGATTCCTTAATAATTGTAAAATCAAAAAACCAATCTCCCAGATTGGCATTGCCTTTAAAAACAATATCCCATTCGTTTTTTTCTAAAAACGGAGTTTTATACATTGGCATTATTACCATTGCATCCTCCCCAGTCTTTTTTTGATACTTTGGCAAAGCACCTACCACATCGCCAAGACCACCGGCCTTCGCCATAGGATAACATTCGGCACTTACATGTACAATTACCATGTTGCAATCTAATTTGCTTCAATTTACAAAAAACAAGTGGTAATTCTATTAAATTTTTTATGCAATGGATGATTATTTTAAGTATTTTACGTGATCGAAAAACGATTAAACTAACGAAAGTATGAGCCAAACCAAACAACCCACCAATACTGGTGCTTTATCCACCCTTATAGTGGTATTTTTCTTTTGGGGATTTATTGCTTCCAGCAATAGTGTTTTTATCCCTTTTTGTAAACACAAATTTAACTTAGATCAATTCCAAAGCCAGCTAGTAGATTTTGCTTTCTACCTTGCCTATTATCTTGGTGCCTTAGGCCTATTTGCTTATGGTGCATTTGGAGGAAAAGACCTAGTAGGTAAATGGGGATATAAAAAGAGTATTGTCTATGGTTTATTATTTTCTGCAATAGGTGCAGCAGCCATGATTATTGCAGTTAATGCAAATACATTTACTGGCATGCTTGTTGGTTTATTTATAGTTGCACTTGGATTTTCATTGCAGCAAACCGCGGCACAACCTTTTGCAATTGCTTTAGGTGACGAGAGCACTGGAGCAAGTCGTGTAAACCTTGCAGGAGGCATTAACTCCTTTGGTACCACTATTGGGCCAATTGTAGTAGCATTTGCTTTATTTGGAACTGCGGCTGCCATTACCGACGACCAAATTGCTGCATTAAGCCTTAGTAAAGTGGTTATATTATATAGTGCAGCAGGTTGTTTGTTTTTAGCTGCTGCAGCAATGTTTCATTTTTCAAAGAAAGTACCTTCAGGCATAAGTGAGGAAAAGATCGAGCCAGCTAATAAAGCACTTTATTTATTATTGATCATGACAGGGGTATTGATTGTAATGTTTGTACCCATTTTTAATAGTTATAAAATTGATCCAGCAACTTTAACAGATGCTGCTAAATTAGATTTAGAAACTACCAGATTGAAATGGTTATTTGGCGCATTAGCGACAGTGGTAGTAGGATTAATTTATGCAAATTTTGCAGCTCAAAAAAATGAAAATGGATGGGGTGCTATGAAATACCCTCAGTTGGTATTGGGCATGCTAGCCTTATTCGTATACGTTGGGGTAGAAGTTGCTATAGGTTCTAACTTAGGCGAATTATTAAAGCAAGCCGACTTTGGAAGTATACCATCATCAAAAATTGCCCCCTATGTTTCTATGTACTGGGGAAGCATGATGATTGGTCGTTGGACTGGAGCCATTTCTGCTTTTGAATTTAAAAAGCAAATAAATAAAGTATTAACTTTTATTGTTCCATTAATTGCCTTTGGTATAGTAATAGGTGTTAATAGTATTGCGCAATATGACATGAGTCCTTTGTATATGTACATAGTTTGTATATTTATTCAAATTGGTGCTTTCTACTTAAGTCAAGACAAGCCTGCTAAAACTTTAATGATATTTAGCTTAATTGGTATTACTGCTATGTTAGTTGGTATTTTTAACAAAGGTGACTTAGCAACTTATGCGTTCTTAACTGGTGGTATTGCTTGTTCTATTATGTGGCCTTCTATATTTGCATTGTCTATTGCAGGCTTAGGCAAATATAC
Source organism: Comamonas sp. lk (assembly GCA_943327245.2). Classification (GTDB taxonomy): domain Bacteria; phylum Bacteroidota; class Bacteroidia; order Chitinophagales; family Chitinophagaceae; genus Sediminibacterium. The sequence continues at coordinate 1,423 of CALPWK020000104.1, read as the reverse complement.
CACTCAAGGTGCTGCATTTTTAATTATGATGATTTTAGGTGGCGGTATCATTCCTCCAATCCAAGGTAAATTATCTGATTACTTACAGTCTTCACATTTAGACACTCCAGGTTACGGTATTCATAATTCATTCTGGATTCCAGTAGTTTGTTTCGCTTATATACTTTTCTTTGCAATTGCAGTAAAAGGTATTTTAAAGAAGCAAGGCATTAATTATGAAGAAGCTGAAGCAAAAGCGGGTCACTAAATGAATTATTAAAATTAAATTCTGATACAATGGATTCATATGTAGTTGGTGTTGACATAGGTGGAACAGGCACGAAATACGGTATTGTAGACAAAGATGGAAATGTATTGCATTCAAGTTCTATGCCTACGAATACACATGCGCAAGTGCATACTTTTATTGACGAGCTATATGTAAAACTTAGTGAGTTAATTGAAAAAGTGGGTGGTGTTGGACGTATTAAAGGAATTGGCATAGGTGCACCCAATGGTAATATTTATACAGGTACTATAGAATATGCTCCGAACTTGCCCTGGAAAGGAGTGATTCCTTTTGCTAAAATGGTACAGGATAAATTTAAATTACCTGTTAAATTAACCAATGACGCGAATGCCGCTGCTGTTGGTGAAATGATGTATGGCGCTGCAAAAGGTATGAAAGATTTTATCATGATTACTTTAGGTACTGGCGTTGGAAGTGGCATTGTTGCTAACGGACAATTAATATACGGTCATGATGGATTCGCTGGAGAACTAGGGCATACTATTATTATTCCTGACGGAAGACTGCATGCTGGTACTGGTAAAAAAGGCTCTCTTGAAAGTTATGCATCTGCTACTGGAGTTGCACTAACTGCAGTAGAAATTCTTAGCACCACTGACAGACCAAGTTTATTAAGGTCCATCCCTATTGAAAAAATTACGTCTAAGGACGTTTTTGAAGCAGCGCAAAAGGATGACGAAGTTGCTAAAGAAGTATTTGAATACACAGGAAAAATATTAGGAATGTCATTAGCTAATTTTGTAATGTTCTCAAGTCCAGAAGCTATTATATTATTCGGCGGCTTAACAAAAGCTGGTGATATGATTTTGAAACCGACTCGCGAACATATGGAAGCAAATGTGATTGAGATTTTTGAAAATAAAGTAAAGATATTATTTAGTCATTTGAAAGAATCTGACGCAGCCATTCTAGGTGCTTCCGCTTTAATGTGGGAGTAAGATTTCTCAGTAGATTAATTATAATCTCTCTCAATAAAGTAATCATAAAAAAAAGGCTCCAAATAAATTGGAGCCTTTTTTTATGATGTAGCAGATCTATTTTTTCATTGCTAATTCTTCCATCCATTTGTTTCTTCCCCATCCTGCAATTACATGCTTTTCACTATGATAAGAAGAGCGCACCAATGGTCCACTT
>CALPWK020000103.1 GCA_943327245.2 Comamonas sp. lk | reverse complement strand
TAAGCAAAATAATAATTAGTATTTAAAACTAATTGAAAATAGAAAAGGCCCTGATTATTCAGGGCCTTTTTAGTTAATACTATTGAGCGTTTTAGCGGGTTAATTTATTTAATAAAAAAGTTAGTTAATAAAAAAGCGCCTCTAAATTAGAAGCGCTTAATTTTTTTTCATCCCAGCTCTTATTGAATTGGTTTATTCAATGTGGTCCATAATAAGTCTTTCAACTCTGTTAAGTTTTTATTGATAGCAGAGGAGATAAAAATGTGCGGAATATTTGCAGGTAATTCTTTTTCTATTTCGTCCATTAATTCCTGGTCTAATAAATCTGACTTACTTATAGCTATAATAAATTCTTTTTGTAGTAATTCAGGATTGAATTCGTTTAACTCGTTTTTTAAAATTTCGAATTCTTTTTTATGATCACTTGAGTCTGCGGGGATTAAGAATAACAGTACCGCATTTCTTTCAATATGTCTTAAGAATCGGTGTCCTAGACCTTTTCCTTCTGCAGCACCTTCAATAATTCCTGGCAAATCGGCGATACAAAACGAACGGCTATCACGATACGCTACCATACCTAACTGTGGAGTTAAGGTAGTGAAAGCATAGTTCGCAATTTTAGGTTTTGCTGCTGTGATAGAAGAAAGTAAAGTTGATTTTCCTGCATTAGGGAATCCAACCAAACCAACATCGGCCAATACTTTTAATTCAATTTGTTTCCAACCTTCTACTCCTTCTTCACCTGGTTGTGCATATTCAGGAACCTGTTGAGTGGGTGTTGCAAAATTGCTATTACCTAAACCTCCGCGCCCGCCTCGCATCCAAATATATTCTTGTCCGTCATTTAAAATTTCAGCTTCAATTTTCCCAGTAATTTCGTCTTTTGCAATAGTACCTAAAGGAACTTCAATAATAACATCTTTCCCGTCTTTGCCGGTACAGTTATTTTTACTTCCATTTTCACCATTCTGTGCAATTACGTTTTTATGATATCTTAAATGCAGTAAAGTCCACAATTGGGAATTACCTCTAAGTATAATGTGACCACCACGACCTCCGTCGCCACCATCGGGTCCACCCTGTGCTGTAAGCTTGTTTCTTAGGAAATGTTTACAACCCGCACCACCATGACCACTGTGGGCGAAAATTCTGATATAATCAATGAAGTTTTTTTCTGACACCTGTATTACTATTAACTACAAAGGTAAAACAATCCTTAGTCTTTGCCACTTTAAATTAAGAAAGCCCCATTTAGAATGAGGCTTTCTTGTAACAATTTGAGTATGTTTATTGGAATTATTTTGAAGCTTTTAAGCCATCAATCAAAATAGCTACCATATTTTGTTCTAATTCTTCCCCACTAATTTTCTTAGTGGATCTATGCCAACTTTCAATGCCGCTTACAGCATGTAAGAAAATTAATACTACGGTTGGGGCATCTATTGCCTTTATCTCTTTATTACGGATCCCTTCTTCAATAATCGCAGCTAATCTTTTACGGTAAACTCTACGTTGATTTTGAAAATTGGATAAATAAGGATCCGATAAATGCTTCCATTCTCTATCACTTACATATACTTCCTCATAATGGTTAATCATTTCGCCAATGTGGAAACGAAGAATTTTTTCCATTTTTTGAAGAGAGCTAATTGGCTCAGACTCTATTTCGTCTATTTTTATAACAAATCGGTTAGCTACATTAAATACCAATTCATGTAATAGCTCACTTTTTGACTTTATATGGTTGTATAAACTAGCAGCTTCCACACCCACTGCTTCGGCTAAATCTCGCATGCTTGCTGCTTTATAGCCCTTTTCTCTAAATAAGGTTGCAGCTTTACTTACAATAACGTCCTTTCTAGAAAGGTTCTTCTCGGTTTTAATTCTTGCCATAAAAACAGTTAAAATGATGAATTCGTTAGCTCTAAATTATAGAATAAATACCTAATATTCTCATTATTTTTTAAATAAAAGGCCATTTTCGTTAGTTTTCTGATTATCAATCAGTTGCGATACTGGCTAAAAAAATCGTAGTTTCGCACCTGAAAATAAAATTAAACACATGTCTTTAGTAGTAGTAGGATCTATGGCTTTTGATGCCATTGAAACACCCTTTGGGAAAAGTGATAAAATTATTGGAGGTGCAGCCACTTATATAGCTTGGTGTGCAACCAATTTTACACCTGTAAAACAAATTTCAGTGGTAGGTGGAGATTTTCCACAAGAGCAATTAGATGCTTTAACTGCACGTGGTGTTGACTTGGAAGGCGTCCAAATTAAGAAAGACGAAAAAACATTTTTCTGGAGTGGTAAGTATCATATGGATATGAATACGCGTGATACATTGGATACGCAATTGAATGTATTGGAAAATTTTACGCCAGTAGTTCCGGACAGTTTTCAAGATTGTGAAATTTTAATGCTAGGCAATTTAGTGCCGTCAGTTCAAAGTAGTGTGATTAAGCAAATGAAATCACGTCCTAAATTAATCGTTATGGATACGATGAATTTATGGATGGATATTATGATGGACGACTTGAAACATACTATTAGCTTAGTAGATGTTTTGTCGGTGAATGATAGTGAAGCAAGACAATTAACAGGTGAATATAGTTTAGTGAAAGCAGCTAAGAAGATAATGACAATGGGTCCCAAATATGTTATTATTAAAAAAGGAGAGCACGGTGCATTGTTATTCCATGAGAACGAAGTGTTTTTTGCACCCGCTTTACCATTAGAAGAAGTATTTGATCCAACAGGTGCTGGAGATACATTTGCTGGTGGATTCGTCGCTCATTTAGCTAAGACTAAGGATATTTCATTTAACAATATGAAGTCTGCAATCATTGTAGGTAGCGCTATGGCTAGCTTTTGTGTTGAAAAATTTGGCACTGAAAGACTAACCGAGATTAATGCAGCTGATATTAAAGAACGCATACAATCGTTTGTTCAGCTAGTTAATTTTGATATTGAATTAGTATAAATTTGGTGATATGTTGGAATCGAATTAATTTCGTGTCCGATAGTAATATTGAAAATTAAGAAAATGACAAATAATAAACATACAAAACAAATTAAGAAACCACTCTAAGAGGAAGGTGCTGATTGTTGTATGCTAAAAAATATACTCAGAAGCCTTCCACTAAAATGGAAGGCTTTTTCTTTTTCAGGCCTTTGGGTCTTTTAAAAATAATGTTAACGTAAAAAATAAAAATATGAAAGTTGCAGTAGTTGGTGCCACAGGCCTAGTAGGAACAAAAATGTTACAAGTGCTAGCGGAAAGAAATTTTCCAGTAACTGAATTAATTCCAGTGGCGTCTGCGCGATCGGCAGGTAAGGAAGTTATTTTTAAAGGGAAAGCATACAAAGTAGTTGGCATGGAAGACGGTATTGCTGCAAAACCCGACGTGGCCTTATTTTCGGCAGGTGGTGGAACTTCAACAGAATGGGCACCAAAATTTGCAGCTGCAGGGATTCGTGTAATTGACAATTCATCTGCTTGGAGAATGGACCCTACTAAAAAATTAGTGGTACCAGAAGTAAATGCAGCCGTTTTAACTGCAGACGATATGATTATTGCAAATCCGAATTGTTCTACTATTCAAATGGTGGTGGCTTTACAGCCTTTGCATGCTAAGTATAAAATTAAAAGAGTAATTGTAAGTACTTACCAAAGTGTTACAGGAACTGGAAAGTTGGCTGTTGACCAATTAATGGCAGAAAGAAACGGTACTCCATTAAGTACTGAGCAAATGGCATATAAATATCAGATTGACTTGAATGCAATTCCTCAAATTGATGTGTTCTTAGAAAATGGTTACACAAAAGAGGAAATGAAAATGGTAAAAGAGACTGCAAAAATCATGCAGGACGATACCATTAAAGTGACTGCTACCACTGTGCGTATTCCAGTAATGGGTGGGCATAGCGAAAGTGTGAATGTAGAGTTTGAAAACGAATTTGAATTGAAGGACGTCATTGCTGAATTAGCTGCGGCACCTGGCATAATTGTACAACAGGACGACGCTGCACAAATTTATCCAATGCCATTATGGGCACATGAGAAGGATGAAGTTTTTGTGGGTCGTTTACGTCGTGACGAAACGCAAGCTAAAACATTAAACATGTGGATTGTGAGTGACAACTTGCGCAAAGGGGCTGCTACCAATGCAGTACAAATTGCTGAATACCTTGCAAGCAAAGGAATTATCTAGTACTTCGCCAGCTTCTAAAAAGATATTCATGAACCATCTCATGCTTCACGCTCGTCATGAACGCTAAAAATAAAAAACTGCATCTAAAATTGTGAACTCGCTTCGCTCAGACATGCACAATTTTTTAACGATGCATTTTTTCATTTTCTTAACGCTATGACTCGAAGTTCAGCATTGAGATGATTCATTGCTTTCTTTTTTGAATTGTATTGCTAAGTATTCAGCAGGTAGCATATAATTCTTTAGACTCGGCCTGTTTTACATTTTATATTTGGATAATGAAGTAATTCAATCAAAAAGAATGGCGGCAGCGAAGAATTCGTATGTAGCCTGCGGAACAACTTGTATGCAAAGAAAACATTTAAGCTTATCCAATTAAAGCAATGAATTCTGCCTCGGTAATTATTTTTATAGTCGCAATTTTTTTTGCTTTTTCTAATTTGCTACCAGCGTCTTCGCCTACTACTAAATAATTTAATTTACTACTCACTCCACTAAGAATATGGCCACCTCTGGCTTCTACCATAGTTTCTGCGTCAGTACGCTTTAGTTGGGTAAGTGTTCCAGTGAATAAAAAATTCAATCCAGAAAGGTTCCCGTCTACCGCTTGGGTATGCGTTTGAATCATATTCAAACCGGCAGCTTCTAGCTCCTTTATAAGTGCTATATTTTTTTCCTCGTGGAAATAATGATAAATACTCTTAGCCACTTTTACTCCTACGTCTTCAAATGACTGTAATTGTTCTTCGCTAAAATTTTGCAAATCTAATATATGATGCACATGGGTTGCCACTGTCTTGGCAGTAGTCTCCCCTACAAAGCGAATACCTAATGCATATATTAATCTATACAATGGCTGTGACTTGGAAGCTGCAATAGCCACTTTTAAATTGTCTACGCTTTTCTTTCCGAATCCTTCTAATGTACTAATAGTATCAAAATCAAGCTGATATATTTGTGGGATATTTTTAAGCAATCCTAATTCATAAAACTTTCTAATATTAGCATCTCCAAAGTTTTTAATGTCCAATGCGTCCTTACTTACAAAATGAATAATGCGTTCTACTATTTGCGCCGTACATAATGGATTATTGCATCTCCATACTGCTTCGGTTTCTTCTTTTTCCAAAGTATAATCACATACAGGGCAGGTTGTAGGGAATTCGATAATTTTTTCTGTCCCCTTTCTGAGAGCAGGAATGGAATGTACTATTTGAGGAATTACATCACCCGCTCTTTCTATAATTACGGTATCACCTAGTCTTAAATCTTTTTCTTTAATATAGTCTTCATTGTGCATGGATATACTAGACACCGTTACGCCACCAATGGCAACTGCTTGTAATTTTGCCACCGGCGTTACTGCTCCCGTTCGACCCACTTGAAATTCTACATTTTCTAGAATGGTAGTAGCCTGTCTCGCTTTAAACTTGTAAGCAATGGCCCATCTAGGATGATGCGAAGTCATGCCTAACTTTTCTTGTAAGGAAAAATCATTAATTTTTATAACTAGGCCATCAATTTCATAGGGAAGCTTGTCTCGCTCTATTTCGAAAACCGAACAAAAATCAATTACGCCTTCCACACCTTGAATTATTTTTTTTTCTTTTTGCGGCGACCTGAAACCCATACCCCATAATAGTTCTAAAGCTCCACTATGTGTTTCTAACAATATTGGCGTTGCTGCGCCTACATTTAAATTATAGTAGCTAATATGATAAATAAACGCGTCTAAATTTCTCTCTGCTACTTCCTTAGGGTCCTTCATTCTTATTGCACCTGCTGCTGCATTTCTTGGATTTGCCAAAGGGGATAATTGCTTGGCTTTTAGTTTATCATTAAAATCACTGAACGACTTTTTACTCATGATAACCTCCCCTCTAATTTCCATTTGCGTAATACCGAATTTAGACAGAGGGATACTTAATGGAATAGACTTTATCTGTTTAATATTCTGTGTAATGTCGTCTCCTGCAATCCCATCGCCTCTTGTACAAGCACGAACCAATAAATCGTTCTCGTATACCAATGAAATACTTGCACCATCAAATTTAGGTTCTACGCAATAAGTAATTTGCGTTAAACCAGCGCCTTCTCTTGCTTTTCGGTCAAAATCTAAAAGGTCCTCGGCATTATAACTATTTTCCAAACTCAACATGGGAACTAAGTGAGGTACGGTAGTAAAACTTTCATTTAAGCTACTTCCAACGCGTTGACTTGGAGAGTCTTTTGTGATAAGGGAGGGACTTGCACCCTCTAAAGCCAATAATTCCTGGTATAAACAATCATATTCATAGTCGCTAATTAGTGGTGCTGCCGCCACATAATATTGATATTCATGAAATTTTAGTACTTGTTTTAAATCCTCTAACTGAATATTATGAGGGTTTTGCAAGTAATCCTTGGTAAGGGTTTGTAGACTTTGAATTTGTGCTTTTGTGTACATGTTTAAAAATGTCTGCTAAAATACAATTTGTTTTATTCTTTTATTTCGTATTTTGGCAACTAGAACGATTATTTCTACGATTGCTTATGCTAGAATACAATAAATCTATAATTGGAGTCACCGATGGCTTCAATAAAGATGCTGCCATATTGGTGAATTCGTACCCCAAAGTACCGTTAACAGTGGACTGTGTTATATTTGCGTTTGAAGACAATGCTTTAAAAGTATTGCTTATCAAAAGCGATTTAGACCAATATAAGGACCAATTATCTCTTTTAGGGGATATTGTACATTCTAATGAAGACTTAGACGTCGCCGCGAATAGGGTTTTAATGGCCCGTACTGGCATGCAGAACGTGTATTTAGAACAAGTACATACATTCAGTAAATTAGGCAGGCACCCCGGAGGAAGAGTCGTAACTACGGTATATGCTTCCTTATTGAATTTCAAGCATCACGAGATGAAGATTCATGAAAATGAATTGAAATGGCATGTGGTGAATCAAATTGAAACCATGGCGTTTGATCATAAAACTATTTTGGATTTTGCGTACAAATGGCTCCAAAAAAGAATTCAAGAGCACCCATTGGCCTTGAGCTTGTTGCCAGAGAAGTTTTCGTTAAGACAATTGCAAAATGTGTATGAGGCAATTTTAAATACCAAGTTAGATAGACGAAATTTTAGAAAGAAATTTGCAAGCATGGG
>CALPWK020000102.1 GCA_943327245.2 Comamonas sp. lk | reverse complement strand
TCTTGTCCTCTTGTCAAATGGGAGAGTGTCCAGATAAACAATGGGCTTTATATGCAAGTATATTTTTAACATCAGGGATACTCTTAATGACATTCTTGCCTAAAATAGATGTCAATAAAAAGTAAAAAAATGGAGTCTTAATTAAGACTCCATTTTTTTTTGAACTAGCTCAATCTACTTAAAGCGGTTGCTATAATTTGAACCGCTTCTTTAATTTGAAATTCATTAATTATTAAAGGGGGTGCAAAACGAATTTTATCGCCATGCGTAGGCTTAGCTAATAAACCTAAATCTCTTAAATGTAAACAAAGCTCCCAAGAAATTTCAGGATCTTTATGGTCAATTACAATTGCATTTAATAAACCTCTTCCACGAACTAATTTAATTAATGGAGAGTTTAGCTTTTCTAATTCCGATCGTAATATAGCGCCCATGGCTTCCGCGTTTTCAGCCATTTTTTCGGACTTCAATACTTCTAATGACTTCATTGCAACTGCACATGCTAAAGGATTTCCACCATACGTAGATCCATGTTCACCTGGTTTAATTTGCATCATCACAATATCGTCTGCAAGTACAGCCGATATTGGAAGCGTGCCACCACTTAATGCTTTTCCTAAAATTAAAATATCAGGTCTTACTTCTTCATGATCGCAAGCCAACATCTTTCCTGTTCTTGCTAAACCTGTTTGAATTTCGTCTGCAATAAATAATACATTGTATTGAGTACATAAAGTGCGCACACCTTTTAAATAACCGTCATCAGGTAATACTACGCCAGCTTCACCTTGTATTGGTTCCACCATAAATGCAGCAACGGTTTTGTCTTGAAATGCTTTTTCTAAAGCTACTAAATCATTATAAGGAACTAAGCCAAATCCTGGCATATAAGGTCCAAATCCTTTAAAACTGCTTGGGTCTGTTGAAGATGAAATAGCAGCTAGGGTACGTCCCCAAAAATTACCTTCTGCAAATATTATTTTTGCTTCATTGTCAGCAATTCCTTTTACATTATAACCCCATCTCCTCGCTAACTTAATAGCAGTTTCTCCACCTTCCACACCGGTGTTCATTGGAAGTACTTTATCGTATCCAAAATACTTAGTTATGTATTGCTCATATTCTCCTAATAAGTTGTTATGAAAAGCACGAGAGGTTAAAGTTAATTTAGCCGCCTGTTCTTGTAAGGTTTTAATAATGGCAGGATGGCAGTGACCTTGGTTTACTGCAGAATAGCCACTCAAAAAGTCGAAGTATCTTTTGCCGTCAACATCATATAAATAAACGCCTTCTCCACGTTCTAATACTACTGGAATAGGATGGTAGTTATGTGCTCCGTATTGGTCTTCTAATGCTAAGTATTTTGCAGCTTTTGCACTAACGTCATGATTCGTTGTCATATAAAAATGGGTATAAAATGAATAAATAGGGAAGGGTTCCTATTTTGCTGTAAATAAGCAAGTTTGGAACAAAATAAAATAAAGGGATTATCATTACCCCATGGGATGATTTAGAAAATCAAGATTCGAAAATAAAAAATAACGGATATTCATTGCTCTAAATTAGTTTTTTTACATCAATTTCCAATATTTTGGGCTTACTTTCGCAAAAAGAAAACCACTTGAACCCACGTGTTTCCATAGTCATTTTGAACTTTAACGGTGTTAAATACTTGCAAGAGTTTTTACCTTCGGTAGTGTCCACTATTTATGACAATTTAGAAATAGTTGTTGCAGACAATGGTTCAAATGACGATTCAATTTCATTTTTACAATCTAATTATCCTAATGTCACTTTAATTACCAATCCAACGAATGAAGGCTTTGCAGGAGGTTATAATTGGGCATTAAAGAAAGTGCAAGCAGACTATTACGTCCTATTGAATTCTGACGTAGCAGTAGATCCTAATTGGATTTCTCCTATGGTTGAATTATTGGAACATGATAAAAGTATCGGGGCTTGTCAACCTAAATTATTGGCACAACGCAATCCACAATACTTTGAATATGCGGGTGCTGCTGGAGGATGGATAGATAGTTTAGGGTATCCATTTTCAAGAGGACGTATCTTTGATATATTAGAAACTGACCACGGGCAATATGACACTGCAGAACCTATTTTTTGGGCATCAGGAGCAGCTATCATGATTAGGTCAAATTTATTCCATGAATTAGGTGGATTTGATACCGACTTTTTTGCTCACCAAGAAGAGATAGATTTATGTTGGAGAATGCAAATAAAGGGATATCAATTATATGCTTGCCCAACAGCTAAGGTTTTTCATGTAGGAGCGGGAACATTACCAAGAGGAGGACGTAAAGTGTTTCTAAATTTCAGGAATAATTTAATCATGTTGGCTAAGAATCTCCCTTTTACTGAACTTTTGTGGAAGCTGCCTTTTAGGTTCTTTTTAGATGCTGTTTCAGCATGGAAAGGGCTATTAAGTGGGGATAGTGACTTTTTTAGGGCTATTGTGTATGCTCATTTTGGATTTATGGGGTATATTTTGAAAGGAAAGCTGAAAAGGACAATAGACTCAAAACCCATGCTATCATTGGATGGGGTATATTCCGGGTCGGTTGTTTATCAGTACTTTATAAAAAACAAGAAACATTTTAATAAAATTGTGCTTCAACACGCTCGTAATTAAGAACTTGTTACTATTTTTGCATCCGAAATTGATTTATATGTCACAAGAATTACACACTCCAGAAGCAAACAAAGATATCGCTACCAATTGGGTAACCTCTTCAAGATTTATCTTTTATGTTATACTATTTGCCTTATTATCTTTAGTTGTAGGCAATTGCTCTAAAGTATTCACAAGTGGTTTTAAGAAGCCAACTGTAGAAGTTAATACGAGCTCTCAGTACAAGCCGGAATATAAATAAAAAAAAATTTTGTTTAGGAGCGTTGAATCCCTATTTTTGCACTCCTAAAAATAGTTCTTATACATGCGAAAGTAGCTCATTTGGTAGAGCACGACCTTGCCAAGGTCGGGGTGGCCGGTTCGAGCCCGGTCTTTCGCTCCAAAAATCCCGAATTTCGGTTCGGGATTTTTTTTAAGTCAGCAATGACGCCCTGGTGGTGGAACTGGTAGACACGCAGGACTTAGACACTGTTCTCGAGGAGAACAAGAATTTGAGTGCGCTTCGAGAAATTGAAGATGTAGAACTCCGTAAATTCGGCGAACCCTTTTAAATGGGAATACCGAGCGAAGCCCGAAAGGGAACGTGTAGAGACTAGACACGGAGCACCTAAATCGAAAGATATGGTGAAGGCATAGTCCAGACTACAAACCAGTAGTGGGTGGTGAAAACCATAGTAGTAAGAAAATCCTGTGGGCCGCAACGCCCGTGCGGGTTCGATTCCCGCCTGGGGCACAAAGCCTCTCACGAAAGTGAGAGGCTTTTTTTATGCGATGCATTTTGATTGAAAGGCTTTGGGTAAGACCAATTTATGGGGAAGACGTTTTGAGCAAAGCGAAAAACGACAGTCCCTGAGTTTACATTGAACCAGTCCCAATGAAAGTTATTTTGTACTAACTTAAAGGAATGAAAACGCAAATCACTAAAGATCGAATAATTGAAGTGTGCACAAATAGCCACTCAATGGCAAAAGCAGCTGCGGAGCTAAATATTCATTTTAATACATTGAAGCGTTTAGCAATACTATATGGATGTTATATACCCAATCAGGGCCTAAAAGGTGGTAATAAGAATGCGCCAGCAAAAATAATATTGAATGAAATTTTGAATGGGGAACATCCTCATTTTCAAACTTATAAACTTAAGCATAGGTTACTAAAAGAGGGGTTAATTGGTAATACCTGTTCTATTTGTGGGATTATAGAATGGAATGATAAGAAAATCAATTTAGAACTAGACCATATAGATGGTAATAGGATAAATCATACACTTTCTAACTTAAGATTATTATGCCCTAATTGTCATTCACAAACTGACACCTATAGATCCAAAAACAGAAAGCGAGATTGATAAAGCTAAAAATTAAAGCATTTTTTTCCTACCTATCCCAAGCGTATCTTAGTGCTTGAACAATAATAGCGCATGTCTCATTTAAAAGAAAGAACCCAAAAGAACTGTTTAAACTGTGGAACACAGGTTGAAGGGAGATACTGTCAACAATGTGGTCAAGAAAACGTAGAAGTTAAAGAAAGTTTTTGGCAATTGCTGATGCATTTTATTGAAGACTTAACACATTTTGACGGAAAGCTTTGGAAAACATTAAAGCTACTTTTATTTAAGCCAGCTAGTTTAACAAGGCTTTATATGGATGGTAAGCGCGCCACTTATTTACATCCTATAAGAATGTATTTATTCGTGTCTGCGGTTTTTTTCTTGGTCATATTTACGGGTGGTCCAAAAAAAGCTACTGAATTAAATAAGAAAGATAAAGCCAAGATGGCTAGTAATACTTCAGTAAAGAAGATAGATAGTATTGAAAAAGCAAACAATGGTTTTCAATTTGAAATAGGTAGAGACACTATTAATTATAAATCGGCGGAAGCTTATCAAACTGCTCAAAACAAGTTGCCTGAAAATAAAAAAGCCAATTGGTTGGAGTCAAAGCTTGCTAAACAGGGCATCACACTTAAACAAAAATACAAAGGGAATAATTTTGAAATTGGTAAAGCAGTATTGGAACAGTTTGAACATTATTTCTCTCGAATTTTATATATCTCATTACCCATTTTTGCTTTTTTTGTCTGGTTATTATACCGACGTAATAAAGAGCATTATTTTGTAGACCACTTAATTTTTAGCATACATATTTATTGTGCGTTTTTTATTATTTTGTTTGTTGTGAAAGTTATAGACAATTTATATGAATATTTCATGCATAAGCCATTCACATTTTTTGATATTTCTGTTGCTTTTGTATTGTTCTTCTATTTATATAAGTCCCTTCGAAATCACTTTCATCAGTCACGATCCAAGACAATTTTTAAGTTTATTATTTTAAATATTTTGACCTTTATTTTAATGAGTAGTTTGATGATGGCTTTTTTATTACTTTCCTTTTTTAATTTATAACCATGAGCCAAGACATAACTTCCCAACGTTTTTTAGAATTGGTTGAAATCATGGATACACTGAGAGAAAAGTGCCCATGGGATAAAAAGCAAACTATACATACTTTACGAAGTAACACCATTGAAGAGTTATATGAATTAGTGGATACTATAATCGAAGAAGATTGGGATGGAATCAAAGAAGAATTAGGGGATATCATGTTGCATGTTTTATTTTATGCTAAAATTGGAACAGAACAAGGAAAGTTTACTTTGGCTGACGTAATGGAAGGAATAGCTAAAAAGTTAATACATCGTCATCCGCATATTTATGGAGACGTAAAAGTGCAAGACGAAGAGGAGGTTAAAAGAAACTGGGAACAGTTGAAATTGCAAGAAGGGAAGACTTCATTACTATCCGGCGTACCCAATAGTTTACCGGCAATAGTAAAAGCATTGCGTATACAGGAAAAAGTAAAACAAGTAGGTTTTGAATGGGAGCATAAGGAACAAGTATGGGACAAAGTACAGGAAGAGATGCATGAATTGAGAGTGGAGGTGGAATCGAACGACAAGGAAAAAATGGAGGCAGAATTTGGAGATGTCCTATTTAGCATGGTTAACTATGCTCGTTTCTTAAATATAGATCCTGAAACAGCCTTAGAAAAGACGAATAAGAAATTCAAGCAACGTTTTGAATTAATGGAATCCTATGCCAAAGACAATGGTTTAGACCTAGTTAAATTAAGTCTGGAGGAGAAGGAAGCGATTTGGGTGAGTATCAAAAACAGAAATTCTGTTTAACTTATATTATTTTTTCTAGGAATTTATGTATTATATTAATATTTATTATTATTTATAAATCATTTAAAAATAGTGTTTCATCAAATTTTCAACGTATATCAGTATTTTGCTCTTATAATTTGTATTTACTTCTAAAAAAACTAATATTTAGAATAGATATTTTAATAGTATTTTTTAAATATAAATATTATTATATATTAATATATCTATATATAATATTTGGTGAATAAGACATTTAAAATTTTATTACTTCTTTTTTGTACTATTTCGTTTCGAAATGGTAATGCACAGATATTATCTCAACCAGATGGTATTTTACTTCAAATGGTCGCTAGAGATGCAAGTGGTAATGCAGCATCGGTTAGAAACGTTTATGCTAAGATTTCAATAATAAAGACATCGGCAACTGGACCAGCTGTATATGTAGAAACGCATCAAACTGTAACAATGACAGATGGGATTTTCACTGTTATCATTGGAAAAGGCTCAAGAATAGCTGGGGTACCTAATATTACCTCAATTGACTGGAGAGGTGATTTGTACTTCCTTAATTTGAAAGTTGCAGTTGAACCTAGTATACCAGGACCAGGATGGGATCCAAACAATGAATATGTAGACATGGGAACTTCGCAAATGTGGACTGTTCCTTATGCTTTTTTTGCAAATAGAGCAAATATCTCTGACTCCGCAGTAACCATCTCAAGTTTACTGCCTGGTTCAAAGGGAGGAACTGGGGTTGTAAACGATGGTAAAACTATTACATTAGATAAAAATTTCGCATTAAGAGGATTGGGTAATCTTACTTTCAATACTTCAGGACCTACAATTTTAAATTTGCCAACTTCTGGAAATTTGACGTCTACATACAGTGCAGATTCATTATTTAATAAATCAATATTCTCTCCTAGATTATTAGGAGAGCCAAAATCTGTTACACCGGACATTACAAGTAATGATAGTTCTGTAGCAACCACAAAATTTGTGAATTCAATTTTAGAGATCAATAAAAATATCTTGACTTCGAAAATTGATTTAGTTGCAAGTAATGCATCAAGTGTATCAAATGATAAGTTGAATATTTCAGACACGGCTTCTATGTTGAATAAATATAGATTGTCCATGATTGACAAGGATGCTTACAAAGTAAGTAATAATGCAGTGGTAGCAGCTTTAGTTGCAGACACGTCAACATTGATAACAAGACTAGGATATAAAGTAAATTTCGCAGATACAGCCGCGATGTTGAATGCGTATAGATTATCCATGATTGACAAGGATGCTTACAAAGTAAGTAACGATGCAGTTGTTGCGGCTTTAGTTGCAGACACAGCCACCTTGATTACTAGATTAGGATATAAAGTTAACTATACAGACACCGCAGCGATGTTGAATGTGTATAGATTGTCCATGATTGACAAGGATGCTTACAAAGTAAGTAATAATGCAGTGGTAGCAGCTTTAGTTGCAGACTCGTCAACATTGATAACAAGACTAGGATATAAAGTAAATTTCGCAGATACAGCCGCGATGTTGAATGCGTATAGATTATCCATGATTGACAAGGATG
>CALPWK020000101.1 GCA_943327245.2 Comamonas sp. lk | reverse complement strand
TGGTTACAAGAATTACCAGATCCTGTTACTCGTGCTACTTGGGATAACTATATTATTGTTTCTCCAGCAATGGCGAAAACTTTATTAAATATTGATTTAAACAATGCAGGTCAAGCAGATGCTTACGAAGTACACCCTCCTAAAAAAGTGGTTAAATTAACTTCTGGTAAAACTGTTATTGAATTACCTGTTTTAATTATTCCTGGAACACATCCTAACACTATTGGTATTGCATTGGGTTACGGTCGTACCGAAACAATTGGTAAAGCAGTTGTGGGTACCGGTAAAAATGCTTTCCCTTTATCTAGCTTCAACGGTCAAACTGTTGTATTAGATAATGCTGACATTAAATTAGAATTAACAGAAGAAACATATCCTGTTGCTTTAATTCAAACACATTTCCGTTACGACACCGCTCAAGGTAATCGTACTGAGATTATGAAAGAATTGACTTTAGCAGAATACAAGCATAGTCCTAAAGAAATTATTGAAGAACGCGCGAATGAATACCGTGGTCAAATTATGGGTGGCGAGAAAATGAGCGACGAAGAAGTAGTTGCTAATTTTGCTAAAGACGCTACTATCTATCCTGTTTATGACAGACCAGGTATCAAATGGGGTATGAGTGTTGACTTAAATAGTTGTAACGGTTGTGGTGCTTGCGTGGTAGCATGTAATGCAGAAAACAACGTTTCAATTGTTGGTAAACCAGAAGTTTTACGCGGTCATGAAATGCATTGGTTACGTATTGACAAATATTATAGTGGTGATTTAGAAAATCCGAACGTGGTTTTCCAACCTTTAATGTGTCAACATTGTGACAACGCTCCTTGTGAAAACGTTTGTCCTGTTGCTGCTACTAACCATAGCTCTGAGGGTTTAAACCAAATGACTTACAACAGATGTATTGGTACTCGTTATTGCGCGAACAACTGTCCTTTCAAAGTGCGTCGTTTTAACTGGGCTGACTACTCTGGTGCAGATAGCTTCCCTGATAACCAAGAAGGTATTGTGAACGACGTAGTATTGAACATGAACGATGACTTAACTAGAATGGTGTTAAACCCAGACGTTACTGTTCGTTCTCGTGGTGTGATTGAAAAATGTTCTTTCTGTGTACAACGTTTACAAGCTGCTAAATTAGACGCGAAGAAAGAATCTCGTCCAATGGTTGACAGTGATATTAAAGTGGCTTGTCAACAAGCTTGTCCTACAAACGCTATCAACTTTGGTAACGCTAACGACAAACACAGTGCCATCACTAAAGTACGTGTTGAAAACCCTAACCGTTCATTCTATGTGTTAGAGCAATTACACGTATTACCTAACGTTACTTACTTAGCAAAAGTGAGAAACGCGGAAGAAGAAAAAGCATAATTAAAAAATTAGAAATAAAGAGACATGCATTTAAAGTACGAATCACAACTGCGCGAACCCTTAGTATACGGTAACAAAACCTATGCTCAAGTAACTGAAGACATTGTGCGACCTATCGAAGCCAAGCCATCTCGTTTATGGTATATTGGTTTTTTCATCGCTGTTACCTTACTTATGTTTGGTGCTTATAGCGTTTATCGTGAGGTGACTTACGGTATTGGGGAGTGGAACTTGAACAAAACTATTGGATGGGGTTGGGATATTACCAACTTCGTTTGGTGGGTTGGTATTGGTCACGCGGGTACTTTGATCTCTGCTGTATTATTATTGTTCCGTCAAGGTTGGAGAACAGGAGTTAACCGTGCTGCAGAAGCCATGACTATTTTTGCCGTTATGTGTGCTGGTCAGTTTCCTATCTTCCACATGGGTCGTGTTTGGATGGCTTTCTTTGTAATGCCTTATCCTAACTCTCGCGGTCCATTATGGGTGAACTTTAACTCACCATTATTATGGGACGTTTTTGCGATCTCTACTTATTTTACTGTTTCATTATTATTCTGGTACTCTGGTTTAATTCCAGATTTTGCTACCGTTCGTGATAGAGCATTTACAAAATTGAGAAAGAAATTATATGGTATCGCTTCTTTTGGTTGGACAGGTTCTACTAAGCACTGGCAACGTCACGAGAGTTTGTCTTTAGTATTAGCTGGTTTGTCTACTCCACTTGTATTGTCTGTACACACTATTGTATCTTTTGACTTTGCTACTTCAGTAATTCCTGGATGGCACACTACTATCTTCCCTCCTTACTTCGTAGCGGGTGCGATCTTCTCTGGTTTCGCCATGGTACAAAGTTTGTTGATCATTGTAAGAAAAGTATTCGGATTAGAAGACTACATCACTATTGGTCACATTGACTTAATGAATAAAGTAATTGTATTAACAGGTTCTATTGTTGGTATCGCTTACTTAACAGAATTATTTATGGGTTGGTATTCTCAAAATAAATATGAGGGATATACTTTCTGGTATAGCCGTGCTTATTTATTTAGCCCATACGGTTGGAGCTATTGGGGTATGATGGCTTGTAACGTATTGTCTCCTCAAATTTTCTGGTCTAGAAAAATGAGAAGAAACGTTTTCGTTACTTTCTTCATGAGTATTATTGTAAACATTGGTATGTGGTTCGAGCGTTTCGTAATCATTGTTACTTCATTGTATCGTGACTACTTACCTTCTAGCTGGTCTGTTTACTATAGCCCTACTATTTGGGAAATTGGTTTCTATGCAGGTACTTTCGGATTGTTCTTTACTTGCTTCTTCTTATTTGCTAAATACTTCCCAGTAATTGCTGTGGCAGAAATTAAATATGTACTTAAGAGAAGTGGTGAGTCTTTCAAACCAGGTATGGAAAAAATTGAAGCGCAAGAACTTGAATCATTTGTTCACGATCAAGCGCACGCTCACTAAAATAAAATTATTGGGATCTGAATATTAATTGATAATAATTATGGCACAAAAGAAATTCGTAGTTGGCTGTTTTGATGATGAAGCCGTTTTGTTTCCTGCAGTTAGGCAAGTGCGCGCTGCTGGTTATAAAATTAAAGATGTGTACACACCGTTTGCCGTGCATGGTTTAGACCACGCATTAGGTATGCGAGAAACTAGTTTACACACTGCTGGTTTTATTTATGGTATCACAGGTACGACTACCGCTATTAGCGCAATTAGCTGGATCTTCACAAAAGACTGGCCTTTAAACATTGGTGGTAAACCTCACTTTGCTTTACCAGCTTGGATACCTATCATATTTGAGTTAACAGTTTTGTTTGCTGCCGTTGGTATGGTACTTACTTTCTGTTACTTATGTCAATTAGCACCTGGTGTTAAAAAACACCGTTTCCATAATAGAGCTACAGACGATTTATTTGTGATGGTGATTGAGTGTTCTGACAAAACAAACACAGACGACTTAAAAGCTTTATTAAGTGCCAATGGTGCTTTAGAAACTAACGTTCAAATTGCGGAAGAAGGATGGTGGTTTGGTACTTACGATAATGACAACGAAGATTTATATAACAATAAACAATTAGCGTAAGCAAGTTCAGATTTGATCAAAAGAAAAAATTAACCTGATTAAGATATACATGATGAAAAAATATTTAATAATAAGTTTTTTAGTTGCGGTGGTTGCCTTAGTAAGCTGTACTGACGTTAAGCGTACTCCAGGTTCTATCTATATGCCAGACATGGCCTATAGTCGTGCATACGAAACTTACGCGGACCACAGTAATCTTGCTGCAAAAGGAATTAACTATGACAACCGTCCAGTTGCTGGTACGATAGCGCGTGGTCAGGAAATGCCTTTCCCTTATGCTATGGATGCACCTGGTGATACAACTAATTACTATGCTTCTAGATCTGTGTTGAATCCAATTGATTCTTTATCTGAAAGAGATGCTAAAGAAGCAGAGCGTTTATATTTAGTAAACTGTGGTATTTGTCATGGTGCTAAATTAAATGGTAACGGTCCTTTGTACAAAGACGGTAACGGTCCTTATGCTGCTAAACCTGCTACATTAGTTGGTGATATTAAGTATGAGAGCATGCCTGCTGGTCAAATGTTTTATTCTGTAGCATACGGTAAGAATTTAATGGGTTCTTATGCTTCTCAATTAAACAAGCGTCAACGTTGGATGGTGATTAAATATATTAAAGACAAACAAAAGAAATAAGTGATGGCATCTATTAAAGAGCAATTCGAAATTCCTGGTAAACTTAAAACGTGGTCTTACGCTTTAATCGGCGTTGGAGCAGTTGCCTTGTTATACGGTATGTTTACCAAAGGCTTTAGCACAGACGAACATGAGCAAGTACACTTTTGGGGTACTCTAATGTACAACACCATCTTCTGGACATTAATTTGTAATGCGGCAATGTTCTTTTTGTGCTTTAGCACAATGGCACAGGCTGCATGGATTCAATCTTTTAGAAGAATTGCAGAAGCTATTTCTACTTTAGTGCCCGTGTTTGGTGCTATTACTTTTGCAGTTTTAATTTATGTAGTAGTTAGCGACAAGCATCATATCTACCATTGGTTAGACGTGGAAGCTGTTGCTAAAGATCCTATCTTAAGAGGTAAGACTGGTTTCTTAAATCCAACTTTCTTTATTATCTGGACTACATTGGCTATCGTATTATGGTCATACTTTGGATATAGAATGCGTCAATTAAGTAATGAAGCAGACGTTGCGCCTATGGATGCAGCAACTGCAAAAGCTTTCAACATTAAGAGCATGGTGCGTTCTGGATTTTTCTTAGTTTGGTTTGGTTTAACTGTAGCCTCTACTATTCCTTGGTTATGGTTAATGAGTATCGACGCGCATTGGTATTCTACTATGTATAGCTGGTATACTTTCGCTAGTTCTTTTGTGGCAGGTATGTCTTTAATAGCTGTTTGGTTGATCTACATGAAAAACAAAGGGTACATGGAATTATCTAATAGCGAGCATTTACATGATGTTGCTAAATTCATGTTTGCCTTCTCTATATTCTGGACTTATTTATGGTTCTCTCAATACATGTTAATTTGGTACGCTAATATTCCTGAGGAAGTAGTTTACTTTAAGCACCGTGTTCAAGGTCCTTATAAACCTATTTTCTTCTTGAACTTAATTATCAACTTCCTTGCTCCATTGATTATTTTAATGAAGCGTTCTGCTAAACGTAATTTTACTTTAGTAGCATTCATGGCAGTATTAATTATGTTCGGTCACTGGATTGATTTTTACCAAATGGTAATGGGTAGTTTAATGAAAGAACACGTTAGTTTAGGTTGGTTAGATTTTGGTGTGTTGTCTTTCTTTGTTGGTGTTATGATATTGATGGTTGCACGCGCTTTGGCTAGCAAGCCTTTGATAGCCAAATACCATCCTTTCCTTAAAGAAAGTGTTATTCACCACACATAATATTTAAAAAGAAACGAGAAAAATAGAAAAACGATTATGAGTTTATATTTATCCATAGCAATTATCGCGCTTATATTTATAGTGATTTTCCAAATCGCTAAAGCAAGCGAGTATGTTTCTATCCTTAAAGGAGAGGAAGAAAGTCGCAAACAAAATAACAAGATCAACGGTTTCTTGATGATCGTGTTTTTAGTATTAGGTTTTATAGGCGTTTACCTTTGTAACGTTTACCTATATCCTAAAACTTTATTAGCACAAGGTGCTGCTAGTGTGCAAGGTGAAAAAGTAGATCAAATGCTTTTCATCACTTTAGCAATTACTGGTATCGTATTTGTGATTACACAAGTTTTATTATTTTGGTTTGCTTATAAATATCAAGAAAACGAAAACAGAAAAGTATTCTTCTTTGCGCATAGCACAAAGTTGGAATTAATCTGGACTGCCATTCCTGCAATCACTTTAACTATATTAGTGGTATTCGGTTTACGTAACTGGTTCTTCTTTACGGGC
Source organism: Comamonas sp. lk (assembly GCA_943327245.2). Lineage (GTDB taxonomy): Bacteria > Bacteroidota > Bacteroidia > Chitinophagales > Chitinophagaceae > Sediminibacterium. Next base: position 1,559 of record CALPWK020000101.1, on the reverse strand, counting down.
GAACCTCCTAAGAATGCTATGGTGATTGAAGTAACTGGAAAGCAATTTGGATGGATCTTCCGTTACCCAGGTCATGATGCAATTTTTGGTAAAAAATATTATAGAAACATTGACCCTGCTACTAACTCTGTTGGTATCATATGGGATGATAAATATTCTCAAGACGATATTTTAACAGAACAAACAATGTATGTTGTTAAAGGAACTCCTGTTAAATTAATCATTGGTTCTAGAGACGTTGTACATGACGTTGGTTTATCGCATTTCCGTTTAAAGATGGATGCTGTTCCTGGTATTCCAACTACCATGTGGTTTACTCCTTTGTACACCACTAAAGAAATGAAAGAGAAAACAGGTAATCCTAATTTCGTCTATGAAATTTCTTGTGATCAAATGTGTGGTAATGGTCACTACTCTATGAAAGGTATTATTGAAGTAGTGGATCAAGAAGAATATGATTTATGGATGGCTAAACAAAAACCTCAATATTACACAGCGTTCCCCGAAAAGGATCCAACAGCAGTTCCGGCAGCTACTACAGACAGTACAGCTAAGGCAACTATAGTTAAAATGTAATTTGAAAATAATTAGTTGAAAAAATAATTAAGAAATAAACTTATTTAAATAGAACGGTATGAGTCACGAAGAAGTATTACATAGTCATGAAGGTCACGGTCACGATGATCACGGACATCATGAACATCATGAAACATTTTTATCTAAATATGTTTTCAGCATGGACCATAAAATGATCGCGAAGCAATTTTTGATCACAGGTATGGTTTGGGCAGTGTTGGGTGGTTTAATGAGCGTTCTTTTCCGTTTACAATTAGGATACCCTGAAGCAAGTTTCCCTTGGTTAGAGTCTATCTTAGGTAAATGGGCTAAAGGCGGCCAAATCACCCCCGAAGCATATTATGCATTAGTTACTACACACGGTACCGTTTTGGTATTCTTTGTATTGACAGCAGGTTTGTCTGGTACTTTTGCCAACTTCTTAATTCCTTTGCAAATTGGTGCTCGTGATATGGCTTCCCCTTTCATGAACATGTTATCGTACTGGTTCTTCTTTACTGCAAGTATCATTATGTTGTCTTCTATGTTTGTTGAGACAGGACCATTCAGTGGTGGTTGGACAGCTTACCCTCCATTGTCTGCATTAGGTGACGCCTCTCCAGGTTCTAAGTCTGGTATGGACTTATGGATTATTGCGATGGCTTTATTTATTGTGTCTTCTTTACTAGGAGGATTGAACTATATCGCTACTATTTTAAACATGCGTACAAAAGGTATGAGCATGACCCGTTTACCTTTAACAATTTGGGCTTTGTTCTTTACAGCAGTTCTTGGTGTATTGTCTTTCCCTGTATTGTTGTCTGGTATGATCTTATTAATTTTTGATAGAAACTTCCATACTAGTTTCTACTTGTCTGACATATTTGTAAATGGTGTTGGTGCTTTGTCTAACGAAGGCGGTAGCGCTATTTTATATCAGCATTTATTCTGGTTCTTAGGTCACCCTGAGGTTTACATTATCTTATTACCTGCCATGGGTATGG
>CALPWK020000100.1 GCA_943327245.2 Comamonas sp. lk | reverse complement strand
CAAAAAATTACCCTTCCCTCCTATGATATAAGTAAATAAAGAGACTGCAAGTGAGATCAATCCTATTGAAAAAATATTAACTGCAATTTTGAATTTTGGGAAATATAGTATTGAAAATATATTTAAAAATGCGCTTGCAGTAATAGCTTTAGTTAAGGCAAGAAAAAGGATTACATTTTTACTATCAACATATAAATAATGAACTAAAGCAGCTCCACCTATTGCAATGATTAACAATGAAAAGTAAAATTTCAATATCAATGGCCTCTTAAATTTTAGCATTAAATCTACCAATACCAAAATGGAAAGAATAAAAACTGAAAAATATAAGGAAGATATCATTTCCATAGGTGGGAGGGGTCAAATATTAAAATGTTATATTATATATAGACTATAGTCTACCCAAAATTAATACTTTAATTTACAACAATAAAGAAATACTCGTATTTGGAAGTCGTATTTAATAATTTAATATTCAACTGAGCGGCATTTACTTCAGTAATTTGGAACTTGGTTGTAATCTTAGTTCCTGCAGTAACTCCACTAGTTACATGAGTTAAATTGTCAATAGTAGCGATTTCCCAACTTCCATTGTACCCATCACTATCCGAATAAGTACCATCATGATTAAAGGTTTTAGTGTACTTTTTTTGATTTGTTGTAAGTGTAAACGCTTTACCATCAACAGAAAGTGAATCCAATTTCCATGTTTTTTTAGTATCATCAAAACTTCCGGTACCACCTACTAAATGCCTCTGGAAATCAATATCATCTACAGGCACTTCTTTAGCACATGCAAAGAATATAAAACTTGAAAGCAGTATAAATGCAAAATATTTCAATGGAACACGAATGGATATATTATTTATTATCATACGATGGGTCGACTATATTATATTATTTAAATAACCTTCTTGAGTAAAAGAAACCGAATTGTATAAAACTATCTGTTGGTTTTGAAGGGCTGCTTCTTAACTGACCAGGTGTAATAAATCGTGAAGTAGGATTTGAGAAATAAGCTGCTGCTATTCCGTCAATTTTAGTATTTGTTAATAATGTTTTCACATTAGGATAAGGGTCGGGGCCAACATCATCCAAATAATCGGACATGCTCTTATGGAAAGAGAAATGAATACCAACACTATTAAACCTATTTAGTTGATACTTAATTTTGAAATTAACAAAATAACCTAGTGCCATTAATGAATACCCCGCATTTCCTTTAACGCTATCTGTTAATTGGCCACCAGTTCCTAATGGCTGTAAATTATACTCTTTACCTTTATAAGTACCAGTTGGATTAAATGTGGCAATATCTAGTCCAATACCAATTGATGGTCTAATTTTTCTAGCTTTTGAATACAATCTATTATCTACATAATCATATTGAATAGATGGTGAAATAGTTAGCATGGAAGTACTGAATTTCATACCTCTTGCTATTTCTTCATTATTAGAAGATGCATAATCCGAATTGCTCAATTTAAAAGAAGCAATAGTAAGTCCTCCACTTAGATTAGAGAAAATAGTATAATTAACATGTAAGGCATTATATAAGTTCATCTCATTCTTGAAAATGTTTTGATTACTTATTGTTCCAGTAAATATGGCACCACCCGTTTGAATGCCAACTTCAAATCTACTTTTCATTGGTGCTTCAATTTTTTGAAAAGTATTCTTGATTGAATCGATTGCTTTTGGAGGTGTCTTTAAGCTATCTGCTAATTTTTTCTCTTTATAAAATTCGGCTAATAACTTTCTTCTTCTTAGATCTTTTAAATAATTACTATATCCAACTTTAATTTCAGGAACGCTATTTCCATTAGCATCTAAAATACCTGATAAATAATAATACCCAACTTTTTTAAGTGGGTTAGTTTGTTTTGTGATACTAATTTTATTAGACAAGTCGTTGATTGCCTGTATGGAGTAGGTTAGTGTAGTGTCCGTTTTTTTCATCCCACTGTCATCCTTAAAAAAGCTATATCCGAAAATCAAATTATTAATATCTAGTTTGTTATTACTTAATATTTTTAATGACTTCAAACCTTCCTTCAGGGTTAATGTATCTGAAAGTTCAATGTCATTGTCTCCATTTTTGATTGAATAAATATGTGAAGGTGATTTCTTATCAGGCTCGGTTAAAAAAGGATCAATATTAATTTTAGGTGCATTATAGTTTAATGCTTGATCATACAAACCTTTAAAAATGGTTTCTTTGATTGGAGATCCCCAGTAATTATTAGCTAAATCAAAAGTCTTATCAGTTCCATAGACTCCAAAATTTGCTATATGTACAATAGTATCGGATAAATTATCAATTAAGTAATTAGAGACAAAACTATTGCCTTCTAGTTTAGCACTGAATCTGGAAAAAAGCTGGTCAGCTCTGCCGTAAATTAAATTGGTAGAAATATTATAATTTTTGAATCCGTATATACTATTATTAGCAAACGTATTATTTGTGATTTCCACCTTAACGTGGTCACTTTTTAAATCTTCAAAGTACAATGCCGCATTGTTACCAGTAAATAAATTATGATTAATGCGAAACGGAATAAAGTCTGAGCTTTGATTAAAATTAAAAGGAGGATTTAAAACTTGCAATACGGATACCTTCCCAATATTATTAACAAATTCGTTATCTGAAATATTAACTGAAATTCTTTTCCAGCCAAAATCAAAGAAGATGGGTAATTGTAGCCCTCTAAAAATGACATTACTAATTTCAACTTGACTAGAGTCCGTATTTTTAATAATTAACCCAACCCCTTCTTGTTTATTTTTTCCAAATAATTCAATATTATGATTTTTGCCCACCATTTCAACAACACTTTCGCATACTAAAACACCTGACTCAATAAATTCAATTTTCGCCCCTGCTTCTACTGTTAACTTCCCTGTAACTGTTACCACCTCTTTAATTATGTGCCTTCCTGAAGGTATGTTCAATTTGGGATAATTACCTGCTAGTGTATCTTGAGCATAAGACACATTAGTAATAACTTGTAATGTTAAAATTATAATAAACAGCCTTTTCATTAATCGATTATTTTATAGATAATAGGTGCAGAAGTTCTAGTAGAACCATCCACTAGAGAAATATTAACATTGTCGAAGATTAATAAATCATTTTTCTTTAATGCGCCTAACACTTTTTGAGTGGTAGATTGAAAAAGTTCACCGTAATTACTTACTGATTCCTCTTCTTTTCCGTTATGAATTCTTATTACTTTATAACTATTAATTCTACCAGGGAAATAGTTTAAATTATTAATTTGTAAGCTTGCTTCCAACCTTTCAGAGCCTAATAAATCTTTAACGCTAATAGTATAACTATTTAGGTTATCGCCTTTGACATGAACAATTGGATCAGGGATTGGATTTACTACAATTCGCTTTTCAAATAATACTTTTTTAGTTTCATGTCTTGAATCATAGAAACGAAGTAAATATTCGCCCGTCTTGTTAAATACAACACGGTAGTTATTGTCTGTTTTTACTAAATTTACTTTAGGCGAAATGTCAATGTCGAAATCTTTACCCATCATAAAATCAAAATCCTTCAGAAGGGTATTATTCAACCCAACGAAAATATTTTCAGTATGTAGGGAACTTAATATTTTCTTGAATAAATCATCATAAACCTCGTCTGTAACATTAACTACTTTTTGACCTGGCTTAATAATATCCTCTTCTTTGTATTCTTTAACAGATGCCTTTAAAACATATAATTTAGGATTAAACTGAGAGAAATAAGTAGGCATATATCCAATCTCAGCCAAAGCTGCTTCTTGATATAATAATTGTGATTTAGTAATCAATAATTTTATACGCTCTAGCTGCATATAACTGATTGCAGTTGGCTTATGATAAAATAAATAATAGCCCCACTCCTCTTGTTTTCCCTTTATAGTTGTTACTGTTTTCTTTAATGGAATAATGTCGTCTAAGGAAGCGTCTATTTTAAACGGTGCTTTTTTAATATAGTCAGATAACGCAAACAAGTCTTTATCTAATAATATAACTCCTTTATCACTTTTTAAAATTTCTTCAATTAAATTTCTACTATTAAATTGTTTGAAAATGTCTGTTTTGTTCTTCGTAAATTCATCGTCAATATGCTTAAGCACATTATTGACAACAGCGTAACTTTCCGTTAATCTTGTTCTAATTTTTAAATAGCTAACTGCTTTAGAACTTTTATTTATTAACGGTAAGTTGTCAAGAATAATTTTATTACTAATAGCTACTTTTTTTAACTCCTCTTTTTCTAAAGACTGGAATGACTTAATAGTATAGATATTAGAGTCCAATACAGATATCTTGATATTGATTACAGAGAAACAAATAAAAACAATGTACAAAAGACTTATGATCTGGTATCTTTTGACGTCAACGTGACCTTCGGCCATATACTAGATTTTTAGAATTAGCTATATTGCTTGTATAATAATATGAATGCCAATTGGGCTCCGCTAGGTGCTGTATTGGTTTTATTTAAATGATAGTTTAGTTTATTAAACACATCCTTTTTAGAGTCTTGCTCTTTTAAGTTAAATACTTCTAATAACTTAGACTTATTTGCCACACCGTCGGCTGCTAACTTTTCAATGATAGCGTTAATAAAGTTTAGATTGTGTAATTCGCCATTTACGAATAACTCGCTTAAATTAACACTATACTCATTTTTAGGACCAAAGTAAATGGTGTCTGCATAACAGTTAACCACATCGTCTAAAGTGATTACTAGATTATTCTCAATTTGAACTTCAATTATTTTATTGAATAAAGCCTGACCAGCAGCAGTGTCTTTGAAACTTATTGCAGACTGAACCAACGTTTTCAGATAACTATAACCAGTTTCATTTGAAACATTATATCTAATTTTCTTAAACTTATTAAATAATTTCTTCTTTAATTCATCTGACTGATTTTGAAGAATATTAGTTAATGAAATGAATTCAGCTTCTGCTTTCACATCTACTTTTTGAATTAAATGCTCTAATAAACCTTGTCCTTTTACTCTAATGAAATTACTTAAGCATTCTACATTCGGACTTATAATTAAATCTTTACCGTAGAATTCTTGAGTGTGGTGTATTACCAATTCATCTTCCCCTCCAAAAATTTGTGTCTCATTTGCTTTTCTTGCTCTAATATCAAAATTGTCTTCATTGGCTTCTAAAATAAATAATTCGAAGAATGAGTTGAAATTAATAATTGAAAACGCAGTACATAATAATTCAATTTCAGCAATTGTTAAAGACTCAGTTTTTGTTAAAGTTAACTTACTCATTTCTGGAACAGGTAACTTAACCGGGAACTGAATTAAAAACGGTAATGCTTCTTTATTAGGTAATTTTTTATCAAAAATTCTTTTAAATAAAACACTAATTTGACTGTATTGTTCTGAACTTAATTTATCCCACTCAGGTTGGAAGAATAAGTCTTTTGCTAAACTCAAAATATCCATTTGTTCTAGCTGCCATAAAGTATGTGCTGCATTATTACTAGAACTACTATTTGAACTTGGATTATTTGAGTTCGCACTGTTTGCTATGTCAATTGCTAATTTACTAGTTGTTGACTGAACTGAGCTTGCAGTAGCCGCGTCTGGTGTATTTTGATTTTTCTGATCTGCCAATGGAACTAATGTTGTTGAATTTTCAATTGCTTGTTCATTTTCAACTTGACCATTTCCAGTTTGTATATTAATGTACGTATCAGCATTTGAACCTATTCCGCTACTAGCAATTTGCCCAAGGCCATCAGCTACTTTTGCCAAAGTTGCTTCTGTAGCACCTTTATGTACTTCTTCAACCTCAACAAACTTGATAGCGGATACGCCAAATACCACGGCTTCAATAGCCAATCCTCCGGTAATTAATATATCCTGTGCTGGCCATTCTAGTAATTTTGCAATTACACCAATCAAAATAACAACCGCGGCACCGCTGTAAAAAAGATTGAAAATATCTAATTTCTTTTTTTTCATATAATAATAATTAATAATAAATCAAGTCAATACTTCGACTAAAGTCATTATATTGAGTATACAATATCTTGACTATAGAAAATGTATCCAAAAAATCGAAGCAAATAGAGAAAATACTATGTAACAAAATATGATTCACTAATATTCAATTAGTTACATTATTTATAATAACAATATATTTATTTAAATATTCAGTTAAAATAGTTAAAAACAACTTCTTGCAGCGTTAAATAGATGAAATAGTGCGTAAAAATAAATACTTAATAGGACCGCTTAGTGGGAATTTATGGAGTCTATTATGTCGGAAGGACTTCCGCCATGGAATTTTTTAAATGGCTTTTGTAAATGTTGTCTTGACGAAAATCCTACAATTTTCGCTAAGGCATCAATGGTAAAGTTTTGATATGCTTTATCTTGTACAACTTCTAGAAAATAAGCTATTCTATTTTTATTTACAAGCTCATTAAATGTCATTTGATATTCCGAGTTTACAAAAGCTGACAGTTCCCCAGCGTTTGCTTTAAGTATTTTAGATAGATTTCCCAAACTAGCCTCTGGGTTGGTATAATATCTGTTTTTGAAAAATACTGCTATGAAGTTCATTTCGTCTATAATAGCATCTTGGTTGAATTTTTGCCCAAATGCAATTTTAATAGCAGAATGGTTCAAAAAGCCAGGTCTTTTTAATACTAATAGTAATATATAAAAAAGAATATAAATAGTCAATGAGTTGACCCAAATTTCACTAGGAATAATAAAACTAATTGCAATATTCATTAAAAATACAGAACAACCCAAAATGAAAATAAACGAAGTCCATTTTCTAATTTTTTCATAATAAATATTATTCAAGTTTAATTTCTTGTAAATAACATACCAAAAATATCCAATAGTTATTGCCATAAAAATAATAAATGAAAAACGAATAAATCTAACAAGTGGAGTGATTTTTATATTTAAATTCTCGTCCACCGATATGATTCTAAACCTATCTACAAAAGAGTTTCGAGGTATAATGTCTTTATTAACGAGCATTAAAAACACTGTAAATGTCAACATGCAAGTTGAAACAATTAATACCCATTTTTTAAATTTGGGGAAATATAAAATGGAAAATATATTTAAAACAGCAACCGCCATACTTGATTTTAGCGGTGCTAGAAAAAAAACAAATTTAATTGCACTTGTCGCATTGATTAATGCAATTAGCGCAATCGAAGTAGGAAGTAATAAAAAGAAAAATTTTAATGCAGGTGGATTTTTAAATTTAATAAATATGTCTACGAGTACAATAATTGCAAGTACTACAATAGAAAAGTATAAATTAAATATAATAGTCATATTGAAAAAAATAACAAGAACAACCTACCAACCACTAATCTCCAAAATCTCTTTAGTATGGTCTTTAGTATCTGGTTTTTCTATAATGTGACGTACCATCCCAGCTTCATCAAT
>CALPWK020000099.1 GCA_943327245.2 Comamonas sp. lk | reverse complement strand
TTCAACACTAGTAGCAGTTGGGTGTGCAAAGTCTGGATAGTCTACAGAGTCTGTATTGTAGGTTCCAAAATCTTTTATAGTAAATCCTTTTTCTGTTAACCAAGTTTTCACCTGATTTTTAAAATCGACACCTGCATGGTCTGCGCCAAGGGCAATAGGTTTACTCGCGTCAAATACAAATGACATATGGTTTATTTTAAGTTGTAGAAATCGAATTTATATAAATCTAGTTATTAATCCCACTCTTCATCAGCTTGCTTAATAGACTTATGTGCCCATTTTGATACAAGGATACTAAATTCAAATAAAGTATACAATGGAATAAATACAATCGTTTGGCTATACCAGTCTGGACTTGGAGTTATAAATGCAGCAACTATTAAAATAATAATTACAGCATATTTGCGCGTTGTAGTTAAAAACTTAGGAGTGACTAATCCAATCTTAGTTAATAAAAATACGATTACGGGCATTTCAAATGCAATTCCACAACCTAATATTAAGTTGGTTAAATTGTCTAAATAATCAGCAAATGTTGGGATAGTGGTAATAGTTCCTTTTGTTCCTAATTGAAAGCTTGCCAAGAAATTAAATGTAAATGGACCAAGTACAAAAAATCCAAATGCAGCACCTAAAAAGAAAAAGAAGGAAACAAAGAATATCATAAACTTTGTATTCTTTAATTCCTTTTCTTTTAATGCAGGTTTTATAAAAGACCATACCTGCCAAAATACAAATGGGAATGCTACAATGATTCCACCTACAAAGGACATACTAATACTGCTCAAAAATTGGCCACCAAATGTGGTACTTTGTAAAGTTACTTTTACAGGAGGCATACATAGTGAATCCCCTAAATGTAAATAATGGCTCAAATTACAAAAAGCACGATAAGTGACAAAGTCAGGATAAATTGGACCCATAATTATATTGTCCATTACCCAGTCTCTGTAAATAAATATAACTAAAGTGGTAATTAATATAGCGCCTAATGAACGAACTATAGTTCCTCTTAAAACCTCTAAATGATCAATGAAAGACATTTCTGAACCTTCATTTTTATTGAATCTATCAAATATTGCCATGTGCGTGTGAATGAGGAATAAAGTTAAGGCTTATAGGGGAAAATCGGAGGCACAATTATGAAAATTATGACTAGTGGATTCTTATTTTAACTTTCTCAATTCTAGTATCACTCACTGCTAGTATTTCGGCATCAAAATGAGTCAAATGTATTACCTGTCTAATTTTCGGGATAGCTTCATACTTATGAATTAGATAGCCACTTAGGGTTTCTGCCTTGTCTGCAGAGAAGTCTATACCATATTTTTCATATAAGTAATCTAATTCTAAACGGCCACTAAATACATATTCTGTTTCTGACAGTTTCTTTTCTAAAAATTCTTGTTCATCATATTCGTCGTCAATTTCTCCAAATATCTCTTCTAGCACGTCTTCCATAGTTACAATGCCTGCCGTCCCGCCAAACTCGTCCACTACCCAAGCAATACTTTTTCTCTTTTTAGAGAAAAGATTAATTAAATCTGCTGCGTTCATACTTTCTGGCACTAATAAAATGGGGTGTAATACCTGTGATAAATTAGTTGGTTTTTTAAACAAATCTAATTGGTGTACGTATCCCACTATAGTATCCAGTGTTTCCTCATAAACTATGAGTTTACTCAACTTGGTTTCTACAAATATTTTTTGTAGTTCATTTATGGAAGTAGTTAGTTCTACACCAACAATCTCAGTTCTTGGCACTAAACATTCTCTTATCTTAATATCTGGCAAGCTTAATGCATTTTCAAATAAATCGGTATTTAGGTCTTGTTGTTGCTGTTGGTCCTTTGTTTGTTGAACGAAATGTGCTAAATCTACTTTGGTGAAAGCCTCTTTTTTATTCACCATTTTTACTTGTAATATATTTCCTAAAAACCACTGGGCTAAATTCACTAAAATAATAGTTAGTGGTCTAAATAAAATATGGAAAAAGTGAGCCAATGGCGCAAACGTACTTATCATGGAAGCCGCTCTAGCTTTGAATATAGCCTTGGGTATTAATTCACCAATTAATAAGATAACAATAGTAGACAGTATCGTATTGCCTAATAAAATACTATAAGGGCCAAGATTTAATTTTGTCCATAAATAGGTATCTAATAATTCCTCAAATAAAATACCAAACACGACTAAAGAAATATTCAATCCAATTAGGCAAGTCCCAATAAATTGGGTAGGGGCTTCCAAGAATTTTGAAATGATAATACCTGCACGACTAGCTTGTTTTTTCTTTAATTCTAAACTAAGTCGGTTGGCACTTACAAATCCAATTTCGTAGCCCGAAAAGAAGCCGATTAAAATAAGAGATGCTATTATTGCGAAAACCATATGCTAAAGTTAATCAAAAAATATTTGTGTACGCCTACCACTCTGGTAATGCGGGCTTAGATTCAATGATACCTTCAATTTGTTCCATGATCTCGGGGGTCAATAAAGCTGCTGTATCCAATGCTGTTAAATTATCCAGTAATTGTGCTTTACTAGTAGCCCCTAAAATAGCCGTGCTCACGTTGGGATTTTTAATGCACCATGCAATACTTAAGGAAGCCGTACTTACTTTCAATGCTTTTGCTAAAGCACCCAATTGTTGTACTCGTTTTATTTTATCCTGCATTAACCATCTATCTCTAAGCCATTCGAATCCTTCTATTTGAAATCTAGATCCGTCTGGAATGCCATCATTATATTTCCCTGTTAATAAACCGGCTGCAAGGGGGCTCCAAATGGTAGTACCCATACCTTGATTCTTAAATATTTGTAAGTACTCATTATCCATTTTCCCACGTTCAAACATATTATATTGAGGCTGTTCCATGGAAGGACCAATAAGGCGATATTCCGAAGCCACTCTATGTGCTTCCATTATTTCTACACCACTCCATTCGCTAGTGCCCCAGTATAATATTTTTCCTTGTTGAATTAAAGTATTCATAGTTTGAACTACTTCTTCAATAGGAGTTGTTTTGTCTGGTCTATGACAAAAGTATAGGTCTAGGTAATCGGTTTGCATTCTTTGCAATGCTTCATGACATGCTTCTGTTAAATGCTTTCGACTTAAGCCCGTTTGATTCGGTTTATTTTCCTTCCCTCTTGATCCAAAATAAGCTTTAGAGGAGAGTACGATAGAAGTTCGATCCCATTTTTTCATACTCAATATACGCCCCATCATTTTTTCACTTTCCCCTTCGGCATATCCTTCTGCATTATCGAAAAAATTAACGCCAGTGTCATAAGCTATTCCCATTAATTCGTCTGCAACACGATCATCAATTTGTTTGTGAAAAGTCACCCAGCTACCAAAACTTAATGCACTTAGTTGAAGCCCGGATTTCCCCATTTTTCTATATTCCATAAATGTTATATTTATTAAGGATGTAATGAACTACTGTCGCTTATAATAGCAAAGCTATTAGATTGCGGCTTAAAAATTTTAATATCAGTTAGATTTTGATTCGCCTCTAATCCTAGTCCATAAATTTTTGAAATGGGGTTATGTTGTTTCACTATCACTTCTTTGTCTGTATGAAACTTACTGGTAAGTTGATCCCAATACATTTCTTTACACCAAAGGGTGTCTCCTAGTATATTAAATACAACTACATCATCCTTTAAGAACACTTTATTTTCAGATTCAATATAGTGAGCATAGTTAGCAGTTAATTTACTTTCTACCTCGGCGCTATCCTTGTAAAAATCTACTTTAATAGACTTTGGGAATTCGATCATTCTGCCACTGTCTTGTAAATATTTATTCATAATGGGGGCCGTCAGTTTTGCACTTAACTTCCCTCCGTTACTGATATAAATTGCTACATCTTTCCCAATATCAATACCACCTGCTTTTGAACCCAAGGCTTTTACATCATTTACATTATTTTCACAAGACTCCATAAAAAAGCAGCTACTGATTCCAGTAACTGCTAGTATTAAAAATGTATTAATTTTTTGATTAATCATATTTACGTTTATTAAACCACACGTCGCTTAAGCTATACCCAAGTGTGAACTGCATAAAACTCTCTTTAAAGTTATTTACACTTGTTCCCCTTTGACCCACTTGCAAAGCTAAATTGATAATGGTAAACTGGTAATCATAAGAACGATATTTTCTTACAGGCAATCCTAGCCCTAGTGTAATTCCACTCACTTTAGATCCATTATTATCAATGTTGACATAGTCTTTACCTGTGAAGAATCCAGCTCTGTATATTACAGTAGACCAATAGCTGTCAAATGCATAGGGGTCTGGATTGTATTGTAGACCTGTTCTAAACATGAAGGAGTTAGATAATAAATCTTGCTTACCGTAAAACTGATATTTATCTTTCCAAGAAGCCTGATTCATTTCAAAACCCAATACCCATTCGTCATAAGAACCTCTTGCCACTGTTTGCTTTTTGTGAAATGCAACGGCACCAGAAATCATAGCAGGTATTTTAATAGTACCAGTTTGATTCATTGTTGACAAAGCAGTGTCCAATGGGACTTCAGCATCACTTATATAAGAGCCAATAGATCTTGTAACATCTTGGTTACCTGATAAGCTTTGGTCTAAAGAGTAGGTTGCACCATAACTAATAGTATATTCTGTTTTTTCTTTAGTAAGCAGATGGTCCACCTTTTTTATTGGGAACTCGCCTAATAAACCAATTTTTAAAAAGGCACCCCCAAAATGAGTGCTTGTAGTTGATTTTGATTGATAGAAATAGGCAGTATCGGTACTGTAAGTAATAGTTTTTATAGTTTGAATATCTTTTCTTCCAAAATTATATCCTGTGTTAATTCCTAGACTTGCATATTTCCAAGCCTTACCAAATCCAATAAATAATTGGTTCAATCCACCATCTCCTTTATAGTTATTATAAATAGAATCACCTGAACTTAATTTTAGGTATTCATTTACAGAGTAATTTATGCTGGTGATAGGTTGTAATCCAAAAGCAAATCCCATTTTATGCTCTTTGCTTATGGGAACCCCAATTGTTAAATAATTAGGAACTAAATAGGTCGATTTTTCACTACCTGATGGGTTACTTCTTTTTAAAGTAGTTTGATTTAAGTTTAACCCTAAATCAAAAGTGGTCATAAAAATATTCCCGTAGGAAGCAGGGTTACTAAAATTGATACTTTGTCCATAACTACCATTCATTCCAGCAGTGTAAGCGGTTGAAAAACCACCCATACCTTGGCTAGTAGCATTTTGACTATTTAAGTTTTCATTTCCCAAGCCATATCTAGAAAATGGGGAATTGATTTGGGCTTTCGATGGGGTTAAAAAACAAACTAAAACTAAGAGAGTGGTTAACCTAATTATTTTTTTCGCTAATAGCATATAATCCTTTAAATATTAAATTTTGGTCGGCAAATATCCTCTTTTTTAAGTGAGGTACAAAATAACTAAGGTCGCCCCCGGTTAATAGCACGTTAAAGTTCCCATATTTTTCTTCATAAGCGCCTATAATACCATCTATTTCGGCTGCAATTCCAAGAATTACACCACTTAATATATTAGTTTTGGTATCATATCCTATCAAATTGAACTCATTTGAAGGAGTAATAAGGGGTAAAAGAGCTGTTTGCTCGTGCATTGCTTTAAACCTCATTTGCATGCCTGGAGAAATACTCCCCCCCAGAAATTCTTGCCTATTGCTGATAAAGTTGAAAGTAATGCAGGTTCCCATTGAAATAACTAGGTTATGCTGTTCAGGATACAGGTGAACCACAGCTGCGCAAAGGGCTAGTCTGTCAGCTCCAATGGTTTCAGGTTTCCCCACTGGGGTAGTGAAATTAATTTTGGTATGGGCCCCCAGCAAGTGAAATTGGGTTTTTTGCATCAATAAGTCCTCAATGGCCTTATCGTGATGTATCACCGAAGACAATATAGATTTATTCGGATCCCATTTTATTAGCAATGCAGCGATAGTTTCTACAGTTGCGTTTTCTAAAACACATACCTCAACCAACTCCTTTTCTTTAAAAATGGCAGCCTTAAAACGAGTATTTCCAAAATCAAAACAAATGGTTACGGACATAACGATACTTGAGTTTCAAAATTACTGCTTTAAATTAAAGTTTACCTAAAACAATAGGCAAGTTGCAAAAGTTTTCGGTTATTTGAGCTACTAAACAACTCCCTTAAATGAAGATAGCAGGATTCACCATCATAAAAAATGCAGTAGTAAATGATTTCCCTATTGTGGAAGCCATTCGCTCTATTTTGCCAGTGGTGGACGAAATGATTGTTTTAATTGGAGATTCAACAGACGAAACCATTGCATTGATTGAGTCTATAGGGGATCCAAAAATTAAAATACATCATTCAGTTTGGGATAAAAATTTAAGAAAAGGGGGCACTGTTTTAGCTGTAGAAACAGACAAAGCTTTTCAATTGATTGACGATTCTTTTACTTGGGCTTTTTATATTCAAGGTGATGAAGTGGTGCATGAAAAATATCATCCTGCCATATTAGCGGCTTGTAATACATACGCCAACGATACAGCAGTGCAAGGTCTTTTGTTTAATTACAAACACTTTTTTGGCACATATGATTATGTCGGAGATAGTAGAAAATGGTATGCACATGAAACTAGAATTATTAGAAATAATAAAAAAATTAGTGCTTATCGAGATGCACAAGGATTCAGAATTGGTAATACTAAATTGCCTGTAGCGACTGTCAATGCTAGTATTTATCATTACGGATGGGTAAAGAGTCCAGAACAAATGCGTAAAAAACAAAAAGAAAGTAGTGTTTACTGGAATGACGATACACAAATGGAAAAAATAATTACCAGTCCAGATTATTATGATTTTTCGGGTTTTGATTCTTTAGAAAAATTCAAGGAAACACATCCGGCTGTAATGTTAGATCGAATAAAAAAGAAAAATTGGGTGATTGATTTAGATATTTCAAAAAAGCAGTTCTCTTTAAAAAATAAACTGCTTTACTATTTTGAAAAATGGACAGGCATTCGTCCTTTTGATTTTAAAAATCATAAAATTATTAGACCCTAATGCTTTTTGATTTAAAAAATATTACTAGTGGTATTGCAAAAGGAGATTTTCTTTTATTGGCTAAAGCTTTGACTAGTATCGAAAATAAGAAGGAAGGCGTTACTACTTTTTTAGAAAGCCTTTCTCCTTATAATACTCCTATCATTGGAATTACAGGTCCTCCTGGAGCAGGGAAAAGTACTTTAATCGCCGCATTGATTGGCAGCTGGGTTAATGATAACAAAAAAGTGGCTGTATTGTCGGTTGACCCTTCTTCGCCCTTTCATCAGGGCGCCATTTTGGGAGATCGCATTAGAATGAAGGATTGGTATTTGAATCCTAATGTATTTATTAGATCCTTGGCTTCTAGGGGGCATTTAGGGGGTTTAAATAGCTCAATGATAGAAATGAC
>CALPWK020000098.1 GCA_943327245.2 Comamonas sp. lk | reverse complement strand
TTCGAAATTCATGTCAATCCATTCTGCCATGGCGTCAACCAATTGCGTATTCTCTGCTTCTGTACCTACCGTTATTCTAATGGTATCGGCACAATTCAATAAAGTAGATCTATTCCTTACTACAATGCCCTTAGTCAATAAATATCGATATAAACCAGTTGCATTAGGAATTTTAACTAGTAAAAAATTAGCGTCAGAAGGATATACCTGCTCCACCATTGGTATACTTTGTAATACTTCCGCCAAGGCAATTCTCATAGCCACTAATTCCTTGATCATGTCATTCACTTGACCTACTTCCTCTAATGCTTTTAAAACCAAAGACTGATTCACTGTACTAATATTATATGGCGCTTTCACTTTATTCAAAAATTCAATCACTTCCTCATTAGCAAAACACATTCCCACTCTTAGACCTGCTAAACCCCATGCCTTACTTAAAGTTTGCAACACCACTAAATTTGGATAATCTACCAAAGACTGTACGAACGATTTTTGTTTTGAGAAATTTATATATGCTTCATCCACTACGACTAATCCATCAAAATGATTTAATATCATTTCTATATCGATTCTATCTAAAGAATTACCTGTTGGATTATTAGGGGAACAGATCCATATGATTTTTGTATTTACATTCACCAACTGCTCAATATGTGCCACATTTAATTGAAAATCTGTCAACAATGGCGAAAATTGAATAGCTACATTATTAATTTGTGCACTCACTTCATACATAGGGTAAGTAGGTGGGCAAATAATAATATTATCTTTCCCTGGTTCACAAAATGCTCTATATAATAAGTCTATAATTTCGTCACTCCCATTCCCAAGAAATATTTGACTAGCTGGCACACTTTTAATGATTGACAACTTTTTCTTGATCTCTTTTTGATAAGGATCCGGATATCGATTATACCATTGCGTTAACGGAGAGCCTAAAGAATTTTCATTGGCATCAAGTAATATCTCCGCCACACCTGTAAATTCATCTTTTGCAGAAGAATAAGGTTTCAAAATTGCAATATTGGGTCTAACTATTTTTTTAATGTCAAATGCCATAGTTATTATTTTTTCTGGTTACTATTTTCCACTCTAATTTCCACTGCTTTTTTATGTGCCTGAAGTCCTTCTGCGTCTGCCATTTCCATAACGGTTTGCGCTATATTATTTAAACCTCTTTCGGTAAGCTGCTGAAACGTAATTTTTTTTACAAAACTATCCATACTCACTCCGCTATACGCTTTGGCATTCCCGTTAGTAGGAAGTGTATGATTTGTTCCACTGGCATAATCACCAACAGACTCTGGTGAATAATTTCCTATAAACACAGACCCTGCATTTATTACCTTGTCGGCCATTTTTTCGGCATTCTGAATAGCTAATATTAAATGTTCAGGGGCATATTCATTTATTAATTGAATTGCCTCTTCTTCGTTCTCTAATACAATTGCCTTAGAGTTTAATAAAGCTTTTATAGCGAATTCCTTTCTAGGCAATAATGCTACCTGTTCTTTTATTGCAATTTCTATATCTGCTACTATTTTTTCACTGGATGCCACTAACAAAACCTGACTATCGGCACCATGTTCCGCTTGTGACAATAAATCGGAGGCGACAAAATTAACATTCGCTGTGTCATCTGCCCATACACACACTTCACTAGGACCGGCTGGCATGTCAATTGCAATTCCATATTGTTGTACCAATTGTTTTGCAGCGGTAACATATTGATTACCCGGTCCAAATATTTTATACACTTGCGGAATAGTCTCTGTGCCAAATGCCATTGCGGCAATAGCTTGTACTCCACCAACCGAATATATTTTTGTAATACCCACCAAATGAGCAGCATATAAAATGGCTGGGGCTATTTGACCTTCTTTATTAGGAGGCGTACACAATATTATTTCCTTACAGCCTGCTAATACAGCTGGCACTCCTAACATTAAAACGGTTGAAAATAAAGGAGCTGTTCCACCTGGAATGTAGATCCCCACTTTTTCAATCCCTACCGACTTTCTCCAACACCATACCCCTGGCATAGTTTCTACTTTTTCAACTTTCTGGATTTGTGTAGAATGGAATTTTTCAATATTAACTTTTGCAGATTGTATTGCATTTTTTAAACTACTAGAAAGCTTTGAAGCTGCTGCTTCAATAACTTCAGTATCTAATTGAATCGCAGTTAGTTGAACTTGATCAAATTGTGAAGTAAATTCAATTAAAGCCGAGTCTCCCCTTAATTTAACTTGCTCAATTATCCCTTGTACTTTGGGTAATAAATTAGACGCGTCAATACTTGGTCGTTTTAATATACTTGGCCATTCTTTTCTATCTGGTTTAATCAACAAATTCATTTTATAAAATCATTTTTTCAATTGGTATAACTAATATGCCTTCTGCTCCGGCCGATTTTAATTGCTCGATAATTTCCCAGAAATCACTTTCTGCAATAACACTATGTACGCTGCTCCAACCTGGGGTCGCTAATGCCAGTACTGTAGGGCTTTTCATGCCGGGTAATAAAGAAATGATTTTTTCTATTTTATCATTAGGCGCATTTAATAAAACGTATTTATTTTTCTTAGCTTTCTTCACAGATTCCATTCTAAACATTAATCGCTCTAAAATAGCAGTAGCTTCAGTACTGAAATTTTTATGTTTAACTAAAACGGCCTGAGATTCTAATATAGTTTCGGCTTCCTTTAATCCATTCATGAATAAAGTGGATCCGCTACTTACCAAATCACAAACAACGTCGGCCAATCCAATTCCTGGAGCAATTTCGACACTACCGCTAATCTCATGAATCTCTGCTGTTATCTTATTAGCGTCTAAATACTGCTGCACCAAAACTGGGTAACTTGTTGCAATTTTTTTATTAGTTAAAAAAGCAGCCCCCGTAAATTCTTCGTTTTTTCTAACTGCAAAACTCAATCTGCATTTACCAAAACCTAAAGCATATGCTACGTCTACTTTTTTTGCTTTTTCATACACTACATTCTCGCCTACAAATCCAATATCAGCTACGCCGTCTTCCACATATTGTGGTATATCGTCGTCTCTTAAAAAGAAAAGTTCAATGGGGAAATTGGTAGCTTCTGCCTTTAATTTGTTTACCCCATTCTCTATGTCAATGCCACATTCCTTCAACAAACGCATGGAGTCGTCATGTAATCTTCCAGATTTTTGAATCGCTAATTTTAAACGCATGTTCTTGTTTATTAAAAATTAAAAGGGCTTACTGTGAAGTAAGCCCTTTGGTTGAATATAGTAATACATACCTACACCTTAGCTTACCCTTTGGATAACAAATGAAGATGATGGATATGATTGTTTAATAACATGTTGCAAATTTACGTTCCTTTTTATAAAATACCTAAGTAAAAAGGAATAATTTGATTAAATTAGCAGCAGATATTCAATTATTTATACAACTAATATTGTTTTCCATGCGATTGCTCCCCTTTACCGTAGTAATTACGATCCTTTCATTAAGTTTCTGTGCACAGAAAGAAGCCCCTGCTGTCACTCCTCCTGTAACCACTACTCCAACAGTTCCTACTGCTCCTGTGGTAGTTGACACTACAAAAAAATTGGTATGGTCTGACGAATTTGATAATGGCACCAGACCAGATACTTCAAAATGGGCCTATAATATTGGAACTGGCTCTAATGGCTGGGGAAATAATGAATCACAATATTATACTAGTGATTCTACTAACTCCAGAATTGAAAATGGTAGTTTAATTATTGAAGCTAGAAAAGAAAGCAAGGGAGGAAAGAATTATACTTCAGCTAGACTACTTACGCAAGGAAAAAAAGCATGGACTTATGGTCGATTTGAAATACGCGCTAAATTACCTAAAGGGGTGGGATCTTGGCCAGCTATTTGGATGCTAGGATCAAATATTACTTCGGCTGGCTGGCCTGCATGTGGTGAGATAGATATCATGGAACATGTGGGATCAGATCAAGATATAATGAATTTTTCTACGCATTCGAAATTATTAAACTGGACTTTAGGAACACAAAAGACTTACAAAACAAATATTGCTGATGTTAGTACCGCATTTCATGTTTATAAAATGGAATGGTCAAAAGACTGGATTCAATTTTTTGTAGACGATAAATTATATTATACAAGTAATAATGACGGCCGTGGTCGTGACTCTTACCCTTTTGTAGATGACCAATTTTTATTATTAAACTTGGCTGTTGGCGGAAATTTTGGAGGAACTAAGGGAATTGACGACGCTATATTCCCAATCAAAATGGAAGTAGACTACGTTAGAGTTTACCAATAAAATATAAGCTATAAGAAGTATGAAATATTTATTTCGTTTGTCGCTTTTCGTGACTACCCTAATATTAAGTGGCGAGTATTGTAATGCGCAAAAAGCCAATTTATTGGTAGGGACTTACACTCAAAAAGGAAGTAAAGGGATTTATTTGTTTCAATTTGATACTGCCACAGGTAAAGCCATTGAAATAAGTCATACAGACAATATTTCAAACCCGTCTTTTCTAGCCATTACAAAAGATAAGCAATTTGTGTATTCGGTAAATGAAAATACCGAGGGTGGCATGAGTTCATTTAGTTTATCCAATAATAAATTAAAGTTAATTAATCAAGTTGTCACAAATGGTGCAGATCCATGCTATATAAGCATTAGCAAGGACGAAAAAAATATATTAGTTGCCAATTATAGTGGAGGCAGTATTGCTCAATTTTACAGATTTGCAGATGGTCGTGTTTCAAATGTTCGACAATTAGTTCAACACAAAGGTAGTAGCCTAAATAAAGCTAGACAGGAAAAAGCACATGTTCATGGTAGCTTTTTTTCACCAGATGGGAACTATTTACTTACGCCCGACTTAGGAATGGACCAATTATCTATTTATCCATTTCAATCAAAAAACAATCCTCCATTAAATACTGACAAAGCAAAGCATATTCAAACAGCAGCTGGGTCAGGGCCAAGACATCTTAGTTTTTCCAAGAATGGAAATACTTTTTATTTGGCAGAAGAACTTACTGGATCTGTTGCAGTATTCCAATTTAAAGACGGGAATGCAAGTTTAATACAAACAGTAAAAACCCATCCTTCTAATTTTAATGGGGCTCCTGGAACTGCCGATATTCACGTATCGCCTAATGGACATTTTTTATACGTTTCCAATAGAGGCGAAGAAAATAATATTGTAAAATTTCCAATATTGTCAAATGGAAAACTAGTAGCAGAAAAAGCTATGTATTTCTCAACACAAGGAAATAGTCCCAGGAATTTCACCATTAGCGAGGATGGAAAGTGGCTTTTAGTAGCGAATCAAAACACAGATAATATTGTTGTATTTAAAGTAAATGAAATCAATGGCGATTTAATAAATACCGGGAATAGCATTAAAGTTTCCATGCCAGTTTGCTTGGTATTATTTTAATTCAAACCAAACTGGGTCCAACCCTTCTTCGTCCGCATTGTAATTAATAAATAATTCTGCACCCATTTCAATGTCTTTAATTGTTTTAATAGTAATGGTCTCGAATTCAAAATCCATTTCATAAATACAATTAGGTTGTTTAGCATGGTTGTAGATAGAAATATATCCCAATCCTACTGCTGCGCTTTTTTGATCTTCCCCCCATTCAAATATGTAATCATACAATAAGGTTTTTTCGAGATGTATCCTTTCTGCTGCATTCGTCACTATAACAGGTGCAATCTCAATCACAGTGCCCTTTGTAATGAATTCAGTCGTAAAGACACCTCTGCCGCGATTGGGAGATGAAGCAATTGTTAAGAATGGAAGAATCATGGCATAAATATAATGTATCCTTTAGTATTTTTCTTAACTTGCAGGCATGTCAGATGAATTAAAAGAAGTAGAACAAAATTTATCGGATCTTTTCTTAGAGATATTGGCTAAGGAAGATGCTCCATTACTAAAAGAATTTTTAGACGAGCAAAATATTAGTGATGTAGTGGAGCTGGTGAATGAATTCCCAGAACAAGAAGCTACTATCATTGATAATATGACTGTGCACAGAGCTGTGAGTGTCTTCAAAATATTGGACATTAATCAGCAGAAAGACATTATTAAAGAATTACCTGCTCGTAAAACAGCAAAAATTCTTAATGAATTACCTCCCG
This sequence comes from Comamonas sp. lk, assembly GCA_943327245.2. Lineage (GTDB taxonomy): Bacteria > Bacteroidota > Bacteroidia > Chitinophagales > Chitinophagaceae > Sediminibacterium. Next base: position 1,348 of record CALPWK020000098.1, on the reverse strand, counting down.
ATGACAGAACTGACTTTTTAGAAGAACTTCCCAAAGCAGCCATAAGAGACTTAATAAAATTATTGGACCCGGAAGAAAGAAAAATTACCCTTTCCTTATTAGGTTATCCTGAAGATAGTGTGGGACGTTTGATGACTCCCGATTATGTTTATGTTTACCCTCATTATACAGTTGCTCAAGTTTTAGATACCATTCGTAAGTATGGTAAAAATTCAGAAACCATTGACGTCATTTATATCATTGACGAATTTGGCGGATTAGTGGATGACATGAGGATTAGAGATTTATTATTAGCAAAGCCAAACGATATTGTTGCAGATATTATTGACGGACGTTTTGTTGCATTAAACGTATATGACGACCAGGAACATGCAAGCCAGGTTTTCAAAATGAATAACCGTACCGCTATTCCAGTGGTAGATGATAACGATGTATTATTAGGTATTGTAACGATAGATGATATCCTATGGGTAACGAATGAAGAGTTTAGTGAGGATATGCAAAAAATGGGAGGTACAGAGGCTTTAAATGAGCCTTATCTAGATATTTCTTTGAAAAAATTATTTCAAAAAAGAATCACTTGGTTGGTTATTTTATTCTTTGGAGAAATGTTCACCGCCACTGCGATGGGTTATTTTGAAGGAGAAATGCAAAAAGCGATTGTCTTGACTTTGTTTATCCCACTCATTTTATCTAGTGGTGGTAATTCTGGTTCTCAAGCTTCTACCCTTATTATTCAAGCCATGTCCATTGGAGAAATTACTATTGCAGATTGGTGGAAAATTCTAAAAAGAGAATTAACAAGTGGTCTTTTACTTGGAGGCGTTTTAGGAATTATTGGCTTTTTCAGAATCATGATATGGCATTATATTAAGCCTGGCTATTACGGATTGCACCCAATACTTGTTGCTATTACAATTGGGTTCACCTTATTAGGCGTGGTAATTTGGGGTACTATTACCGGTTCTATGTTGCCAATTCTATTAAAAAGACTAGGTGCCGATCCTGCCGCTTCCTCCGCTCCATTCGTAGCAACTTTAGTAGACGTAACCGCATTGATCATCTATTTCAGCGTTGCGCTTCTAATACTTAAAGGAACTTTGCTTTAATTCCCTAATTCTTGATTTACGTTGCCTAATTTTTGATTTACATTGCCTAATTCTTGGCAGTCTTTCCCATATTAATGTTTATTTTTACCCAAATTATTGAACATACCTCAAATTGATATTTATGTGTGGAATCGTAGGATATATTGGAAATAGAGAAGCATACCCAGTAGTAATTAAGGGATTGAGACGTTTAGAATATCGTGGATATGATAGTACAGGGGTAGCTATTATTCAAGACG
>CALPWK020000097.1 GCA_943327245.2 Comamonas sp. lk | reverse complement strand
GGACGCCATGGAAGCCTATGACTTGAGTGCACAGTATGGACAGTCTTTTGTAAAAGGTAACTTTACTATGAAAGGCATTCCAAACATGCGTGCAACACAAATTAATTTTAGTAATGTATTTGCTAAAACTAATTATAATGATTTACTCAACTGGATCCCCTCATTAAGTTTAATTAAAAACTTACAAGTAAATCAGTTAGGTGATTTACTACTTAAAGGTAACTTTAAAGGAACTTTATACGATTTTGTAACGAATGCTACTATAAATTCTCAATTGGGGAAAGCAGATGCCAGTATACGCTTACAATTCCCTAAAGGGGCGGAGCCTAGTTATGAAGGTACATTGACTACTTCCCATTTTGATATTGGAAAACTTACCAATGTACCCAATTTGAGCTGGATTAATTTTAATGGTAAAATTGCAGGTTCCTCTTTCTCCTTAGAAAAAGTAAAAACAAATATCGAAGGCCAGATAGATTCTATAGTTTACAACAACTATACTTATACCAATATTAATACGAATGGGCTTTTACAGAAGAAAGCATTCAATGGCACCCTACGTATCAAGGATCCCAATATCAATTTCATTAGCAATCTTGAATTTGATTTTAAAAATGGAAAACCTAAATTTAATGCAGTAGGTGATTTATTGAATGCCAATTTTGCACCACTTCATATTACGGATAATAAAATCCAATTGACTGGTGTACTGGATTTAAATTTTGAAGGAGATAGTATTGACAATTTCATTGGCTATGCAAAATTTTTCAATGGTAAATTAAAAGGCGAAGCGTCTATAGTAAATTTTGACTCCCTTACAGTAATGTCATCTGTTGAAAATGGAAAAAAAATAATAAATATTGCAAGTGATGCCATACAAGCTAGTATAGCAGGCAGATTCAATATTCTCCACTTGCCGGCAAGCGTTCAGTTCTTTATGCAAAGTTATTTACCCACCTATATTCCAGCGCCAAAAAATACCGCTTCCAATCAGCAGTTTGATATAAGTATCAAAACCAACTATTTCGAACCCTATATTCGTATGTTCAATAAAGAGTTTTCAGGATTCAATAATATTAATATTAATGGCTCATTGAATACGATTAACAAAAACATTACAGTAAAAGCTACCATTCCATTTGCACAATGGAAGACCTATAGTCTTAAAAATGGTATTTTGAATGGTTCAGGAACTAAGGATTCCTTACATATATTTTTCAATGCACAGTCGGCAAATATTACAGACAGTTTCAGTTTTGACCAACCTGAATTAAGCATTCATACAAGTAATGACGCATCTATTGTAACCCTAAATGCCACGAGTAAAACTGCACTAGAAATTATTCATCTAAATGGAACCGTTAATACCTATGCAGATGGTATTGCACTTAAATGGACCCCTTCTTATTTTGTATTAAATCAAAAAAAATGGGATATCAATAATGGAGGTGAGTTAAGTATCAGGAAGAATAATACCTATGCTAAAAATTTAAAATTTTCACAGGGTATACAAGAATTACTATTTAGTTCTAATAATCTAAATAGTAATGCATTGCAATTAGAAATGAAGAATGTGATACTAGGAGACCTTACCAAGCTGTTTTTTACTTATCCTAGACTAGAGGGTATCACAAATGGCAACGTTCAGTTTAAAAATATTTTAGAAAATTTCGAAATGTCTAGTCAACTTAAGATAGACCAGTTTAGCTTTAATAATGAATTAATTGGGTTAACCAACTTAGATGCAGGATATGTGAATGCTACCGGAATGGTTCCCTTTAAATTAAGCGCACCTAACGATACTTATAATTTATCCGCGGTTGGTAAATATAATATCAAAGACACTGCAAATCCATTGGACGCTACCCTTAATTTAAACCATTCAAATTTTACCTTGGTGGAACAATTCATTGGGAATGTTTTACATGATTTGGACGGAAAAGCAACTGGTCAAATACATTTTGGCGGCAGAATTGATCACCCCTATTTACTTGGTCATGCCAATTTAGAAAAAGCATCCTTTATGGTAGACTATACCAAAGTGAAATATTTCATAGATTCTGCAAACATTCAATTTACAAACCAAGGAATTGACTTTGGAACGGTTGTAGTTAAAGACAAAATTGGAAGAACCGCTTTATTTAAAGGCAAAATTAATAATCAAGGCTTTCAGCATTTAGACTATGACATGGAAATGAGTAGTGCAAAAATTGAATTGCTAAATATGGACCCTATTGATAATGTTAACTTTTATGGACATGCTGTTGGTAAAGCAGGAATGACAATAAGAGGGCCCGAAGAAAACATTAGAATGTCCATAAACGCAGACGTGAATGATAGCTCTAATTTATTCTTACCTAATACTACTAGTAAAGAAACCGGCAAGTCTGAGTTTATCGTATTCAAAAAATATGGAAAATCTGCCATTAAGAGTTCTGATATTCCAACTTATAACCTAGTTGTTGACTTAGATGTTTCCGCTAATAACAAAACCCAGATAAATGTAATTTTTGATGAGTTAACTGGGGATGTTATAAAAGCTGTTGGAAATGGTCGGATTAAAATTAGAGCAGGCAATATTGAACCTTTAACAATTCGAGGAAAGTATAATATCGAGTCGGGCAAATATGATTTCAACTTTCAATCCTTTATTAAAAAACCATTTGAGTTAATTCCAGAAGCAGGAAACTTTATTGAATGGACGGGTGACCCTTTGAATGCAGATATACATGTTGATGCAAGATATACTGCAGAAAGAGTGAGCCTAAATGAATTAGTAGGCAGCTCTAATTTTAGTAATGCAGTAAAAACATATCGAGGCAATGTGTATGTAATTGCAGCACTAAGAAATAAACTTTCAAGACCTGATATTAAATTTACTTTGGCTTTCCCTCAAGGAAATCCTATTAGTTCTGATAACGAATTCTCTCAATTTATTTCTAGACTAGAAAGAGATGACAATGAAATTCTAAAACAAGTGTCCTTCTTAATTGTCTTCAATTCATTCGCACCAGTGAGCTTTAATAGTACTAGTAGTAGCAACGCTTATTCTGCCACCTCCATTGGCATTAACACCATATCTCAATTATTAACAAAGGAAGTGAATAAATCAATCACCAATTTGTTAGGTAGAGTGACTGGTGACAAAGGACTTCGTTTTGACTTAGGGTCCTCCGTTTATAATAGCGGAAATTTATTAGATCCTACTGGAACAGGTATTGCAATTAATGCTAATAAAATTGATCGTCAAAGAGTTAATCTAAAATTAGGTAGAAGCTTTTTAAATGATAAAATTATTGTGAACTTTGGAGGAGACTTAGATTTCAATATTAGAAATACTACCACCATTCAGAATGGAAATTTTCAATGGCTGCCAGATTTAAATATTGAGTTCATTTTAACTAAGAACAGAAAATTACGCGCCATTATCTTTAATAGAAATAGCTTAGATATTAATGGAGGTAGTCTAGGAAAAAGAAATCGTCAAGGGGTAAGTATCTCCTATCGCAAAGACTTTGATAACTTTATTTTTTAGGTAGCAACTTTATTTTTTAGGCAAAATTGGACTAGGGATTTGTTTGCATTGAAGGAGTCGATACACATAAAAATTACGAAGTACCACACCCCTGGTAACTATAGGTATAGTGGTTGCTAATTCAACTTTTTCAAAATAGTTCCCAAATAAAGTCTCCGCATTAGCTGGTAAATTAGACGGAATAATACAATAAGCATTTTGACCTATTTTCAAATCTGATTGGACTTGATTTAACCACGCAAATTTATGCAGATCCTCTAAGGTACCTACTCCTATAACTGGCATATGCAAAGGCTGCGCAGTATAAAATAAAATATGACCTCCAGGAAACCACTTATGCGTCAAAATTGGAACCCCTTGCTTCATTTTGCCCTCTGATATGTCTTTTGATACTATCGTCTCAAATTGGGTGCTAAAATGGCGCCAGCCGGTAACGTCGTTAATGGGATTATACTCACCCAGGTTTGCTATGTCTTTAGAACCTAATTGTTTTGGAAATACATACACCAATAATAAAAAGCCAGCAATTAAAACGGTAATTAATACACCCGCCAATTTAATTAAAACTGGAACAATTTTAATAGAATACGTTGACCAATACACTCCGGCTATTAAAAACAATGCGATAAAACCTGGACCAGTCCAATGTGGAAGTGTTGGATTAAATAAAGACAAAGTCCAGAATGTTAAAATCAAAGGCAAACTTAACCATAGGAGTAACCAAAGTGCTTCCGAATATTGAAAGTCGTTATTGCCCCTATTTAGGAAACTAGCTTTAAGTTTTCTAAAATTTAATAAAGGGATTAAGCAACTAATATAAACCAATGGATTTTGATACAGCATCTCCCCTAATACCTGTTGTAAAAAACTATCTACTGAAATTCCCGAATGCATCACTCTTTTAGAATGATAACGGTAAGTGATGAAGTCGTTCTGTATATTCCAATACAATATGGGCACAATACATATTAAACTTATCATGACGGCCAAATACAAATTTTTATTTTTAAGCGTCTTGCCGCGATGAAATAAAATAAATGCTCCAAAGCCAGCCCATAAGAATAGTCCATGCACTTTGCTCATGGTGGCTAGCCCAATGAACAACCCTAATAAAAGCCAATGTTCGGTTTTAAATAAATGCGGCTTCACTACCATCTTTACCATTAAATAAATACTCAGTGTAAAAAACAATAACTGAGGGCTGTCTGGTAATACAAATAAGCCAGCAATGATGGTTGTATAAATGGATAAGGAATATAGGAGTGCTGCGATATATCCTGCTCTTTCATTTTTTAATAAGGTACCCGTCTCGAAAATGACAAATGTCGCAATAGCGGCGCTTAAAATACTTCCTAAACGCATAGACAAGGCGGACAACCAATACAAGTTCAAACTGGTAAGTCGAATCATCCATCCCACCATTGGAGGATGGTCAAAATGATTCCAATCTGGCTGAATAGCATAAGTATAGTAATACACTTCATCATTCCCTAATTCTAGAAAAGAAGAAAGTATTATTTTAATAAACACGGTTATTAAAATGAGCCAGCCTAGTTTTTTTTGATATTGCGCAGCAGAAATATTCATAACAGCACTAAATTAGGCGATGATTATTTGCTTCCCGCGTTGCTTATAAACCAATCGGTAGCTAAAGCATACCCTTTTAACCCCAAGCCAATAATAGAACCAACCACTTTCGCAGATACATGTGATATTTTTCGAAATTCTTCTCTAGCATGTACATTGCTTATATGCACTTCAATAACAGGCGTTTTAACAGCAGCAATGGCATCTCCGATGGCAATTGAGGTATGCGTATAGGCAGCAGGGTTGATGATAATTCCGTCTTGATTAAAACCAGCAGCTTGAATTGCGTCAACTATTTCGCCTTCTATATTACTTTGGAAATAAGTAAAATTAACTTGTGTATAATTTGCTTTTAGTCCTGCCAAACAATCATCAAAAGTTTCGTTTCCGTAAACACCTGGTTCACGCTTACCTAATAAATTCAAATTAGGCCCATTGATAATTGTAATTTGTAACATAAAAATTATTTTATAATTAAAGCCTTTTTTTTTCAAAAAGCTAAAACCTTAGTTTTTTGAAAAATTAATTTCTTAGTTTGTTTTCATTAATGCAACGAAGTCGTCAAATAAATATCTACTATCGTGAGGACCAGGAGTTGCTTCTGGATGGTATTGTACACTAAATGCTGGACGGTCTTTTAATTTAATCCCTTCAATAGAATCGTCGTTTAAGTTCACGTGTGATACAATTACATTCGGATGATTTTTAACCGCATCAGGGTCTACGCCAAAACCATGGTTCTGTGTAGTAATTTCTGAACGACCTGTAATTACATTCTTCACTGGATGATTTAATCCTCTATGACCATGGTGCATTTTGAATGTTGGTATATCGTTTGCACGAGCCAATAATTGGTGTCCTAAACAAATACCAAATAATGGCTTCTTCTCTTTTAATATTTCTTTGATAGTAGCTACTGCATAATCCATTGGAGCTGGGTCACCAGGACCATTAGATAAAAAATAACCAGTTGGATTAAATGCTTTTAATGTAGCAAAATCTGTTTTTGCAGGATGCACTCTTACATGTACCCCTCTATCAATTAAACATTGTAAAATATTATGCTTTACTCCAAAATCTAAAACAGAAACTTTGATCGCGGAATTTACATCCCCTAATTCATAAATTTCTTTTGTACTCACCGTGCTAGCTAATTCTAAACCATTCATACTAGGCACTTTAGCTAATTGTGCCTTTAAAGCATCTACGTCTAAATTGTCCGATGATATAATACAGTTCATAGCTCCACAAGTTCTTACATGTGCTACTAATACTCTAGTATCTAATCCTTCTATAGAAACAATATTATTGGTGATTAAATATTCATTCAAATTTCCGTCTGCTTGTGCACGGCTAAATTTTTCTTCTAAATTGCGGCCAATTAATCCGTGAATTTTCACTGAACTACTTTCCACGTCTGTCGACTTCACACCATAATTTCCAATGTGCACATTACTCATAATAATTACTTGCCCAGTATAACTAGGGTCTGTAAATACTTCCTGGTAACCTGTCATTCCAGTATTAAAACATATCTCACCTGTAGTGGTACCAATTTTTCCAAAAGCCTGACCGTGGAAAACATTACCATCGGCTAAAACTAATATTGCTGGTTGTGCAGTCATTGTAATTTTTCTATTAAGTATTGCAAATTTAGGCAAAAAAAAGGCAAGACCAAAGTCTTGCCTTTATATGTTAAATAACGTTTAGCATTATTCAGCAGCTGCTTCTGGTGTAGATTCAGTTGCTTCTTCAGTAGCTGTAGCTTCTTCAGCTGCTTTTTTAGGAGCTGCTGGTGCTTTACTTCTACGTGTCTTTTTAGCTGGTTCAGCTGCAGTTGCAATTGAATTACCGTAAATTTCGTTGAAGTCTACTAATTCGATCATCGCTTTTTCAGCATTGTCACCTGGACGAATACCTAATTTGATGATACGAGTGTATCCACCTGGACGTGTAGCAATTTTAGGAGCTACTACTGTAAATAATTCTTTAACAGCAGCTTTGTCGTTCAAATAAGCAAACACGATTCTGTGATTGTGACTAATTTCCTCTTTAGAAGCTGTTTTCTTAGTTTTTGTAATTAACGGCTCAACGTATTTTCTTAAAGCTTTAGCCTTAGCCAAAGTTGTAACAATACGCTTGTGCGTGATAATTTGACAAGCTAAGTTCATCAATAAGGCATCTCTGTGTGCCTTTTTTCTTCCAAGGTTGTTTTGTTTGTCTCCGTGACGCATGACATTTAAATTTTATCCTTACACCGTGTCAGGAATTGTAAGGTGTGAGCCGAAGCTCGGTTATAAATAATGACTTACTAATTGTCTTTGAAATAAATTCAAAAGACTATTGTAAATCTAATTTGTCTAATCCTAATTTACCTAAATCCATACCAAAGCTTAATCCTCTTTCGATTAATACTTGTTCGATTTCAGATAAAGATTTTTGACCAAAGTTTCTGAACTTCATTAAGTCCTCTTGCTCGTATTGTACCAATTCGCTCAAGCTGTTAATT
>CALPWK020000096.1 GCA_943327245.2 Comamonas sp. lk | reverse complement strand
TTGCTTTTTCAGCAGCTTCTTTTAAACGTTGTAAAGCCATTGGATCTTTTCTTAAATCAATTGCTTCTGTTTTTTTAAACTCGTCAGCTAAAAAGTCCATGATCACTTTGTCAAAGTCATCACCACCTAAGTGTGTATCACCATTAGTAGATTTTACTTCAAACACGCCGTCTCCTAAATCCAAAACAGATACGTCAAAAGTTCCACCACCTAAATCGAATACAGCAATTTTTTGCTCTATATTTTTCTTATCTAAACCATAAGCTAATGCGGCAGCAGTTGGCTCGTTAACAATACGACGTACTGTTAAACCAGCAATCTCTCCAGCTTCTTTTGTTGCTTGTCTTTGTGCATCATTAAAGTAAGCAGGAACAGTAATAACTGCTTCTGTAACTTCATGTCCTAAATAATCTTCTGCAGTTTTTTTCATCTTCTGTAATACCATTGCAGAAATTTCTTGAGGTGTATACATACGACCATCAATATCTAAACGAACTGTATCATTTTCACCTTGTACAATTTTGTAACTCCAGTGACTTTTTTCCTCTGTAATTTCATTAAAGCGACGTCCCATAAAACGCTTCACACTAGAGATAGTGTTTTCTGGGTTTGTGATTGCCTGTCTTTTTGCAGGGTCACCTACTTTACGTTCGCCATTCTTTAAGAAAGCGACTACAGAAGGAGTGGTTCTTCTACCTTCGTCATTTGCGATAACTACAGGTTCGCCACCTTCCATAACTGATACACAACTGTTTGTGGTACCTAAGTCAATTCCTATTATTTTTGCCATACTGATTAATTTTCAATTATTAATTAAGATATACAAGGCAATCATTATGCCACTTTAGTAGATGTCTAAAATGGGTGCAATAATGTCATATTAGCCTGTAAATGAGTCAAAATGAGTCTGAAAAGAGGCCAGAATTGGCAGTTTAGTCCTTGTCGCTACCCTTAAAAGTGAAGTTCTTTTGGCTGGTATAACTGAAAATAACTACGAAAAAGGTTGTAACAATTTTAGCTGGAGTAGCAAACCAACCGAAATAATCTACAAAAAGCTTTAAGAAGATATAGTTTAAAAAGATACAGCCTAGTACCACAAAAAAGTATTTAAATAGCTGCTTGGATTTCTTCACGCTCGTTTCTTGAAAAACCACATATCTACTTAGATAGAACCCAATTGGGAAAGTCAAACAAAAGCTAATCATAAAGGAAGCTATATGTGGACTAATGGTAAGCCATCCAAAATGGGTAGGTTGTTTATGTAAAATGTAATTATAAGATATAAAGAAAAGCAGGATATCTAAAACCGTGTTAGCACCTCCACAGGCAGCATACCTAAAGGTTTTTAGGGGCATCATTTTCTTGAAAATCGGGTATACCCAATCTATTAGATCAAGAATTAATTTGCTAATAAAATCGTGCAGTTTCAACATGTAGCACCAAAGATAATCTTAATTAATTACTTTTGCCACAGTAACCCTAATTTATGAGTTTAATAAGTAATTTAAAACAGTCCACCGCCAATTGTATTCAGCAATTATATGGCATTCAAATAGCACCTGAACAAGTATTAGTTAATGCTACTAAGCCAGAAATTGAGGGCGATTATACCATTGTTCTATTTGCATTTGTTAAGCAATTAGGTAAAAGTCCCGAACTGTTGGGTAATGAATTAGGGAATGCTATGCTAGCTGAAATGCCAGGCACTTTAACAAATTTTAATATTGTAAAAGGTTTTTTGAATTTCACTATTAGCAATCAATTTTGGTTTGATTATATAAAGCATTTAAGTCCAGAAAACTTATTACCAAAAACAGAAAGTCCTCGTAAAATTATGGTGGAGTATTCCTCCCCTAATACCAACAAGCCTTTACACTTAGGACATTTAAGAAATAATTTTTTAGGCTGGAGTATTGCTGAGATATTAAAAATGCAAGGAAATGACGTGGTAAAAACTTGTATTGTTAATGATCGTGGAATTCATATTTGCAAAAGTATGATTGCTTGGCAGTTATTTGCGAATGGCGCCACTCCAGAAGATACGCATCAAAAAGGAGATCATTTTGTAGGCGATTATTATGTGAAATTTAATGACGCCTATAAGGCACAGGTAGCTGAATTAGTGGCTGGTGGTATGACGCAGGAATTAGCAGAGAAAGAAGCTCCCATTCAAAAAGGTGCGCAAGAAATGTTATTGAAATGGGAACAAGGAGACGCCGCTACCCTAGATTTATGGAAGCGTATGAATAGCTGGGTATATGCGGGATTTGATACTACGTACAAGAAAATTGGATCTGATTTTGCTAAAACATATTTCGAAAGCAATACTTATTTATTAGGTAAAGAACTTGTAGATCAAGGTTTAGCAAAAAAAGTTTTCTATCAAAAAGAAGACGGTTCTGTTTGGATTGATTTAATAGGGGACGGATTAGACGAAAAAATTGTACGCCGTAAAGACGGTACTTCGGTATACATTACGCAGGACATTGGTCTTGCAGAAATGAAACAAAAAGAATTTAATACTGATGCTAGTATTTATGTGGTAGGTGATGAACAAAACTATCATTTCAAAGTATTGAAATTGATTTGTCAAAAATTACAATTACCAGCATCCGACGGTATTTATCATTTGAGTTATGGTATGGTAGAATTGCCAACTGGGAAAATGAAGAGCCGCGAAGGAACGGTGGTGGACGCAGACGATTTAGTGGACGAGATGATTAATATTTCGAAAGAGAAAACGGAGTCATTAGGAAAAGTAAGTGAATTTAGTCCTGTACAATTAGCAGAACTATATAATACTATTGGATTAGGCGCCCTTAAATTTTTCTTATTAAGAGTAGATCCTAAAAAGAAGATGATTTTTAATCCTGAAGAAAGTATTGATTTTCATGGCTTCACAGGTCCTTTTATTCAATATACACATGCTAGAATAAAAAGTATATTAAGAAAAACAGGTACCGCTATTAGCTTAACTCCATCTGAATTATTGCCATTAGAAAAAGCATTAGCAATTGAATTATCTAACTTCCCTGCAGTCATTAATGAAGCAGCTGAAACCTTAGACCCCTCTAAAGTGGCAATTTATACTTTCAACTTAGCAAAATTGTTTAATACTTTTTACGCAGAGCATTCCATTAGTAATGCAGACACGGAAGAGAAAAAACAATTAAGAATACAATTAGGCATATTGACCGCATCTACCTTACAAAAAGGAATGCAAGCATTAGGTATAGCTGTTCCAGAACAGATGTAATTAAAAAATCTTGATTGAGATTAACTAAAATAATAAAAGAGTTTTTACATTAACTCCTTTTTATTTTTGAAGAACGATACACTTCTGGTGTTTCTTCTTCAAATCCCCATTGGGTTAATAAGCTTTGCATTTGGTCGTCTGGTAATGAACTTTTCTCATATTGACCTGCGCTAATTTTTTGACGCATCGCTTCATAAATACTCACTGCACAAGCTACTGATATATTTAAGCTTTGAATAATGCCCATCTGAGGAATAATGAAATTACCGTCCGACAAGGCACGAAATTCAGGAGTCACCCCTTCGTGTTCATTGCCAAATACTAAAGCAATGGAGTCTGTAAAATCGATATCATATAAACTTACTGCATCACTTGATAAATGCGTAGTTAGAATTTTTTTAAATTTCTTTCTCAACGCAGTTACACATTCCTCCAAATTGTCATACTCGTGAACGGTTAGCCATTTTAGCGCACTGCTGCTACTTCTATGCCCCCATCTTTTATGACGAGACTCTTTAGTGGTTAATATATAAACATCCTGTATGCCCACCGCGTCGCAGGTTCTTAATACTGCAGAAATATTATGTGGATCTTTTACATTCTCCATTACCACCGTCAAATTAGCTTGACGTTGTTTTAACACTCTTAATAACTTTTCTGTACGTTCTGGAGTCATTTTTAAATTCTTTTATACTTAATCACAAATCAATTATTTCTAATTCCTTAATTCAATATTTTTATTTTACAAAGGGACGTCTGTACTGCACTCCTAAGCCTGGCCCTAAAAGTGGAGCAATCACTCCATTATTATTTTCAAAACTATAATTCAATCCTACCCCATTTAATTCCGTCATTAATAAAGGTCCGTCCATATCTACATAATCCAATTGTGGCAGGAACTGTGCAATAGCCGCAGATCCAATAACACTTTCATTCATACTTCCCATCATGACTTTCAATCCCAATGTACGCGCTTCCTTTATCATTCTTAATGCAGGTGTGAGTCCACTGCATTTTGTCAATTTTATGTTGATGCCATGGAAATAATTAACACAGATAGCAACGTCTTTTTCAAACACACAACTCTCGTCTGCAAATAAAGGCAATGCATTTTGTGCTTTTAATTGTGCCATTCCTTCCCAATTATCTTTTGCCAAAGGTTGCTCCACTAATTCTACTCCTAATTTTGCTAATGCTGGAATTTTAACTAAAGCTTCCTCGGTAGTCCAACCTGCATTAGCGTCTACGCGCAAAGGCTTATCTGTATGTTGTCTTAAAGCAGTGATCATTTCTATATCATAGTCCGTCCCTACTTTTACTTTGTATATTGGCCAAGGATGGTCTTTCATTTTTTGAACCATTTTCTCAATTGGGTCAATCCCTAAAGTATAATCACAAATGGGCGCTTGGGTATCCCATTTTGTTCCCCATAATTCATGTAAGGGCTGCTTCTTCATTTGTCCCCATAAATCCCATCCTGCCATATCCAATGCACAAACTAAAAAGGGATCATTTGGAAATAAATGATGTAGAAAATGCCAGAACCTCTCAGGGTCAATCAAAGCAAACTTCTCTATAAGTTTACGTTGCTTCTCTAAGGTTTCTATCATTCCGACCACCGTCACATTATAATAAACAATGGCGGGCGCTTCTCCAAAACCTGCCCAATTGCCTAATGACAAGCGAACCATTAAACTAGTTTGATGTGTTTTAGTTCGACCATTAGAAATGGTAAATGGATATTCAAAAGGTAATTGCTGTTCCCAATAATCTAATTCCACGGTTATTTTTTTGTTAAGTTACAATACACAATTTAAGATTCCGATTATCATTAAGGAACTAATTAACGTCCACATGACTTAATAGTACTAAACCATTCTTGATTAAAGTTCTTTGAAGTAATCAAATCCTCTAATGTCAAATGCATTCGGTATCTCCAATAATGTTTTGGATTGGCAGGTATATTTATTCTTTCCTCATTCGGATCGCTTCGACGAATAGTCTCATCTACTCCAAGATAGTCCTGTAATTGAAATATAGCCCACATTGCAGGAGAATATAAATGTTGTAATAAAATAGCCTTATTTATCCAAGCTTCACAGTGTACGGGTGCTTCCCCCCATTGTCCAATTTCGTGATTATAAAACTGTTGTGTTTTAGCACGGTCTTCTTCCCACCAACCACGTATGGTACTTGTGTCATGAGATGAAGGAGTCACAACACTTAAATAAGGCGCATCATTAGGATGGAAGAACGTTTTTTGACTAGCCTTAGGCATTCTTTGTACTTCCAAACTTAGCATACCTAATTGATACATCACATTAGGAACGCAGGACGGAACTAAACCTAAATCCTCGCCACATATCAACATATTGGTTGATAATTTTAGCATAGGCAATTTCTGCATAGCTTCTTTCTCCCAAGCACTGTCCTGTCTTTTAAAGAAATAGTCTAAGTATAATTCTTTTAATAAATACTGTGTTCTTGGATCTAATTGCTGGAAGGAACTTGTGTGATCAATATTAAATCTAAAATGAAAATGATGTGCTTCCGCTGCATCAAATAAAATAACATTACTTATTAAATTATAAATGCCTTGTTTTAATTTTTGATTTAAATCATTCTCTGGCAATGCTGCAAAATGTGCTTCTACTTTTCTTTGTGTATTGAAAGCAGGCAATAATTCAAAATGTCCGTCCCCTATTGATTTTAAATAATTTTCTTTAACCTGTTCATTATCATAACCAAATTGTTGAAAAATAATAGTCTCATTGATATAAGGATTAGTTAATCTATAATGATCAACCGCAATTCCTTTACTATTTAATTCATTTATGGATACTGGAATTGCAGGAACAAAATGTCCCATAATACCTTCTACTGCATGCATTGGAATACTCCAAATTCTGAAGAACCCAAGAATATGATCTATTCTAAAAGCATCGAAATAAAATTTCATTTGATCAAATCTTGACTTCCACCAAGCATATCCGTCAGCTGCCATTACTTCCCAATTATACGTTGGGAAACCCCAGTTTTGTCCAGTGATTGCAAAGTCGTCTGGTGGGGCACCTGCTTGCATATCCATATGAAATAAATGACTGTTCTGCCAAGCGTCTGCTCCATAACGATATACCCCAATTGGAATATCTCCTTTTACCACTACCCCGTTTAGATGCGCATAGTTGGTGGCGTCTAGTAATTGCAAATGTAAATGATACTGTACAAAATAATAAAAAGAAATAGCTTCAAATGTTTTTGACTTAGGGCTAGCTAATTTTTCAATTGCTAAAATATCATATTTTGAATGTGACGGCCAATTGTTATAATCAACAGTACCATGTAAATCTCTTAAATAAGAAAACACACTATAAGAAACCAGCCAACTTGAATTATTGTCAAAGAATTCAGAAAAGCCTTTTGAAGCTAAATCCTTAGTTCCATTTTTTTCAAATAAAATTCGCAATACCTCCCACTTTAATTCCATCACTTTTTCATAGTCTACTTCTGACAAATTATTCAAACTTGCAATTGTTTTTGCATAGGGTTTTAATAATTGTTTTTCATCCGCATTCACCATGTCTTCTAGTCTTATAAACATAGGATGTAATGCGAAAGCAGATATAGCAGCATAAGGATAAGAGTCCATCCAACTATGCGTTGCAGTGGTATCGTTAATGGGCAAAATTTGTATTAGTTTTAAACCAACTTGCTTAGCCCAGTCTACTAATAATTTCATGTCTGCAAATTCTCCCACACCTGCACTCTGCTTTGACCTTAAAGAAAACACAGGTATTGCAACACCCGCACCTTTCCAATTAACTGTAGTAAAATGAGTGAAGCCGTCATTCACAATCACCAATTTATCTTTACCAACTGGCTCGTGTAAAATTCTATTATTTCCTGTCTCAAAAGATACAAATTGCTTAGTATGTAAATCATAAATTCCATATTTATAAACAAAGGGAAAGTTGCTTTTTTGAACGTCTAATGCTATCTCATAATAAGTAGCTTCTTTTACTTTTGTTAAAACCAAAGCTTTACTTATATCCCATGCACCAATAATACTAGCGTCACCAACCATACATACCGTTTGGTGTGGCTCTAATAAAGGGGCTTTAACTCTAAATACATGTGTAGTATTTTTATCAAACCCATTAGAAGGCTTTTGTAATGTTGGTTGCTTTAATAGCACATTTACAAAAGGAGAGGTGAAAAATACATTTTCAGTAAAACCAGTAAAATTCCAACTATCAATTAAAACTAATTCGCTCGTTTGTATGGCATTAGGTTTAAAACATTTATCATTTCCTGCCTCAAATATTTTGGTACCATCTGCGTTCTTAATAAAATAATGATAGCCAATTTGGTCCTCCTTTTTAAAAT
>CALPWK020000095.1 GCA_943327245.2 Comamonas sp. lk | reverse complement strand
TTTTATGGTAAGCGTAAAAACGTTTATACCGTTGCCAAAAACGTATTAGAGAAAGGTTTAACTTATGCTTACGTTTCTCGTAAGTTGAAAAAGCGTGAATACCGCACATTGTGGATTGCACGTATCAACGCAGCAGTAAGAGAAGAAGGTTTAACTTATAGCCAATTCATCAACTTATTAGTTAAGAAAGGTTCTGATTTGAACCGTAAAGTATTAGCTGATATGGCAATGAATGAGCCAGAAACTTTCAAAAAGATAGTACAATCAGTGAAGGCTTAATTAATTTATTCGGCTTTTTAGAATATAAAGCCTCAAAATTAATTCTTTTAAGATTTTTCAAAAGACCCCCAAGTATGGGGGTCTTTTGCTTTCTGGCCCTGGTTCAGATTCCTTTTAAAAATCAAGCCTAATATCCTTGCAAAGAACTATTTTTGTGGTCTAAAAAATAACAGCTAACAATCCCTGCTTAACTAATGAACAATACCTACACTTCGCTGGTAAATCAAACTTTCCATTTCCCTCAAGAGGGATTTGCTAAAAATGAAAATGGTTACCTAGAATTTAATGGACTAGATTTAAAAGCAATTATTGAAAAACATGGTACGCCACTTAAATTAACTTACCTACCTAAAATTGGTATGCAAATTAATAAGGCAAAAAAAATGTTTGAAGATGCTTTTAAAAAACACAAGTATGAAGGAGAATATTTTTATTGTTATTGTACTAAAAGTTCTCACTTTTCATTCATTGTAGAGGAAGCATTGTCACATAATGTGCATTTAGAAACTTCTTTTGCATATGATATCGAAATTATCAATCAATTGTATAAACGCCGTAAAATAAATAAAGACATCTTTATTATTTGTAATGGGTTTAAACAAAAAACATATACGAGTAGAATTACTAAATTAATTAATACTGGTTTTAAAAACGTAATTCCTGTTTTGGATAATGTAGAGGAATTACAATTCTACAAACGTAATGCAAAAGTGCCTTTTAAATTAGGCATTAGAGTTGCTGCAGAAGAAGAGCCAAGTTTCCCTTTCTACACATCTCGATTAGGTATTCGTGCAAAGGATATATTAGAGTTTTACGTAGATGAAATAGAAGGATACGAGGATAAGTTTCAATTAAAAATGTTACATATCTTTTTAAATAAAGGCATCAAGGACGATATTTATTATTGGTCAGAGTTGAATAAGATTATCAACTTGTATTGTCAATTGAAAAAAATATGTCCTGAATTAGATTCAATTAATATTGGAGGCGGGTTCCCTATTAAGCACTCTTTAGGTTTCGAATACGACTATCAATTCATTATTAATGAAATTGTATCTAATATTAAGAAATCATGTAAGAAGGCAAAAGTACCAATGCCTAATATATATACCGAATTTGGAAGTTATACAGTAGGAGAAAGCATGGCGCATATTTATAAAGTATTAGCAGAGAAAAAACAAAATGATAGAGAGTGTTGGTATATGATTGACTCATCATTTATTACTACGCTACCAGATACTTGGGGAATTGGAGAAAAATTCTTGATGTTACCAGTTAATAAATGGGAGAATGACTATCAACGTGTGGTATTGGGTGGAATTACATGTGACAGTCATGACTACTATGATTCGGAAGAGCATATCAATGAAGTATTCTTACCAAAGTTGAAGGATGACACCATGGAAGACAAAGAAGAAGAAAATAAAGAGCCATTATATGTAGGATTTTTTCATACAGGAGCCTATCAAGATCAAATTAGCGGTTATGGTGGAATTAAGCACTGTTTGATTCCTTCCCCTAAACATGTGATAGTGGAGAAAGATCCAAAAACAGGTAAAATGGTTGACTGGGTTTATGCAAAAGAGCAATCTGCACAATCCATGTTGAAGATTTTAGGATACTTAAGATAGAAATAAAATTTTTTATAAAAGAGGCTTCGATGTAAAATTCGAGGCCTTTTTTATTTAATTCAATTACTAAAAATGATTTAGTTCTATTCTCCTCTATAAATCAGGGTTTAGTACATTTTTTTGAATTTAATACGCCATTATGTCATGTTATCATATTGTTAATGGTCAAAATGACTTGAAAACAAATTTGTGAGTGATTTTTAAAATCCCTAATTTTGGTACAAATAGAAGAGATATGTACCCCGCAGAGATAGTTTTACCAATGAAAGCAGAGTTAGTTGATAATGGTTTTACAGACTTAACAACAGCAGTTGAAGTTGAAAATGCAGTGAAGCAAGAAGGTACTACATTGGTTGTGATTAATTCAGTTTGTGGTTGTGCAGCAGGTGCATGTAGACCAGGTGTTGTAATGGCAATTGCTAATGCAACAATTAAACCAGATAGAATCACAACTAGTTTTGCTGGTTTTGATGTGGAAGCAGTAAATAAAGTAAGAGAATTACATTTACCTTATCCTCCTTCTTCTCCAGCAATCGCTCTTTTCAAAGACGGTAATTTGGTAAGCATGGTGGAAAGACATCATATTGAAGGAAGTCCAGCGCAGGTAATCGCACAACATTTAATTTCTTTGTTCAAAGAACATTGTAATTAATAAAAATATTAAAGGTTTTGTTTTTAGATGGGTTAGTAAAATACGGCCGCACTTTCTAGTGTGGCCTTTTTTTTTCGTAACATTGCATGACATATCAATAACTATACATGTATCCTAATTTATATTACTTAATACAGGACTTATTTGGAATCAAAATTTCTGCATTGCAATTAGTCAATACTTTTGGCTTTTTTGTTGCGTTAGCATTTATTGGGTCTGGATATGTATTGTATTTAGAACTAAAACGTAAGGAAGCACTTGGAGAGTTTGAAGCAATTGAAGAGGAATTCATTTTAGGTGCTCCTGCTACTATGGGAGAATTGGCTACTAGTTTAGTTTTTGGATTTTTATTTGGGTTCAAAATAATTGGGGCATTTCTTATTGAAAATGCATTGAATAATCCTCAGGCATTTATTTTATCATTGCAAGGAAGTGTTGGGGCAGGTATTCTTTCTGCAGCGGTTATGGTTTACTTAAAATGGAAAGAAAAGGATAAAGTCAAATTAGCTAAGCCTGAAACCCGCAAGTATATGGTGTGGCCACACGACAGAGTGGGAGACATTGTATTACAAGCAGCTTTATGGGGATTTATAGGTGCCAAAATATTCCACAACTTAGAGAACCTAGAAGATTTTGCAAGAGACCCCTGGGGATCTTTAATTGCATTTAGTGGACTTACATTTTTCGGTGGATTAATTGTAGCTACTATTGCAATCATAATGTATGTTCGTAAATATAAAATGCGAGTAGTACATTTTGCAGACGCCATGGCTCCAACCATGTTGTTTGCATATGCAGCAGGTCGTATAGGATGTCATATGAGTGGTGACGGTGATTGGGGTATTCCTAATTTAAATCCAAAACCATTTTCTTGGTTACCAGATTGGATGTGGGCATATCATTACCCCCATAATGTAGTGAATGAAGGGGTGCATATTCCAGGTTGTATTGGTAATTATTGTAACGAGTTGCCATTACCTGTTTATCCAACTACTTTTTATGAAATTATAGTAATGTTTATTTTATTTCTAATTATGTGGTCTTTTAGAAAGAAAGTAACTCAGCCAGGAATTTTAACAGCGGTGTACTTTTTGTTTGCAGGGTCTGAGCGTTTCTTAGTAGAAAAAATCAGAGTTAATAATAAATATCAGTTTTTACCATTTCAGCCAACACAAGCTGAATTGATTGCCGTTATCTTAATCATATTGGGAATTGTATTCTTGGCAATGTCCAAGCGTTGGTTTCCTAAAAATATTTCTAAATCTTAAATCTTATATAATGCCATCATTTGATATCGCTAGTACTGTAGACATTCAAACTTTAGACAATGCCATTAATGTGGTAAAGAAAGAAATCACCAATCGATTTGATTTTAAAGCAATACATGTTGTTATTGACTTAAATAAAAAAGACTATGTGATTAAATTAGAGTCTGAATCTGAGATGAAAATTCAACAAATAGTTGACGTTATTTTAAGCAGATCCATAAAACAAGGCATTGATCCAAGTGCTTTCGATTTCTCAAAAGAGGCTTTGCCAAGTGGCAAGCTCTTTAAAAAAGACGTTCCAGTAAGAAATGGCCTAAAACAAGACGATGCTAAGAAGGTGGTAAAAATGATCAAGGACAGTGGCTTGAAGGTTCAAACGGCCATTATGGATGATATAATCCGTATTACAGGGAAGAAAATTGACGATTTGCAAGATGTTATTGCTGCTTGTAGAGCTGCTAACTTAGGTTTACCACTTCAGTATATCAATATGAAGGGCTAAAATGCCTTTATTTGCTTATATATTTGGCCAAAACAGGGGTTTAGCCTAAATTTGCATCCTATTAAATAATTGTACGGCAAAAACCGTGCTTCCTTAAAAATCATAATAATGAAAGAAGGTATCCACCCAGAATCGTATCGCTTTGTAGTATTCAAAGACATGAGTAATGGCACCTCTTTTTTATGTAAGTCAGCGGCTAACACAAAAGAGACAATCCAATTCGAAGACGGCAACGAATATCCAGTAATTAAATTGGAGATTTCTAACACTTCACATCCTTTTTACACAGGTAAAAATATGTTAGTGGACACTGCTGGTCGTATCGACAAGTTCAACAAGCGTTACGCAAAGAAGTAATAAAAGCGAGCACGTTATTAACGACTCTTTTTATAAAAAATTCAAACCCTTTCTTACAGTCGTAAGAGAGGGTTTTGTCTTTTTAGGCTTATCAATACTTACCTTTGTTACTTGTAAATTTCAACTATGCAAAAACTAGATATACTTGCTTTTGGTGCACATCCTGACGATGTGGAATTAGGATGTGGGGGCAGTTTGATTGCTGCGGTGGCGCAGGGAAAAAAAGTAGGAATTATTGATCTTACCAAAGGAGAATTAGGAACCAGAGGTACTACTTCTATTCGGTTAAAAGAAGCGCAATTGGCGGGTCAGATTATTGGAGCAGACGTTAGAGATAATTTAGGAATGGCAGACGGTTTTTTTGAAAATAATAAGGAAAATCAATTTGCAATTATTGAAACCATTCGTCGTTTTCAACCTACTATTATTTTGTGTAATGCACCTTCAGACCGTCATCCAGATCATGGTAAGGCTGCTCGCTTAGTAGTTGACGCTGCATTTTTATCTGGCTTAAGTAAAATTCAAACAACGCATAATGGAGTGCCACAGGCTGCTTGGAGACCTACACAAGTGTTTCACTATATTCAATCCAGAAATTTAGTTGCTGATTTTGTGGTGGACATTAGTGGTTATTTTGATAAGAAAATGCAATCAATTTTAGCACATAGCTCTCAGTTTTTTGATCCTAATTCAATTGAACCAGAAACTTTTATTTCAAGTAATTCTTTTTTAGAATTTATAAAAGGAAGAGCAAAGGAAATGGGTCAACAAATTGGGGTTGAGTATGCAGAAGGATTTATTACAGAAAAACAAATTGGAATTTCAAGTTTTGATTCCATAATTCAAAGAACTACTTAATATTATTTAACCCAATACTATAAACTAATTTTTAATAATAAGAATACATTTTAATTACAGCTTATGTCAATCGTTAAATGTGGTTTAGTTCAAATGTCTTGTACTGCTAATAAAGAAGGCAATACGAAAAAGGCAATTGATAAAATAAGAGAAGCAGCAAGTAAAGGAGCTAATATTATTTGCTTGCAAGAATTATTTACATCCTTATATTTTTGTGACGTGGAAGCGTATGAAAATTTTAAACTAGCAGAGCCTATTCCTGGTAAAACAACCGACGAATTAGCTGCTATTGCTAAAGAGTTAGGGGTTGTTATTATTGCTTCTTTATTTGAAAAAAGAGCAGAGGGTTTATATCATAATACGACTGCCGTTTTAGATGCGGACGGGACTTATTTAGGGAAGTATCGCAAAATGCATATTCCTGACGATCCTGCTTATTATGAAAAATTTTATTTTACACCAGGTGATTTAGGATACAAAGTTTTCAAAACTAAATTTGCAACTATTGGTGTTTTAATATGTTGGGATCAATGGTATCCAGAGGCTGCTAGAATTACAAGTTTGATGGGTGCTGAAATGTTATTTTATCCAACGGCTATTGGTTGGGCAACCGCACAAGACGAAGCAACAAATATTGAACAATATAATGCATGGCAAACTATTCAACGTAGTCATGCTATTGCAAATGGAGTGCCTGTAATTAGTGTGAACCGTGTTGGGTTAGAGCAAAATGGATTAATGCAATTTTGGGGTGGAAGTTTTGTAAGTAATCCTTTTGGAACCTTATTATATAAAGCATCTCATGATAAAGAAGAAGTTGCTGTGATTGACATTGATACAGAGAAGTCAGATAGTTATAGAACACATTGGCCATTTTTACGCGATCGACGAATTGATTCATATAATCCAATTACTAAAAGATATATTGACGAAGATGTTAAGTAGTTCACCAACTCCAAGATCATTAGGTTATTATTTTCCAGCAGAATTTGCAAAGCAAGATGCCACTTGGTTAAGTTGGCCTCATAAAGAAGCAAGTTGGCCAGGAAAACTAAATAGTATTTATCCTTCTTATATTGAATTCATAAAAGTATTGACAAAGTCACAACGAGTTTGTATTAATGTGGTTGATGAAGCTATGCAAGCATCTGCAACACAAATGATGCAAGCTTTTAATGTAGATTTTTCAAAAGTTCAATTTTATATACATCCAACAAATGACGCTTGGTGTCGTGACCATGGCCCTTCCTTTTTAATACGTGATAATGTAGAAGCACCGAAAGCAATCATAGATTGGAATATTAATGCATGGGGTGGAAAATATCCTCCATATGATTTAGACGATGAAATTCCAACACTTATAGGGAAGGCATTAAACCTTCCTGTATTTTATCCTAATATTATAATGGAAGGAGGCTCGGTTGATTTTAATGGAGCTGGTTCGGTTTTAACATCAAAATGTTGTCTATTAAATCCCAATCGAAATCCTGAATTAAGTCAGGATCAAATAGAAAGATATTTGTGTAACTATTATAATGTGAATCAGGTTTTGTGGGTGTCAGAAGGAATTGTAGGGGACGACACAGATGGTCACATTGACGACACCGTTCGTTTTGTAAATGAAGATACGGTGGTGACAGTAGTGGATCAAAATAAGCAATCAGCCAATTATGATTTATTACAACAGAATTTAAAAGAATTAAAAGCAATGCGCTTGTTGAATGACAAACAATTAAATATTGTTGAATTACCAATGCCGGCAGATGTGATTCATGAGGATCAAATGTTGCCAGCATCTTATGCAAACTTTTATATCAGTAACGCTCATGTGGTAGTTCCAACATATAGATGTTCTCAAGACGATCAAGCAATGCGAATCATTCAAGACTGTTTTCCAACAAGGGAAATAGTGGGGATTGATTCTACTGATATTATCTGGGGATTAGGAAGTTTCCATTGTTTAAGTCAACAAGAACCAAGTTGTATTAAATAACTTGAAACACTTATAATTTACTTTAATATTTCGATATGAACTTTATTAAAACAGCATCTTTAGTTTTACTAGTTTTATGTGTAGCCGCTTGTAATCATAATCAATACTCCATTACAAATAAGTT
>CALPWK020000094.1 GCA_943327245.2 Comamonas sp. lk | reverse complement strand
TTATTGTATGAAATATGAAGCGACTGTTGGTATTTTTGTTGAATTTTTGAATGCATTAACCTATGACCAACAAACTACAATATTACAAGAAGCAGGCGTTTCCAACTTACCCAATGTACTAGGTGCTTGGTTCGACATGGGAAACTCTTGGGGTTTTTGGAATAGGGTAACTACGGTAGGTGTTTATAATACGGTACCAGCAGTATTTTCTGCTCCTTATTTATTTTTGGCGGAAGGTGATGTGGTATGGAGATCCATGACTGCATTTTTAGATTGGTCCGGTTTAAGACCCATGACAGAATTTGAATATGAGAAAGCATGTAGGGGTTCTAATACTGTTGCTCAAACACCTATTGCTGCCGTTGCTTATGAATATCCTTGGGGAACTACAACAATAACCAATTCTCAACTTGGTTCAGATTATACGAATGCGAATTCGGCGCTTGCAACTAATGTGGAAGGACCTGTGTTTTATACTGGATGGGATGGGTCGGCAATGAGACCGGGTGCATTTGCAAAATCAACTACGAATAGAACTCAAGCTGCTGCCACTTATTATGGTATTATGGACATGGCAGGAAATTGTTGGGAACAATGTATTGGCGGAGGTGGTTACGATTATTCTGGCTTTACCACTGCTAACGGAGACGGTGCATTGTCAAGTATTGGCAGAGCAAATGTGACTGGTTGGCCTGCCAATGGCGGAGTTGCTTCTGGAACCATTATTAGAGGTGGCTGGTGGGAAATTGGAGGTAATACTTTTAGGTGTCAAACTTCTGATAGAACCTTTTACGCAGGTTATCAATGGAATGGTGATAAATCTAACACTTCATTATCAAAATATAACGGTGCAAGAGGCGTGAGATCATTCTCATACTAATTTTAAATTGAAAAAATTTCTTTATGAAAAAATATGTTCTATTCTTTTTAATAATGTTGGGGTTTGTTGAAATAACAAAAGCAAATAATTTAACTATTTCTACTCCCAATTATAATGATGCCAATAAGACCTTAACATTTACGATTACTTGGGATAATAGTTGGAAAATAACAGGCGGACCTTCCAATAATGATGGCGTATGGTTATTTATAAAAAGACAGGCTTGTTCTAATACCAATGCCTGGGCAACTGCTTTGTTAAGTACTACGTCGGCCGACCATACTACTGCTTTAGTAGCAACTGGTGCCAAATTATTAACCGTGGAAGCGGTAGCTGACGGAATGGGGGTTTTTATTAAACGTCAATATAATGGATTAGGTAATATACCAGCCCATACTGTTACACTTCAATTAAATAGTTCCTTAACTACAAGTCCAGCTATAACTACCACTTCCTCTGATAATTTTAAAATATTTGGAGTGGAAATGGTTTATGTACCACAAGGCCAGTTTTATTTAGGTGATGGTAGACCAACCAATACGACTAATTTTTCTAATGGAAATAATGCAGGAACTCCTTTATTAATTACTGCTGCATTACAGACTGCTGGATTAGGCGCTTCTACTGTGTATACATCTAACCCATCTTATGGTTGTCCCAATTATTTACCTGCAAGTTTTCCTATTGGGTATAATGGGTTTTGGTGCATGAAATACGAGATAGGCGTAACTAGTTATGTAGATTTCTTAAACTGCATTTCCTATAATGAACAAGCAACAAGACTAGCTAAATGGGGTGCTCGATATCCTAATTCTGTTAATACCTATTTCACAACTTCTGGAAGAGCAGTGGATATTCATACTACTGTTGCCGGAACTTACAATACCGTTCCTGCTGTTTTTGATTATAATGTTTGGGCTAAATATAATCCTGTAACACATTTGTCTTGGAATGACTTAACTGCATATTTGGATTGGTCTGGTTTAAGACCTATGACCGAATTTGAATATGAAAAAGTATGCAGAGGTTCGAATGTAAATCCTATTCCGAATGAATATCCTTGGGGGGATGTGGTTTTAACCAACAACGTATCTACTGGAACTGGTGGTGGAACAGCCACATTTGTTCCCGCTAATATAGGATTGTATAGTGGTATGTCTCTTTATCAATGGAATGACAATAACTGGACTCCATTCCGATCTGGCTGTTTTGCAACTAACTTAACTACTAGATCTCAAGCTGGGGCTACTTATTATGGCGTAATGGATATGGGAGGCAATGTAATGGAACAAGTAGTAGGCGGTGGTAGTGGTTACGATTTCTCCAACTTCACAACAGCGAATGGAGACGGCATTTTAGGTGCGGATGGTAACGCCAATACGGTTGGTTGGCCAACTTTATGGGGTGCAAATACTGGAAATTATTGGAAAGGAGGTGACTACACTGGAAATGGAACCTATCCAGCAATTATACAAACTTCTGATAGACAGAACTATGCTGGTAACACAACTAATAATGGTCAAAACAATGGTTTTGGCGGAAGAGGAGTTAGGTCTTTTCCTAATTAATTAATTTAATAAGCAAGCAAGTAAGCAAGTGAACTTAAGGAAGTATATATTATTATTACTTTTTACCATTGGTATAATTTGTGTTAACGCACAAACACCCAATTTTTATATTGGTGGTAAATCCGACCCTGGAACTGGAATTACAGGTCTTAGAGTAAATCTTGCTGCGAACACCTGTGTGTTATATTATGATACTACCGTAATTTTTTATCATGGTGGAAGTTATGGAGGTGCTGCAAACAATACTATTAATTCAATTACTTGTCCTTTTATAATTGACACAGCGGCTTCTTTTTATCATGGTGGAAGTTATGGAGGTGCTGCCACTAATAGTATTACCCCAACCATTTGTGCAACTTCTATTGATACTACTGTAATTTTTTATCGTGGGGGTAGTTATGGTGGTGCTGCAACTAACACGATTCTTCCCTCTATTTGTGATTTCGTTTTAGATAGTACGGTAATTTTTTATCACGGAGGAAGTTATGGTAGTAATGCATCCATTGCACTTACTCCTACTACCTGCGCAATTCCAGATCCTACTAATATTTATATGGGAGGTAATTCTTCCAATAATGCTCCAGGCACTATAGCAGCAACTACTGCAAATAATACCTCGGGACCATTTATGACAAGTATTGAGAATGCTATCATAACCAATGGAAACTGCGTTACGCTAACTACAACAGGTACGGGTGCAACAGGTTATTCTTGGTCTCCCTCCATTGGATTAAATAGTGCTTCCATTGCTAGTCCAGTAGCTAGCCCTTCTACAACCACAACTTATACATTAACTGCTTCTGGATCTGCTGGTTGTAGGAGTGTATTTTCGGTAGTGGTGACGGTGGCTAGTGGAAATGAAAGCGGTACTACAATTAGTTATCCTGCTGCACTTATTAGTAAAAGCATTACCACTCCTCAAAGTGTAATTTTAACGGGTATTACAGGTGGTGTATATTCGCCTTCTTCCGCTAATTTAAAAATAAATGCAGTAACTGGTGAAATTACGCCAAATACTAGTACTGCTGGAACTTATACTGTAAATTATACTTATGGCACATGTAGTAATACAGCAACTACCTCAGTAATTATAACTACTGATGCTGCTACTCATGGTGAAGTTAATTATCCTAATTTTTATTTAGGGGCTACTTCTCCAACAACTTCCGCAAAATTATTTGTCACTCAAAGCACTTGTGTAATCCCGCTAGATTATACCTTAATGATTTTTTCAGGTGGAACTTCGGGAGCTGCAGTTCCCAGAAATCTATTGACTGCTAGTTCCTGTAGTGCTAACATAGACTATTCAGTATCATTTTATGTAGGTGGAATTTCAGCCACTACTGCTCCAAATAAATTAATCCAAGGTGCTTGTACTCCTTATATAAATCCTTCTAATACTATCTTTATGGGAGGCGCCTCTTCGAGTGCCACTGCTAAAGTTACTTTGATACCTAATTTTTGTAATTATCCTGTTGGTGATAATTTTTATATGGGAGGTAGTGGAGTTGGTTATGGTAATGGAAGTTTAACACCTACTACGGGGACATCTGCTGGAACAGCTGTAGCTACCTTATCTGATTTTACTATTTGTCCTGGGGTATCAACTACATTAACTACCACTGGAGCTACGAATTACGTATGGACCCCTGCAACTGGTTTAAGTAGTAGTCTTGTAGCGAGTCCGATAGCGAATCCATTATCTACAACTACCTATACAGTAACTGGGTCAGGTGCGGGAGTCGGTTGTTTTAATACTGCGAAAGTAACCGTGACAGTTTTGAAAGATAATCTTACATCCATTTCATATGGAGCGTATAGATTTGATGAGACTAATATGTCATTGGCGAAAGTGAATTTTATTATTGGTCCATTAACTGGTATATTTTCTGCTACGCCTACTGGATTATTTTATGATCAAAATTCTGGTGCTTTCACTCCTGGTTTAAGTTCGAGTGGCTTATATACTATTTATTATAATTATACAAAAGCAGGATGTAATTATAGCTATCCTGTTAATATTAATATTACCACATTACCCCCAACTATTATTTATCCTTCCCCAAGTATTTTCTATTTAAATTATTCAAGCATATCGGTAAGTCCAACCAATTCAGGAGGACAAGCTTTTGGTTATCAGTTATTAGATTCATTACCAGCAGGATTAAAAATGGATACAGTTTCTGGAGTAATCTCAGGTACACCTTCTGTATTGATAAATAATGCTGCAATTAAAGTTCGAGCATTTAATTACAATAAATTAGGTGGCAATAATTATAGTGATACTTATACTATGAATCTTTCTGTATATAAACCAGTAATTAGTACAACTACAATTACAGCAGATGGTATGAATGGCACTTATGGCAATGCTTCTTCGCCTAGCACGATAAATGTATCTGGAAGATATATTGTTCAAAATATTACTATAACACCTCCAACTGGTTTTGAAGTTTCCGCTAACGCAATTACTGGTTTTGCTAACACAGTGTCTATAATACAATCTGGCGGCACAATTACTAATACAAATGTGTATATTAGATTGAAAACAACTGCAAGTGTTGGTAATTATTCTGGAACTATAAAATTAACTAGCTATGCAGCAGATAGTATACTCATTTCAATGGCTACTTCAAGTGTTGCTGCATCACCTTTAACAGTCACTGCATCCTATTTTCAAAAGTTCTATGGATCTACTATTTCATTAGGTACTGGAGCTACTAATTTCACTTCATCAGGATTATATAATAATGAAACGATAGGTTCTGTAACGTTAACTCCGAATGGAGGGTTTACTCCTGATTCTCCTCCAGGTTTCTATGATATTACACCAACGGATGCAACAGGAGGTACTTTTTCTCCTTCTAATTATACGATTACTTATGTTCCAGGACAATTTGAAGTGTTGTATAGTCTGTACAATTTCAACATGACTGGGAATACATCTAATTGGGTGAAAGGTAAAGTGCCAATTCCGAAAATAGTTGCAGGGGTACTTTCTAATATTACTAATGCGGGGGCAAGTTATGATTGTACTATATCTTCTGCTTATTCAAAATTATCTCAAAAAGGGGTATGCTGGAGTACTAGTGTCAATCCAACCATTGACAATGATTATAGCACGGATAGTTCTCCAGGGACAGGTCCTATGACCTTGTATTTAACTGGACTAAATAGCGGCACAACTTACTATGCAAGAACTTTTATAAAAGTAGGTAACTATGTTTATTATGGGCCTAATATAAAATTCACGACTACTTATTAAAATAGAAAATAAAAAAAAGTAACATTAAATAATTTAATAAAACATTACACACTATGAAAACATCAAATAATTTAATTAAAGGAATATTTATCGGAATGGGCATAATAGCTTTGACAGCTTTTGTTGCGGAGAAAACTTTTGTAATAAAATTTTCTGAATCAGAAATTAATAGACATTATCAAAAATTGGCATTAATAAAGCAAATAGTAGATAATAGTAATTTGGCACATCAAGACGTTGTTTTTATTACTAAAACGATAGATACACTTCAGTTAGAAATTATTACTCAAGTAAAGGCTCAATTAGAACCACAAGCACCCGTTAAGAAATAGTTAGTTTAGTAGAAACCGAATCTATTTTATCATGATATAGGTAAGCCAGCTCATCACATATGCCAATCCCGTCATCATAAAAAACTGTATTGTTGGCCATTTCCAAGAACCAGTTTCTCTTTTAACAACAGCTAGTGTACTCATGCATTGCATGGCTAGTACATAAAATATCATTAAGGATAAGGCGGCGGCTAAACTATATACAGGTGTTCCGTCTGCTCGCTTTGCAGATTTTAATTTTTCTCTAAGAGAACTATCATCTGCAGCTTCTACACTATATAAGGTTGCCATAGTGCCTACAAATACTTCTCTTGCAGCGAAGGAAGTAACTAATGCAATTCCAATTTTCCAATCGTACCCTAATGGAGTGATAGCAGGTTCGATTGACTTGCCTATTATACCTGCATAGGAGTTAGCTAACTTGTCTGTATGGTACTGTCTTTCAATTTGTTTTTGATTCGACGGATTAGCTGCAATTGAATTACTATAATTGCTTTCCACTTTTTTCATTCTTTCACTAGGGCCATAGCTACTTAAAAACCATAATAGTAAACTAATTAGCATAATTACTTTACCTGCATCTGTAACAAATATTTTAGCCTTCTGTATCATGGTCATTACCATATTGCCCCAACGCGGTGCTCTGTATACAGGTAGTTCTAAAATAAAATAACTCTTCTCTTTTATGTTGATGAAGAATTTTAAAATAAAACTTGCCAATAAAGCCATTATGATACCTAATAAATAAAGGCCCATCATTACTAAACCTTGCAAATTTAAAAAACCTAAATACACTTTTTCGTCAATCACTAAAGAAATTAATATGGTATAAACGGGTAGTCTTGCACTACAACTCATAAAAGGAGTTACCATAATAGTAAGCAAGCGTTCTTTTTTATTTTCAATATTCCTAGCACTCATTATGGCGGGTACAGCACATGCAAATCCACTAATCATGGGCATTACACTTTTCCCATTCAATCCAACATTACGCATTAATTTATCGCTTAAAAAACTAATTCTTGCCATGTATCCGGTGTCTTCTAGTAATGTTATAATCCCAAACAATATCATTATTTGCGGTACAAATATTAATATACCTCCAAGTCCTGCTACCATTCCATTAACTAATAAGTCCTGCCACCAAGCTTTTGGTAAGTTTGCGTTTAGATAAGTAGTGACATTGGTGAATATCCATTCAATCCCATCCATTGGGAATTTAGCCATCCAAAAAATAGACTGAAATAATAAAAATAACACACTAAATAAAATAAAGTAACCACCAATACGGTGTAAAAAAATATTGTCTAGTTTATCGGTCCTTTTTTTCTTTGCATTGGGGTCGGGCGAAACTACCCGGTTTTTCATAATCTCTTGAATATGACTATATCGCTGTAATATTTCCTGTGCCTGTGTTTTGGTATGATTAAAATTATTATTTATTTCAATTTGCTCAATAGTTTCTTGCATTTCCGTATCTAGCGGGAATGTTTCATGATGCATCAAATAATGCAATGCTGCGTAGTCACTATGCGTTGGGTATAGTTTTTTAAATTCGTCAATGGCTTCGGGTGCCAAACTTTTATTATCAATAAAACTTTCTTGATTTCTACTTCTAGGGGTTTCAATAATGGTGGTAAGGGCTTTTTTGAGTTCCACCAAACCCTTTTGCTTCCTAGCATCTATTGCTATTACAGGAATACCTAA
>CALPWK020000093.1 GCA_943327245.2 Comamonas sp. lk | reverse complement strand
TTTGCATCCAACGCCCTATTGTCCTCATTGGTGGCGATATTAGGCGTTTTTTTATCAAAGCACTATAGTTATGATGCGAGTTTGCTACTTTGGCATAAGTGGGGCGGCGCCGGAATTGCTTTACTAAGCTGGGGGGCATTGTATATACCCTCAACAGCTCGAAAATTGAAAATTGTATTTGCAGTTATATTCCTGTTTGTCATCGCCTTTTTTACACATAAAGGTGCTCAACTTACGCATGGGGTCAATGCAATTAGCTTCCCTCAAAAAAAGGCCGAAGCAGTCCTCCCAAAGGAAGTGAAGTTAGACAGTAATACAACAGTCTATGAAAAAGCAGTAGCAACTATTCTTGAACAAAAATGTGTAGGCTGTCATGGAACAGATAAGATAAAAGGGTCCTTGCAATTAAATAGTATTGAAAACATATTAAAAGG
This sequence comes from Comamonas sp. lk, assembly GCA_943327245.2. GTDB lineage: Bacteria > Bacteroidota > Bacteroidia > Chitinophagales > Chitinophagaceae > Sediminibacterium. The sequence goes on along the minus strand of CALPWK020000093.1, from coordinate 7,450 downwards.
TGGAAAAGGGGGAAGTATACTCGTTGGTATAAATGGAAAAGAAGCCTCTCTTATTGAAAGAATTCATATGCCATTAGGCAACGAAAAACACATGCCTCCAGACGGCAAATTACAATTAACCCCATCAGAAATAAGCATTCTAAATCAATGGGTAAAGGCCGGTGGTAATTTTAAAACCAAAATGAATCAATTGGCAAAAACTGATAGTTTGTATTTGTTGGCCAATAATTATGTACCCTTGGCAGCTGAAAAAAAGAACCAGGTAGGAAGTTTTCCAGATTTAAGTAGTTACAATTCTAATTATTGTAGTGTAAATTATTTATACCATGGATCCGACCAAGTGGAAGTAACTTTTTTTCAGGGTAGTTTCTATAACCATGCATTATTAAAAAAATTAGAAAAGTTAAAAGGTCAAATTATACACTTAAATATGCAGGGAATGCCTTTGAAAAACGAAGACATTGAACTCATTAGCCAGTTTAGTAATTTAAAAAGATTAAACCTGAACTATACCAAATTAAATTTAAAAGCCATTGAGGCCATTAAGAAAATGGAAAGCCTATCCGCCTTATCTATTTGCGGAATGGAAATAAATGAAACAACATTATCTAACTTCTTAAGCGGGGCACGTTTTTCTCAAATTAATGTATGGGCAAATAATATTAATATAAAACAATTACAAAATGTAATTGCAAAATATCCAAAAACAAAAATAATTGTCGGAGATAATTTAGAAAACGATTTTGTAAAAGTAAGCAGCCCCACCATTGAACAGGATTCCTCAATTATTGCAAACCACTTAGACGTAAAATTAAAAAATTTATTAAATGGGGTGGTTATAAGGTATACTACAGATGGAAGTGAGCCGGATAGCTTAACAAGCCCTAAATACAATACAACTTTACGTTTTACCCAAAACACCACCTTAAAAGCACGTGCGTTTAAGGTGGGCTGGTTAAGTAGTAACACGATTCAGAGAACCTTTTACAAATCTGAAATACATCCTGACACCACTTACCTTATTACAAAGCCCGATCCTAAATATACAGGTAGTGGCGCGAATACTTTAGTGGACTATGAACTAGGAGACCAGAATTTTGCGAATGGCAAGTGGCTTGGCTATAAAGATGCCACCATGGAATTTGTGGTTGGATTTAAGCAGGCAAAAACAATCAAGCAGGTCTACTTCAATTCCCTAGTAGATTATGGTGCTTATATTATGCCCGTTGTTTCTATTCTAGTGCAAGGCAGCGACGATGGTAAAAATTTTAAGCGCATCAAGGAAACAAAATACCCAATCGTTATTAAACCAGCAACCATGAGGGAAACCAAAAGCTTTAGCTGTGTGTTCCCTGAAAATACAAAATACAGGTATTATAAGTTTACTGTACTAAACATTAAAAAATTGCCGGAATGGCACCCAGGGAAAGGCACTCCAGGTTGGATTTTCATAGACGAGTTGTTCCTGAATTAATTGTAAGCTTAGGTAAATTGGCCTAGCTACTATGATCCTTGTTAAATCAGGAGGAAATTACACTTTAAGCAGAAATTATAAATAGCTTTGTGTAATCAATAAAATCATAAAATTGAAGTATTCAATATTTATTATAATAGGACTGATTGCTAGCGCCTATAGCTGCAACACAAAATCTACGTTTATCTCCCCAACTGTTGAAAAAATAACCAATACTGTTTATGCTTCGGGGACAATAAAAAGCAAGGATCAATATCAAGTGTATTCTAAAGCAAATGGGATAATAAAAGATTTGCATGTAAAAGAGGGGGATCTCGTTACTAAAGGACAGGTACTAATGATACTTAGCAATGAAGCACAAGCGCTTAGTTATGAAAATGCAAAGCTACTAGCGGACTATTCTTCTACAATTAGTAATAAGGAAAAGATACAGCAAGCACAAACCGAAATGGAGGTTGCAAAATTAAAAGTAAATAACGAAGCGTCTTTATTAGATAGACAAAAAAAATTATGGGCGCAAGAAATTGGAACAAAGAATGAATTGGATCAAAGGGAATTAGCCTATCAAACTGCTTTAAGTGTATATGATGCAAGTAAATTAAAATACAATGACCTACAAAAGCAATTAAAATTCCAAACACAGCAAACACAAAAAACCGCTGCTATTTCCTCATTAAATATGAATGACTATTTAATCAAGAGTGAGTTGAATGGAAAAGTATATAGTATCGCAAAAGAAAAAGGAGAGATGGTGAATATGCAGTCATCCATTGCAGTTATTGGAGACGCCAAGGAATTTATTATTGAACTACAAGTAGACGAATACGATATTTCAAAAATAAAAAGCGGACAAAAGTTATTCATTTCTATGGATAGCTATAAGGGGCAAGCCTTTGAGGGCATAGTGCACAAGGTTTATCCATTGATGAACGAAAAGTCAAAGTCCTTTAAAGTAGAGGCAAGTTTTACTAAACAGCCTGAAAATTTATATCCAAACTTAAGTGTCGAAGCAAATATTATAATAGAAGTAAAGGAAAAAGCATTAACCATTCCTCGTAATTATTTATTAGTAGGGGACTCTGTTTTAACAGCTGATCATAAAAAAATTAAAGTGGTCACTGGTTTAATGGACTACGACAAAGTTGAAATTATTTCGGGCATAACAGACAAGGATAAGATTTATAAGCCAATACGATGAGGAAAAAAATACTAATTGATATTGCAAAGGCTTTATTATTTGCTAGATGGAAACAAACAATGGTCGCCGCGATCGGGGTTTCCTTTAGTATCGCAATGTTTATTACCCTTTTAAGTTTCATGTCCGGCCTAAATGGTTTGTTAGATGGATTAATATTAAATAGAACGCCCCACGTTAAACTATATAATGATATTAAGCCAAGTCAAAATCAACCCATAAATTTAAAACCCGAATTCGCTAAAGCACATAATTTTATTACTTCCATTAAGTCTAGTAGCAATAGACAAGCTATATACAATAGTGGGGCCATTATGAATTCTTTAAAAAAAGATAGCCGTGTATTAGGATTTGCTCCTAAGCTAACTGCACAAGTTTTTTTTAATGACGGAGATATTGATATTACTGGTGCAATGAATGGGATTGATCCTGTAGCTGAAAGTAGCTTGTTTCATTTTAATGAATATGTAACTTCGGGGAGCTCTCAGGATTTGGTAAAAGTGAGCAATAGTATCATCATGGGGAAGGGCTTAGCCGAAAAGCTCCTGGTTGGGCTTGATGACATGGTTCAAGTAACCACTTCAAAGGGAGAAAGGTTCCAACTTAAGGTGGTGGGCATTTTTCAGTCGGGTTTAAAGGACTTTGACAACACGCAAAGCTACGCAGCAATCAATACGGTTCAAAAAGTGTTAGCGCAGCCAAATGACTATTTAACTGAACTCCAAGTAAAGCTCAATGATATTACGCTGGCACCCGCCCTGGCAAAGGAGTATGCAAAACTATATCAAATAGATGCGGAAGACATCCAAACAGCAAACTCTCAATTCGAAACAGGAAGCTCCATTCGTACACTTATCTCCTATTCGGTGGGCATCACCTTACTCATAGTAGCAGGTTTTGGCATTTACAATATTCTAAATATGATGATTTTTGAAAAGATGGATTCCATTGCCATATTAAAAGCAACAGGATTTTCTGGCTTGGATGTTAAAAACATATTTATCTATATCGCATTAAGTATCGGAATTGTGGGAGGTCTAGTTGGGCTATTAGTTGGGTTTATTTTATCCTCCATTATTGATCAAATTCCATTTAACACCGCGTCCCTTCCCACTATTACAACTTATCCAATTAATCATAATCCATATTTTTATTTGATTGGTATTATTTTTTCACTCGTTACAACCTATTTGGCTGGATGGTTCCCCGCTCGAAAAGCAAGTCAAATAGATCCTGTAATAATAATAAGAGGAAAATAAGATGAGTCAAACAATATTAGAAGCCAGAAACATCACGAAACACTTTGTCGATCCTGTTAGAGTCAAGGTTTTATCGGATATCAATTTTAAAATAAACAAAGGAGAGTTTGTTTCCCTAACAGGCCGTTCTGGTTGTGGCAAGTCAACCCTGCTATACGTATTGTCAACAATGGATACAGATTACGAAGGAGATCTATTAATAGATCAGGAATTAATGCCTAAATCAAATGAGACGGTACTCGCTAAAATAAGAAATGAGAAAATTGGATTCGTATTTCAGTTTCACTATTTATTGAATGAGTTTAATGTTTTAGAAAACGTAATGCTCCCTGGACTAAAACTGAATAAATATAGTAAGGCCGAAGTAGAACACCGAGCCATGGAAAAATTAAATATTTTAGGCATTGGGCACCTTGCATTTAAAAAAGCAAATCATGTATCGGGTGGAGAAAAACAAAGAGTTGCTATTGCCCGTGCACTAATTAATGATCCTCATATAATAATGGGAGACGAGCCCACAGGAAATTTAGATAAGAAAAATAGCGATTTAGTATTTGATATTTTTAGTCAGCTTGCTGCAGATTATAATCAAACACTTCTTATTGTGACACATGATCCTAGTTTTGCCGAGAGAACCCATCGGATCATCAAAATGGAGGATGGGAAAATTATAAATTAATGAGTACATTTATTTATAATTTATTGTATGAAAAAGATTCCAACCATTCTTGGCTACTCCATTATTAGCCTCCTAGTATTATCCATTATACTATTTACTGCGTTCGCTCAAAGAGATATTCCTGTTGCACAATTAAAGGGGAAATACTGCACTAGCGCCTCTCGCTTTATGCCTTTAATGGGCATGCAAGTACACTATAGAGATGAAGGGCCTGTAAACGATTCTGTTCCTTTGGTACTCATACACGGCACATCGTCTTCCTTAAATACTTGGGATAGTCTGGCCAGCGAATTAAACTCCAGTATCCCCGGGGGCAAGCGGATTATTAGAATGGATATGCCAGGCTTTGGACTCACAGGCCCCAGTCCAGCCAATGCCTATTCTTATGCTTATTTTTCTGCCTTCCTTGACTCTTTTTTGATTACGTTACAAGTTAAGGCTTGTATACTAGCAGGCAACTCCTTGGGAGGTGGCATTGCTTGGAATTATACAATCGCGCATCCCGAAAAAGTTGCTAAGCTAATTTTAGTGGATGCTAGTGGGTATCCACGCAAAAACGAAAAGGGGTCGCTAGGATTTAAAATTGCAAGCATACCAATTATTAATAATTTGCTTTTGTTTGTCACTCCAAAATCCTTGGTGAAAAAAAGTTTAGAAACTGTTTTTTTTGACAAACGATTTGTTACAGCAGCTACTATTAATAGGTATCACGATTTACTTTTGAGTGCAGGGAATAGAAAAGCGGCATTGTCTTTATTTCAACATCCTTTGCAACAAAATGCAGCAGCAATAAAAACAATTACCGCACCTACGCTTATTTTATGGGGAGCGCAGGACCAACTAATTTCGGTAGACAATGCCTACTTATTTCAAAAAGATATTAAAAGAAGTACTCTTCAGGTATTTAATAACGTAGGACATATCCCAATGGAGGAAGCTACTCGTTTAGTGAGTACCACTATAAAGGATTTCATACAATAAAAAAATGCAGTCAAAATTTTAAAGGCTAGTAAACTTTTAAAAAGCTATACGCATAAAAAAAGTCCCGCTCCGATTTATCGGGGCGGGACTTTTTAATATCGTCAAGTTAATACTAGTTAAACAAGTATCTAACTCCAATCTGTAACTGCCAACGAGAGGCGATACTAGATGATGGAGTGTGGTCATAACTATAAGGAACCTTTTTAGTTATGTCTTGATAGTTAAAGTAGTAAATAGGTGTCTTACCATCAGTACTTAATCCTTTATATCCTAAAGGATTTGATGTTGTTGGATTGTATAACACACCCCAATCTTTATTTAACAAGTTTGTTAAGTTATAAATATCAGCTGTAAAACGTAATGTGTGCTTTGTTTTACCAGTCATGAATTTAATATCTTGCGTAAAGTTCATGTCCACTTTATGTGTCCAAGGCAATACAAAACCGTTTCTTTCAGCAAATTGACCACGTACATTTTTCAAATAAGAATGGTTCATGATAAATGTGTTCAATTGATTCCACATTTCTGTTTGACTTCTTGTATCTGTATAAGTTACGCCATTCACTGTAGAAGAACTTTGGTTTGCAAAAACAATTTGTGAAGCATTAGCAGGTACAAACATTAAGTCATTGTATGAGATACCATCACCATTCACGTCACCATTTACTACCATTGAAGTAGCATAGTTAGGAGCACCCTCGTACACTAAACCAACTGAAGTCAACAAGTTTTTGCTAAATTCTTTCTTATATACTAAGCTCGCAATAATACGGTGCGGCATGTAGTTGTTTGAATAACCCACTGCAAAATCGTTTGGATTAGCAGATGTTGTTTTAGAACCCCACATTGTTTTAGCAGTAGAACCACTTACAGCAGCATCTTTTGCTTCTTGTCTTGTGTAAGCAGCTGTAACAATAAAGTTTTTAGTTACTTTTTGAACTTGTAAAGTTCCAGTCCAAGCATAACCAGCACTTGAGTTAGTCATGTATATCGCATCTGCAATATTAGGAGAAGTTACTGCATTCACAATTACTTTACTACTGTTTAATACAGAAGGGAAAGCAGTTGAAGCAGGGAATCTGTAACGACCATCACTCAATTGGATTAATCCAGTTGAAGGCAATGCTACGTTTTGGAAAACAGATGCATTGATTTGTTTAGTATAAGTTCCTTCTGCAGTAAGTGTCCAACCTTGGCCTAATTTTTTATCTGCCGCTAAAGTCGCTTTAAATACTTTAGGGAATTTATAGTTAGGATCTGATGCATTGATTGAATAAGAGTTAAACAAACCAGTTGTAGTAGGTCTGTATGCATTCACATCTGGAGAGAAAATATTGTTTGAATTAGATACTGGATTTGTACCACCTGATTGGAATGATCCAAACATCATACCTGTGTTTGAAGCTTGGTTTGAAACCCATACAAAAGGAGGAGCACCTTGGAACATACCAACACCACCACGAATTTGTAAAGTTTGATCACCAAATGCATCATAGTTAAATCCAATACGAGGAGACACCTGAATTGAAGTACCCGGTGCAGAGCCTGTATTTAAATGTGTGTTGTGGTAGAAACGAGACAAAGTATCAACTACTGGGTTGTATAAGAAACTGTTGTACAATTTTGTATAGTCGAATCTTACACCATAAGTGATTGTTAATTTATCAGTCAATCTTAATTTATCTTGAGCAAAAAGTCCTGCTTCAAAATCACTTGACTTAGCCATAGGGAACCCACCGCCAGAAGTGATTGAGTAAGATAAATTGTAAAGACTAGCTGGTTGAGTACCTGGAGCAGTTAAAGTACCTGCAGAAGCATAAAAATCAGCTAAACTATTAAAACGGTAAACTCCCTCATAGTTT
>CALPWK020000092.1 GCA_943327245.2 Comamonas sp. lk | reverse complement strand
TTCTTCTATCAATAAATTACTCAAGGATATTTTTGATTCCTTAAGCGGGGTAGTCGACAAAGTTTCTTTCTGTTTCATACAATCGAATTTTTAATTCAAGTGTCTCAGCTATGCGAGGCCTTATTAAATCATGAATCACTATCGCAATATTTTCAGCAGTGGGATTCAAATTTTTAAATGCGTCGGTATCTAAGTTTAAGTTTTTATGATCGAATCTCGAAATCACTTCTTCTTGAACAATCGTACTTAAGTCTTTTGTGTTGATCACGAATCCGGTTATAGGATCTGGATAACCATTTACTTGTACTACTAGTTCGTAGTTGTGACCATGATAATTTGGATTACTGCATGCACCAAAAACACGCTTATTTTCGGCATCAGTCCAGTCAGCACAAAACAAACGATGTGCTGAGTTGAAATGTTCTTTCCTAAATACTGCTACTTTTTGATCCATGCTGTTATATTATAAACTTGGTTCCAAATTAAGATAACGAAGTTACAATTATATATAACGTGGAAATAAGAATATTGTTTAGCCTTTTATAATAAAGATTAAACGTTAAGTATTTTAGGTATTAACTATCCAAAATATTCAACAAAAATCCTTGGAGTCTCGTATAATTTGACACAATGCAGTTTTACTTCTGCAGGAATATGAGGGACCAATTGCTTCCAAACAGCAATGGCGAGGTTTTCAGTGCTACACATTTGACCTTCCATAAATGGTACGTCTAAGTTTAAATTCTTATGATCTAGTTCGTCAATAATATATTGCTTTATAATAATGCTCAACTTTTTAACGTCAAACAAAAAGCCGGTTTCTGGATTAGGAGTGCCTTTTATAGTTACATATAGCTCGTAATTATGACCATGCCAGTTCTCATTGGCGCATACTCCAAATACGGCTTCGTTCTGCTCTTTTGACCAATTAGGGTTAGCCAATTTATGTGCTGCATTAAAATGTTCCACTCTTGTTAAGTACACCATTTGTTCATCAATTTTTGCAAAGATATAAAATTTGTGCCGACCTTTGCACCATGAGAATAATCATATCAGCTGCCACCAACGGAGAGTGGATGCCAAGTTTCCAAAAAATTAACCCTGCTTATGCTGGGAATAATAAACGTTTTTCGGTTGGATTTCATGAATCTGGCATTGGAATGCTGGCTTCTAGTGTTTCCTTGATGAAGATGTTTACTCAAGAAACCCCTTCCTTAATTATTCAAATTGGAATTGCAGGTTGCTTTGACAAGAAAATTCCACTGGGTAAAGTATTCGCGGTGAAAGACGATTTTGTGGGTGATATTGGCGTGATGGAAAATAAAGTTTGGAAAGATTTATATGATTTAAAATTAGACAAACCTAACGACCCTCCTTACGAAAAGAAAAGTTTACCTAACCCTTGGTTACAACAATATAATTTACTGAAACTGCCTACTAAAAAAGCAGTGACTGTAAATACCATTAGCTCGGAAAAATCAAAGATTGATTTATATAGTGGTCGTTATAAAGCAACACTGGAATCAATGGAAGGTGCTGCCTTACATTATATTGGTCGTGATTTACATGCGCCTTTTATTCAATTACGCGCAGTGTCTAATTACGTTGGCGAACGCAATAAAGCGAAATGGAAAATGCAAGAAGCTATTTATAATTTGAACGAAACACTTTTACAATTTTTAGACGAATTACATAAAACTGCATAAGATGGCTGTAATTGATTTAGGATTTTCGCCCTGCCCTAACGATACTTTTATTTTTGACGCTTTAGTAAATCATAAAATTGATACTAAGGGTTTTGAATTTAATGTATCCCTACAGGACGTTCAAACTTTGAATGAATGGGCTTTACAGGGGAAATTAGATTTTTCTAAAATTAGTTATGGCGTGTGGCCCCTAGTAAAAAATAATTATCATTTATTAAATAGTGGTGGTGCTTTGGGTAAAGGTGTTGGCCCATTATTGATTTATAAGGAAAAACCGGATGAAGCTACTATGACCGTTGCAGTGCCTGGCATTAACACCACCGCTCATTTATTATTTAGCTTGGCGTTCCCAAATGTGAAAAATAAAAAGTTCTTGGTGTTTAATGAAATTGAAGACGCGGTCTTGAATGGCCAAGTGGACGCGGGTGTCATTATTCACGAGAATCGTTTTACCTATGCAGAAAAAGGATTGAGCAAATGGATGGACTTGGGTACTTATTTTGAAGAAAGTTTTAATGCCCCTATTCCCTTGGGAGGCATTATTGCAAATAAAAATATTCCCATTGAGCAGGTTCATATTATTGACCAACTCATTAAAGAAAGCGTTGAATATGCTTTTAAAAACAGCTATGCTATTTTACCAGAATATGTAAAATGCCATTCCCAAGAAATGTCGGAAAATGTAATGCGTCAACATATTGATTTATATGTAAACGATTTTAGCATTGACATGGGAGACACTGGGAAAAAAGCCATTGCTCAGTTAGAAGCAGTGTATAGCAATTTGAATTCCTAGTCCTTCAAAGCCTTTGCATACGCGGCAAGCACTCTTACCCTTGCTTCCTCATGAACCACAATTGGTTTTGGATAGTCAAAACTGTCTAGCTCTGGAATCCAATGTCGAATGTATTTTAAATCCTTATCGAATTTTTCTGTTTGTAGTCTTGGATTAAACACTCTAAAATAAGGGGCAGCATCGCAACCACTTCCACTCGCCCACTGCCATCCTCCATTATTAGCAGCTAGGTCAAAGTCTAATAATTTTTGTGCAAAATAGGTTTCCCCCCATCGCCAGTCAATTAATAAATGCTTGGTTAAAAAGCTAGCTACTACCATGCGGACTCTATTATGCATATATCCTGTGGCATTTAATTCTCTCATGCCGGCATCCACAATGGGATAACCAGTTTTACCTTCACACCAAGCTTTAAATTCTTGCTCATTATTTCGCCATTGTATAAAATCATATTGCGCTTTAAAGGACTTTCCTTCTGCTACATGTGGAAAATGCCAAAGTATCGTATGGTAAAAGTCACGCCAAATTAATTCGTTCAAAAAAGTCTCATTAAGTGCTTCTGTCTCCAAAGCCAACTGTCTAATAGAAATAGTCCCGAACCTTAAATGCACTCCTAAATGAGAAGTCCCCCCCTCAATAGCCGGAAAATTTCTTTGGTCGGTATACCCTTTTATGGTGTTTAATTTCCATTTATTGTCTGGCATAACCAGGTCGGATTTCACAAACCCAATGTCTTTTAGGGTAGGAATCGGGATAGGTTTGGCATCCAAAAAATAGGCCATCCCTTTTTCAGAGGGTAATAATTTAGGTTTTTGAACGGCCCATAATGCTTTCCATTTTCTAGAATACGGGGTAAAAACGGTATATGGTTTTGTGTCGTCCTTGGTTACTTCAGACTTTTCAAAAATAACTTGGTCCTTAAATGTGCGGAATTCAATACCCTTTTTGGTTAGAAATTCCTCAATTTGCTGGTCCCTTAAAATAGCTTTTGGAGCATAATCATGATTTGTAAACACTTCCGAAATGGAGAATTCTTTTACCAATTGCTCAAAAACCTCTAAAGGTTTACCTTGTTTAACGCAAAAGGTTTTACCTTTTTCTATCAATTCTTGTTGCAATCCTGTTAAAATCTGATGGATAAAATCCACTCGTCGATCGTCTTTTTCTTCTAATTGTTCCAAAATATTTTTATCGAAAATGAAAACAGGAAGCACTTCCTGTCCTTTTTCCTTAGCTTGACGCAGGGCATGAAATAGTCCTGTATTGTCAGAAAATCTTAAATCTCTTCTAAACCAGAATAATATAATTGATTGATTCATAGTACTATAATAACAGTTATTTATATAAAAAGTTTAATGCTTGATTTGATTTAATATTTAATAATTAAATTAGCACATGCAAATTAAACAGTTTATTTCCGCTTTAGAGGATTGGGCCCCAATACATTTTCAAGAATCTTATGACAATTGTGGATTAATAGTTGGCGCCCCCACTACCTACTGCACGGGTATTTTATGTTCCCTTGACTGTACAGAGGCCGTTATTGACGAAGCCATTGACAAGGGCTGCAACCTTATTGTAAGTCATCACCCTATCGTTTTTAAAGGTATTAAAGAGCTAAGTTCAGATCATTATGTAAACAGAACGGTATTGAAAGCTATAAAGCACGGTATAGCCTTGTATGCAATTCACACCAATTTGGACAATTTAATAGACGGGGTAAACAAAACAATAGCAGATAAATTACACCTTGAAAACAGAGAAATTTTAGCACCTCAACCAGGAATTTTTGACCGTAACGGACAGGCTATTGGGTCGGGCTTAATTGGAGAATTACCCCTCGAAACAGACGAACTTGACTTTATTAAGTGGGTTAAAGAGAAGCTTAACTTAGAAGTAATAAAATATACAAATTTAACAGACAATAAACTGAAAATCATTGCTTTATGTGGTGGTAGTGGAAGTTTTTTATTAAGTAAATTAAAGGATAAGAAAGTAGATTGTTTCATTACTAGTGACTTAAAATACCATGATTTTTTTGAAGCTGACGGCAAGTACCTTTTACTTGATATTGGACATGGGGAAAGTGAACATTTTGTTCCTACACTAATTGTTGACTATTTAACGCTTAAATTCCCTACCTTTGCCGTCCTCGAATCCATGGTGAAAACCCAACCGGTTAATTACTTTAAATAAACTTGAAATATGGCATCAGCTAAAGACTTTTCAGTAGGAGAAAAATTAGTGAATCTTTACCGTCTACAATGCGTTGACAGTAGTATCGATCAAATCGAAATCTTACGTGGTGAATTACCCATGGAAGTAAAAGATTTAGAAGACGAGGTTCAAGGTTTAGTGAACAGACAAACTAGAATCGAAGAAGAGATAAATGGTATCACTGAATTTATTGAAGACAAGAAAGCTGCCATCAAAGAAAGCGAAGCTTTATTGTTGAAGTATGAGCAACAAAGCGAGAATGTTAAAAACAATCGTGAATTTGAAGCCATCAACAAAGAAATTGAAATGCAAGGTTTGGAGATCAAACTTGCTGAAAAACATATCCGCGACGCAAACGAAGAATTAGCAGAGAAAATCAAAGTATTGGATAGTGCTAAAAAAACAATTGCAACTAAGGACGGAGTATTAACACACAAGAAAGGCGAATTAGAGAAAATTATTGCTGATACAGAAATTGAAGAAAAAGAATTGAGAACTAAGAGCGATTCAGCTAGATCTCATATCGATGAGCGTTTATTATACAGCTATGATCGTATTCGCAACAGCTACCGCAATGGTTTGGCTGTGGTAACTGTAGAAAGAGATGCTTGTGGTGGTTGCTTTAACTCTATTCCTCCTCAACGTCAAAGCGAGATTCGTTTACACAAAAAAATCATTGCTTGTGAAAACTGCGGTCGTATTTTAGTAGAAGACGTATTAGCAGAAAAAGAGGGTAAATAATACTTACTCCCAATTCATAAAATATTCCCAGAAAGGGTAGCCTAACCGCTACCCTTTCTTTATTTTTACATCCTATGAGAAAGCTGTTTTTTCTGGGTTGCCTTGTTTTATCCTTTGGGGCCTCCAATGCCCAGCTCCAATATAATTGGAATGACAGAACTCAATCTATCTATGAGTCCATTACCCACCTGCGCATACCAGAAGCCAGAAAGTGGATTGCTTCAGACAAAAAAAATAACGCCAATAATTTAGTTTATCCATTGCTAGAGAGCTATGCTGAATTCTACCAGTTATTCCTAAATGAAAACACGGCAGAATACAATCAGCTATATCCACATTTCAAACAGAGAATCGACTTGTTCGAGGATGGTCCAAAACAAAGCCCTTATTATTTGTATAGTTTGGGAATAGCCCATTTACATAAGTCTCTTGTTGCAATCCGTTTTGATAAAAACTGGGAAGCGGCATTGGACTTTAGAAAAGCATACCTACTATTCAAAGAGAACAAATCAAAGTTCCCTAAATTCAGCCCTAATGACGTTTATCTAGGTATCATGACCACTGTTATTGGCACCATCCCAAAAGGATATCAATGGATGGCTAGCGTATTAGGCATGAACGGCAAAATAAGCGACGGTAATGCCATGGTCCTAAAGTATATTATGAGCAATGACGAATACAGCCAAAGAGCTCGAAATGAGGCTTTGTTTGTGTATCCTTATTTAATCATGAACTTTGAAGGAAATACAAAAAAGACCTTTGACTTTTTGGAAAAGAATAATTACGATTTTAAGACCAATCAAATGCATGCCTATATGGCGACTAATATGTATTTGAACCATCAGCAGTCGGCTAAGGCTTTGAATATTGTAACACAAATGGAGGATAGTGAGGCTTATTTGAGTCTTCCTTTTTGGCAACTAGAATTAGGCTATGCCAATTTGAATGAACTTAAGTTAGACAAAGCACAAAAAGCATTTAGTGACTTTATAGCTAGCTTTAAGGGTAATTTTTATATTAAGGATGCTTATGAAAGATTGAGTTGGATTGCTTACATGCAAGGTGATATGAAAAAAGCAGATGCTTACCGAACCAATGTTCTAAAACAAGGCAATCAAATTACCGATGCCGACAAACAAGCATTTGAGAATGCTAAAAATGGTAGTTGGCCCAATCCCCTATTATTAAAAGCAAGATTATTGAGCGATGGCGGATACCAAGCACAAGCAGTTAATATATTAGCAGGAAAAACCTCTAATGATTTTACTACAGAATCTGACAAGACAGAATTTGCATATCGACTTGGTCGCATTTATGATTTAATGGGACAAGACGAATTGGCCATTAAATTTTATAAATCTGCATTGGAAAAAGGAGCCAATTTAACGGACTATTTTTCAGCAAGAGCTGCTTTGCAGATTGGCTTGATTTATGAAACTAAGGGGAACCCTCAAAAAGCAATGGAGTATTTTAATACCTGTATTAATATGAAAAATCACGCTTTCAAAAACTCATTGGACCAAAAAGCGAAGTCTGGAATTCAAAGATGTCTTAAACAATAGTATATTGCAGTAATCCATGTTAAGTAAATTAGAAATACAAAACTATATTTTAATAGATCATCTAAATATTGATCTATCAAATGACTTGTCTGTCATCACTGGTGAAACCGGCGCGGGTAAGAGTATTATAATGGGTGCACTAGGTTTAATCCTTGGAGACCGAGCAGATAGTAATGTATGCAGAGACCCAGAAAAGAAGTGCTTTATTGAAGGCAGTTTTACTTTATCCAATAAAGAAAATTACAAGGCATTTTTTGATGCAAATGATATTGATTTTAGTGACGAAGTAATTATAAGAAGAGAGATTAGTGCTCAAGGTAAGTCTAGAGCTTTTATTAATGACAGCCCTATTAATTTAAACGAGTTAAAGCAATTAACTAGTCAGTTAGTGGACTTACACCAACAGTTTGACACTTTAACTTTAGGAGATACCGATTTTCAACGCACTGTAATTGACGCTTTAGCTAATTTGCAAAAGGACACAGCTTCTTACCAATCCACTTTCAGCACATGGAAAGAAAATGAAAAAAAGTTAAATGAGTTACTTGCAGAAAAAGTAAAATTTGAAGAAACTGAAAATTATAAAAAACATTTGCTAGAAGAATTGTCTGATTTGAATTTACAAGAAAACGAATTAGAACAATTAGAACAGGAATTAAAGTTTTTAGAAAATGCGGTGCATATTAAATCGCAGATTGATCATAGTATTCAAATATTAGACAGTTCTGAAAATCCAATGGTACAGCAATTAAAACAAATTGTAAATACTTTGGAGCCAATTGTAAAATGGCAGGCTAATTTTGAACCTTTATTGATTCGTTTAAAAGCAGCACAAATAGAACTAGTCGACATTGCGAGTGAATTAGCTAGTTGGCAGGATAAAATTGATTTCGATCAAAATAAAATCATCACTATTCAAGAGCGTTTGTCTCTAGGTTATAGCTTACAG